>CAZJBN010000178.1:0-6041 GCA_964543955.1 uncultured Bifidobacteriaceae bacterium
GGCGCCTTCCGGCCGGTACTACGTCCGCGTGTCGGCGGGGAACGGCTGCGGCGGGCACTTTGTCGTCGGTGCGCCATCGAACGAGGTGATCGTCGACGTGCCCTGACACCGCGGGTTTCTTCTCTTGCACTTCGACAAGAGACCGGTATAGTCTCTTGTCGAAGCCGATAGGGAGGGACGTGTGGCCGATGACCATCTCGATCTTCCGCAGGGTACGCTCGATCTGCTGATCCTCAAATCCTTGGCGCTCGAGCCGCTGCACGGCTGGGCGATTGCCGAACGCCTCCGGCAGATCTCGAGCGCCACACTCCTCGTACGCCAGGGATCCCTCTATCCGGCGCTTCATCGGCTGGAGCGCCGCGGCTGGATCAAGGCTCGCTGGGGGGTCTCGGACAACAACCGCCGCGCGAAGTACTACGAGCTGACCAGGCGCGGGACCGTACAGCTCGAGAGCCAGATCTCGGCCTGGCGCAAGCTGAGCGCTGCGGTCGCCCAGGTCCTCGAAAGCGTGTGACCGGTAGGGCGGGACTTCAGACCCGCCGGAGACCGAACCGATGCTGACCGACTGGCTGCTCCGTCTGCGTTCGCTCTTCCGACGTGATGCCGTCGAGCGCGAGCTGGACGACGAGCTGCGGTTCCATTTCGAGCACCTCGTGGAATCGCACGTGCGCCGCGGGCTGGCGCGGGACGAGGCCGTTCGTCGCGCGCGGATCGAGCTCGGCGGCTCCGACCAGATCAGGGAAGAACACCGCGATGCGCGCGGGATCGAATTCATCGACGATCTCGGTCGTGACCTGCGCCATGCCGTCCGGCAGCTCCGACGCAATCGAGGTCCCGCCGCGATCATGGTGCTCACTCTGGCGGTCGCCATCGGCGCGACGGCGATCGTCTACAACACGATCGACGTGGTGTGGCGCATGGTGCCGGCAGCCAACGCCGAACGTCTCGTGTTCGTCGCATCGACGGATCCGAGGCCCAGCCAGTCGCAATCGGGGATGTCCGGCGGTCTGGCCCTCACCGGTACGTCAGTGCCGGATCTCGTGGATTGGACCGCGCAATCGACGACCGTCGAGGAGTTCGGCGCGTTCAGGTACGGCAGCGCCACTCTGACAGGTCTGGACGCACCCGCCAGGGTTTCGGTGGTGCACGCGACCGCGAATCTGCTGTCGATGTGGGGTCTCGATGTCGCCTTCGGCCGCGGGTTCGCTTCCGACGAAGGGCGTCCGGGAGCAGCACCCGTCGCACTGCTGACCCGGAAGTTCTGGCAACGGCAGTTCTCGTCGAGAGCTGATGTGCTCGGCCGGAGCGTTCTGCTGAACGGCGTGTCCCACACGATCGTCGGCGTCCTGTCTGCACAGGCGGACACCAGGCTCTTCGGGCGAAGCGACCTCATGGTGCCGCAGATGCTCGATGCCACGGGCGCCGCCCGCGACGAGCGGCGGTTGTATGTCACTGCGCGACTGAAGGAAGGGGTGACGAGGGCGCAGGCCGCGGCCGAGCTGGGCGCGATTGCCGACCAGCTGCGGACCGAGTATCCGCGCACGAACGCCCGGACGGGTGTCGTGATCCGCCCGCTCATCGAGCTCACAGGCGGCGAGACGCCGTTCGTCCTGTTTCTCCTTGCGCTTGTCGGGGTCCTGATTCTCGCGATGGCCTGCGCGAATACGTCGAACATGATTCTGGCGCAAGCCGCCACACGGCACCACGAGCGCTCATTGCGTGCTGCGCTCGGTGCCAGCCGTTTCGATCACGTGCGATTGTTCATGATCGAAAGCTTCGTCGTGTCGGCGATTGCCGGCGCGGTGGGTCTGCTGATCGCGTCGTGGGGCATCGACGGGATCAGATGGCTGGCCGGGCCGGATTTCGCCCAGTCGGGCCTCAACGGCCGGGTCGTGCTCGTCGGCGCCGTCACCTCGTTCGTCGTCCCGTTCGCGTTTGCGCTGTTCCCGGCGCTGAGATCATCCAGACCGGATCCCATACACCTCGGAGAGGGCGCCCGTCTCGTCGGCGCCGGATTCGGCCGCCGGGCACGCGGCATCCTCGTTGGCGTGCAGGTGGCGCTCGCGATGGTCGTGATGATTCAGGTCGTGCTGGTCGGCAGAACGGCCTGGAACCTTCGCACGGCTGAGTACGGGTTCGACCCGGCACAGGTGATGACCTTCCGTATGGAGCTTCCGGAGGCGAAGTACCCTGACGCGACAAGAATCACGCAGTTCTACGCGGACCTGCTGGCTCGCATCGAAGCGATCCCGGGCGTAGCCTCCGCCGCTGCCATCAATCGGCTTCCCGTTGGCGACCGCCCGTTGAGCGCTCGCGTGACCATCGAAGGCACGCCATCGATCGCGCCCGATGAGCGCCCGTTCGCCGCGGTGGCAACGACTTCCCGCGAGTACTTCCAAACGCTCAGGGTCCCGCTGCTCCGTGGCCGTACCCTCACCGACGAGGACTTCGGACCTGGTCCGGCAGTCGCGCTCGTCAGCGAGGAGGCCGTGCGTCGTCTCTGGAGGGGCGCCGATCCCCTGGGCAGTCGCATCACCCTCGACGACGCGCCGCTTCCGAACACCCCGCTGCTCGTCGTCGGCATCGTCGCAAACGCGCGCAGCTCGAGCCTGGATCCGCGTGTGATGCCGCAGGTCTACGTTCCGTCATCCTGGCATGCCGAGCGCACCATGGCGATCCTCGTCCGGACGGACAGGGTCGATCCCGTCCAACTGGCGCCAGCGATTCGCGCTCAGGCGGCTCAGCTCGATCCGAACGAACCGATCTTCGCCGTCTCGTCGATGGAGCAGGTGCTGTTCGACGATCTGTCCGGGACGTACACCATCGCCGGGCTGCTGGCGGGGATAGCCCTCATCGCGCTGTGTCTGACCGCGACGGGCATCTACGGCGTGGTCTCGTACTCGGTGGCCCAGCACACGCGGGAGATCGGCGTCCGCATGGCGCTCGGCGCGCGTCCTCGAGCGATCCTGCGAATGGTCGTCAGACAAGGAGCGGTGCCTGTTGTGATCGGCGGGGTCGTCGGCCTGGCGTTCGCGCTCGGGCTCGCGTACCTGATGACGACGTCGACCAGCTTCGTGGACGCATCGGATCCACGCATCTACGTCGGCGTCGTTGTCTCGATGGTGTTGATCGCTGCCACGGCAAGCTACGTTCCGGCGCGCCGCGCGACGAGAATCGATCCGATCGCGGCGTTGAAACACGAGTAGAGACGGTGAGGGCCGCATGGCGAGCCAAGGGCGGCAAATCGTAGAGGCGACCCTTCTGCGCGAGATGAATCCGTAGAGGCGACCCTTCATGGGTCGCCTGCGAGAGAGCTGCGATGCTGATTGACTGGACACTCCGTCTGCGGTCCCTCTTCCGACGCGACGCCGTCGAACGCGAGCTGGACGACGAACTGCGGTCCCATTTCGAGCACCTCGTGGAATCGCACGTGCGCCGCGGGCTGGCGCGGGACGAGGCCGTTCGTCGCTCGCGGATCGAGCTCGGCGGCTTCGATCAGATCAGAGAAGAACACCGTGATACCCGAGGCATCGGGTTCGTCAGCGACCTTGGCCGCGATTTGCGGCTCGCCATCCAGCAATTCCGGCGCGCGCCGGGCTTTGCCGGGCTCGCAGTGCTGTGCCTCGGCCTTGGTATCGGCGTCAACACCAGCCTCTTCGGCGTGATCAACTCGGTACTGCTTCGGCCGATGTCGGTCGCCGAGCCGGAACGGCTGGTGTGGGTGCGCCGCGCCGACAGCGCACCGTGGTCGTATCCCGCCTATCGGGACGTTCAGGCCCGCACGCGCCAGCTCTCCGGGCTGGCCCTGGCGCTGCCGATGGAGTCCGACATCGACGTGGACGGCGAGAGCAGCTTCATCGTCGCCGAGGTCGTGACGGCCAACTACGCGGAGATCGTTGGACTCAGGCCGACCGTGGGCCGCTGGCTCGTGGACGACCGCGAGGCGGCTGCCGTCATCAGCCACGCGGTGTGGGAGCGCCACTTCAATCTCGATCCCGATGTGGTCGGACGGCTCATTCGATCCGAATCCGAGTCCTACACGATCGTCGGCGTGGCCCCCCGGGACTACACCGGCGCGCTCGCGCCGGTGCGCACGGACCTGTGGGTGCCCATTCAGTCTCGTTCGCGGCTGGCCGCCCGGCTCGAAGAAGGCGGCCTTCGAGACATGCTGAAGCTCTTTGGCCGGCTCCGTGACGGCGCGACGGCCGCGCAGGCGTCGGCCGAGCTCGACGCCATCGACGCGCAACTGATGGCCGAGCGCGGTCGTTCTGCGGACGTGCGGTCTCCGATCGTCGCCGAGCACGTGCGCGCGCTTCCGGATTTCCGTCTTCGACAACGTGCCGAAGTGCTGTCGACGCTGCTGGCCGCCGTCGTTGGCCTCGTCCTGCTGATCGCATGCGTCAACGTCGGCAACCTGCTCCTGGTCCGGGGCGCGGTCCGGCAGCGCGAGTTCGCCGTCCGCCGTGCCCTGGGAGCATCGAGGTTCCGGCTGCTCCAGCAACTCCTGATCGAAAGCCTGGTGCTGGCCGTGAGCGGCGCCATCTGCGGCGTCGTCCTGGCCGTGTGGGCCAATCGAGCGCTGGCGACCTCCGTGCCGCCGTTCCTTGGCATCTTCGCAGTCGATCTGGATCCCTCACTCGACTGGCGCGCCATCGTGTTCGCCTCGGTCGTTGCGCTCGCCACGACGGTCTTCTGCGGCCTGCGGCCGGCCTGGCGCTCGTCGGGGGCGAGTGGACTCACGTTCAAGAACGAGATCGGCGGCGGACCTCCACGGCGGAGGCCGTTGGGGCTCGTCGCTCAGGTCGTCATCTCGCTCGTCCTGCTGTTCGTGGCCGGAAGTGTCCTCCAGGCTCTTCAGCGGCTGCACGCCGCTGATCCCGGGTTCGATATGACCGGACGGCTGTACGCGTATACGCTCCTGCCGTCGCCGCCATTCACGCCCGAGCGTCGCCGCGATCTCTACGCACAGGCGGTGGAGCAGCTTCGCGCGCTGCCGGGCGTCCGAACAGTCGGACTCTCGTCGTTTCTGCCACTGATGCCGGCCGGCGGCGGCTGCGCTTCACGTCCAGGTGGAGGGCAGGTTCCTACCACGACAAGCGGCATCGACGCCGGCTACTTCGACGCCATGGGCATCGACGTCATCGCCGGCCGCGCGTTCACGTCTGACGAGATCTCCAGTGGCGCCGCGGCGGTCGTCGTGAGCGAGAGCCTCGGCCGGCGTTTATGGCCGGGCCGATCCGTGGTTGGCGAGCGCTTGATGGTGGGGTGCGACGCCGTGGAAGCGGCCGTCGTCATTGGCGTCGCACGCGATTCCGTAATTCGTTCCCTCGGGGAGGAGGCGCCATCCCACCTGTATCGCCCGCTTACGAAGGAGCAGTCGAGCCGGCTCACGGCCATCCTGCTGAATGTGAGCTCGGATCCGGCGGGAATGGTGCAGCCCGTCCGTCGGACGCTGCTGGCGCTGGGCGAGGGCATCCGTGTCTACAACGTGCAGCCTCTGCGCACGCACGTCGAACAGCGCTACGCACTGTTCCAATGGTTCTCCAGAGTGTTGACGACCTTCGGCCTGCTGGCGCTGATCCTCGCTGCAATTGGCCTCTACGGCGTGATTGCCTATCGCGTGACCCTGCGGACGCAGGAGATCGGCGTGCGCATGGCGCTCGGCGCCAGCCGGAGGGATGTCTTCCGCGAGGTTCTGGGGTACGGCCTCGCAATCGTGCTCGTCGGCGTCGCCATCGGCGAGGTCCTGACGATCCCACTCACACGCCTGGCTGGCTCGCTTCAGGAGGGCATCGCGATGACCGGCGCTGGGACTCACGTCCGTGTGGCACTCGTGTGGATTGCCGTGGCCCTCTGCGCGTGCGTGATTCCTGCCGCCCGCGCTGCCCGCGTCGATCCGATGGTTGCGCTGAGGCACGACTGACACCGCGACCGGGACTCTCTTGCGGTTTCTTCGGGCCGGCATTCGTTCTACTCCTCCGCGGTCGACGGTCCCGGCTTACACTCTGACGCACGTGGCCATGGACCCCGTGCACGCGTGA
>CAZJBN010000179.1:0-6019 GCA_964543955.1 uncultured Bifidobacteriaceae bacterium
ATGGTGGACATCAGGTCGTAGTCCACCATTCCGGGCCTGTTCGTGCTGGGCGAGGCCAATTTCTCCGACCACGGCGCCAACCGCCTCGGCGCGAGCGCGCTCATGCAGGGCCTGGCCGACGGCTACTTCGTCGCGCCCTACACGGTGGCCAACTACCTCGGCGCCACGCCGCTCCCGGCCGTCGCCGTCGGAGACGACGCCTTCGCGGAGGCCCGCTCCGCCTCGCAGGCACGCATCGACCGCGTGCTGGCCGTCAAGGGCACGCGGACCATCCGCGAGTTCCACCGCGCCATCGGCGCCATCTGCTGGGAGCACGTCGGCATGGCCCGCAACGAACAGGGCCTGCAGGGTGCGCTCACCGCCATTCGCCAGCTGCGCGAGGCGTTCTGGCAGGACGTCACCGTGCCGGGCGACAAGAACAACCTCAACCTCGCGCTCGACTATGCGGGCCGCGTGGCGGATTACATGGAGTTCGCGGAGCTCATGACGCTCGACGCGCTCGAGCGCCGCGAATCGTGCGGCGGTCATTTCCGCGAGGAGTACCAGACACCCGACGGCGAAGCCCTGAGGCGCGACGACGAGTTCTCCTACGCCGCGGCCTGGGAGTTCCGCGGTGTCGGCGAGGCCCCGGCCCGGCACAAGGAGCCGCTCGCCTTCGAGGAAGTGCACCCGTCGCAGCGGAGCTATAAGTGAATTCCGTCGGGAACCGGGAGCCGGGAACCGACTAAGGAACAACACAAGACGAACATGGCGATGACAGTGACGTTGAAAGTGTGGCGGCAGGCAGGGCCCGGTCTCGCTGGCCGCTTCGAAACCTACACGGCCAGGGACGTCCATGCCGACATGTCCCTCCTCGAGATGCTCGACGTCGTCAACGAGGATCTGAGCAAGGCTGGCACCGACCCCATCGCGTTCGATTCCGACTGTCGCGAGGGCATCTGCGGCAGCTGCGGCCTGGTGATCGACGGCATCCCGCACGGTCCGGACCGTGGGGCGACCACCTGCCAGGTGCACATGCGCCGCTTCCGGAACGGCGACACCATTACCATCGAGCCGTTCCGCGCGCGCGCTTTCCCGGTCCTCAAGGATCTCGTGGTGGATCGAAGCGCCCTCGACCGCATCATCTCGGCCGGCGGCTACATCTCCATGAACGTCGGCGGGGCGCCGGACGGCAACAGCCTGCCGATCGCGAAGCCCGTCGCCGACCTCGCCATGGACAACGCGCAGTGCATCGGGTGCGGCGCCTGCGTGGCGGTCTGCAAGAACGCGGCAGCGCACCTCTTCACCTCAGCCAAGATCGCCCATCTCGGGCTCCTGCCCCAGGGCGAGGCCGAGCGCGACCGCCGGGTCCTCAACATGGTGGAACGGATGGACCTGGAAGGCTTCGGCAGCTGTTCGAACGAAGGTGAGTGCGAAGCGGTGTGTCCGAAGGAAATCTCGATTGCGAGCATCGCCCGGATGAACCGGGACTACCTGAAGGCGGCGATGAAGTAGGGCAACCCTGAAGGGTTGCCCCCACATCGTCCGGCACACCCACATCCGACTGGCTGTGGGGCCGACTCACGTCATCCAACACACGGTGGAGGCGACCCTGAAGGGTCGCCTCTACACGCTGATCACGTCGACCAGTTCCTTGACGGCGCCCGCGGACTTACCGAGCGCCGCCCGCTCGTCGTCGTTGAGCTTGACCTCGACGATTTGCTCCACCCCGCCGGCGCCGAGCTTGACCGGCACGCCGACGAACAGATCGTTGATGCCGTACTCGCCCTTCAGGAAGACCGAGCACGGCATGATGCGCTTCTGGTCCTTCAGGATCGCCTCGACCATGTCCGCCGCCGACGCGCCGGGCGCGTACCAGGCGCTCGTGCCGACGAGTTTGGTGATCTCGGCACCGCCGTTGGCGGTCCGCTCGCAGATGGCTGCTATGCGCTCGGCCGAAATCAGCTCGGTGATCGGGATGCCCGCCACCGTCGAGAGCCGCGGCAGGGGCACCATCGTGTCGCCATGCCCACCGAGCACGAAGCAGGTGACGTCCGAAACCGAGACATTGAGCTCCATGGCCACGAACGTCCTCATGCGGGCCGAGTCGAGCACGCCAGCCATGCCGATGACGCGCTCGCGCGGGAACTTGCTCAGCCGGTACACGGCCTGCGACATGGCGTCGAGCGGGTTGGCGACGGGTACGATGATGCAGTCGGGCGAGTGCTTGACGATCTCGGCCGTGACGTCCTGCATGATCTTGTAGTTGACGTTCAGCAGGTCGTCGCGGCTCATGCCGGGCTTGCGCGGCATGCCGGATGTGATGACGACGACGTCCGAGTTGGCCGTCTCGGCAAAGCCGTTGGTGCCGACACCCATGACGCGCGCGGCCGATCCATCGACCGCGCACGACTGGAAGATGTCGAGCGCCACGCCCGCCGCCTTCGACTCCGCGATGTCGACGATGACGACATCGGCCAGTTCCTTCTGCGCGACGGCGCGCGCGACGGTGGCACCGACATTGCCTGCGCCACCGACAACCGTGACCTTGCGATTCATTCGTTTCTCCTGATCAGGGATTCCTTTAGGTCAGATTGCCGTGCCGTTCGCGAGAGACGTCCACACGTTCTGTGGAAAACCTTGTGGAAAACACCATGTGAACACCGCGTAACGACCAGAGAATCCGAAGAAAACAGCGGATTGCACCATCGATGATGCATCGCGGGCGCCCGCTCGCCCTTTTCACACCATTCTCAACCTGTCATTATAACGGGCTCACACTATCCGGAGACTTCCAACCGTGCTCATTGTCGTTGCCGACGACCTTCCCTCAACCGCTCTCGAGCTTCTTCGTGCCGAAGGATGGACCGTCGACGCCCGGCCCGGCCGCACACCTGACCAGCTCGCGACCGATCTGGCCGAAGCCGAGGCTCTCGTGGTGCGCTCGGCGACAAAGGTGACAGCCGATGTCATCGACGCGGCGCCGCGCCTGCGGGCGATTGCCCGTGCCGGCACTGGCGTCGACAACGTCGACGTCGACGCCGCCAGCGCGCGCGGCATTGTCGTCATGAACGCGCCGGGCGCCAACAGCATCAGTGTCGCGGAGTTGGCGATGGCTCAGTTGCTGGCGCTCGCGCGCAAGCTGCCTGCGGCCGACGCCTCGATGAAACAGGGCGCCTGGGACAAGAAGAGTTTCATGGGCGAAGAGGTCCGAGGCAAGGTGCTCGGACTCGCGGGGTTGGGACGCATCGGCCAGGAAGTCGCCCGCCGCGCGCAGGCGTTCGGGATGACCATCATCGCGCACGATCCGTTCATTGCCGTGCAGGCCGCGTCGGATCTGGGCATCGAGCTCGTCTCGCTCGATGATCTCTGTGCTCGCGCGGACTACCTGTCGCTGCACATGCCGTCGAACGCGCAGACCAAACGGACGTTCAACGCCGACCGCCTGGCGCGCTGCAAGAAGGGGCTGAAGATCATCAACACGGCCCGCGGCGACCTCATCGACGAGGCGGCGCTTGCCGCCGCCATCACGAGCGGACACATCGGCGGCGCCGCGCTGGACGTCTACGACCAGGAGCCGACGAAGGATCAGACTTTGCAGAAGCTGCCGCAGGTCGTCGCCAGCCCGCACATCGCGGCCTCGACGCGCGAAGGCCAGGAGCTGGTCGGCGTGGAAACCGCATCGGCGCTCCGCGACTTCCTCAAGGCCGGCCTCATCAGGAACGCCGTCAACTTCCCCGCCGTTCCGGCCGACGAGTACCAGCTGCTGCAGCCGTACATGGCACTCGGCGAGCAACTGGGGTCGCTCGTCGGCCAGATGGGCGAGGCGCGCATCGAGAGCCTCGGCGTCCGCTACTACGGCGAGCTGGCAGGACCGCACTCCCTCGTCGCCAACGCAGTGCTCGTCGGGCTGTTCCGCGCCATCCTGTCCGATCCGGTCACGGCGGTAAACGCGCGGTCGGTGGCTGCCGCGCGCGGCATCGACCTCGTGGAATCCTCCAGCACGCGTCCTCGCGGCTACCGGAGCCTGCTGTCGGTCAAGCTCGTCACCGATTCTGGCGAGCGCTGGGTCGAAGGCATCGTCGCGGATCGACGGCCTCGACTGGTGCTTCTGAACGGCGTGCACATCGATGCGCCGCTCGGCGGCTCCCTGCTGCTCATTGCCAACCACGACCAGCCGGGCGTCATCGGCGAGGTGGGGACCATCCTTGGCCGTCACGGCGTCAACATTGCCAACTTCGCGCTCGGCCGCGGCGGGAATGGCGCCGTCGGCATCGTCAGCGTGGACGACCCGGCCGGCGAGGTCGGAGAGACCATGCTCGCCGAGATTCGCGAGGTCAAGGCGGTGAAGCACGCCTGGATCGTGCACGTGTGACTGACAGGGGGCGCGGCACGGAGGTTCGACGCCCGAACAGGCACTCGTATGGCGGTCAGTTCCGCCCGGCGGAACGTTCAGCGCAGCCTGAGAGTCCGCTCGCCGCCTGCGTCGTCGGCCAGCGTCACCGATGATTCGGTGACGGCGACCACGCTCAGCAGCCCACCGGGCAGCGTGTCGCCCACCTTCAAGAAGTGCAGCTGGCTGCCGTCGGTCACGATGGCGGTGAAGACGGTCGTGCCGTCCTGTTCGTCCGAGGCAATCCCCGAAAGGGACAGCACGGGTCCCCTGGGCAGTTCGGGTGCGGGCTCGGGCTCGGCGACATTCTCCCGTGTGAGCTCGGCTCCACCGCGCGAAGGAACGACCGAGCGTGGGCGCTCGGTTCCGAAGACAAAGGGGTTGCGGCTCGGCTGCGGGCTCGAAGGCTGGTTTGCCAGCTTGAGCCGAAGCTGCTCCCTGAACGGCGCCGGTGCCCGCCATCCCTCCACGCCGAGCGGCCGTGGGCCTGATGAGGGTGCAGACGAGGACGGACTCCGGCCCGGTCCGGTGACCGTGCCGAGGAACCAGCCTCCCGTGAGCGCCAGCCCCGTGAGGAGCAGCACCGTCCTGATCGGCATCGGGGACATGATACCCCCGGCCTGAGGCGGAACTGAAGGTTCCGAGCTTTTCCGGCGGAGCTGACGTTCCGCCCTACGTGCGCTTCGAACCTCCGTGCTATCATTCTCTGTGCCGGTCAGTCTGCCGTTCAAACTGACTGAATCCTCGGTTGTCGCGATCATCCCCGCGCGATACCAGTCGACCCGACTCCCTGCCAAACCGTTAGCCGACATCGCCGGCCGTCCGATGATCGAGCACGTGTACCGGCGCGCGAGCCTGGCCCGCACGGTCACGGGCGTAGTCGTCGCCACCGACGACGAGCGCATTCTCCGCGCCGTCGAAGCGTTTGGAGGGGCCGCGTGCCTCACCCGATCCGATCACCTCTCGGGAACCGATCGCCTGGCGGAAGTGGCCGCCGGACTGGTCTGCCGCCTCGTCGTCAACGTCCAGGGCGACGAACCCCTGATCGATCCCGCCGTCATCGACGCGGTCGTCCGTCCCCTGCTGGATGATCCCGCGCTCGAAATGGGGACGGCCTGCCGTCCGCTGCTCTCCGACGAGTTCACCGATCCGGGCATCGTCAAAGTGGTGTGCGGCACCAGTCGACAGGCGCTCTATTTCTCTCGGGCGCCGATTCCCTTCCCGCGCTCGGGCCCGGCGGTCCCGGCGATGGCGCGAGGCCACCTGGGGCTCTACGTCTACCGCCGTGACGTCCTGCTCCGGCTGGCGGCGCTTCCGCCGACCGAACTGGAACGCATCGAATCCCTGGAACAACTGCGTGCCGTAGCCAACGGCATCGCCATTCACGTGGTGGAGACCGATCACCACGCGATCGGTGTCGATACACCCGACGACCTGGACCGTGTGCGGCAATGGCTGCTGACCGAATCGAGGACCTGAGACGAGACATGGAACCGACCACGAGACCAACCAAGTACATCTTCGTCACCGGCGGCGTCGTGTCGTCACTCGGCAAGGGGCTTGCCGCCGCCTCCATCGGCGCGCTGCTCGAAGGTCACGGATACCGCGTGACGCTGCAGAAGTTCGACCCGTACATCAACGTGGACC
>CAZJBN010000180.1:0-5809 GCA_964543955.1 uncultured Bifidobacteriaceae bacterium
AGGGCACGGGCGCGGTGTCGTGGCTCGACTACGCGTTCCGCCTGATGTACCTGCCGATCGGCCTCTTCGGCGTGTCCATCGCGACGGCGTCCACGCCGGCCATCTCGCGAATGGTGGCGTTGAAGGAGCTGGGCAAGGTGCGGTCGACCATTGCGCACGCCGTGTCGCTGATGCTCCTGCTCAACATCCCCGCCACACTCGGACTCGTCGTCCTCGCGCAGCCCATCGTGCGCCTCATCTTCGAGCGGGGCAGCTTCACCGCCGCCGACACCGTGTCGACGGCCGCCGCGCTGCAGTTCTACGCGCTCGGGCTCGTCGGCTACTCCGTCGTGCGCATCGTCTCGCCGACGTTCTACGCGCTCGGGCGCGCGCGAACGCCGGTCGTCATCAGTGCCTGCTCGGTGGCCATCAACATCGCGCTCAACCTCGTGCTCGTGCAGGTGATGGGATTCCGCGGTCTCGCGCTGGGAACTTCCATCACGGCCATGGCCAATGCCGGCCTGCAGCTGTGGTTTCTCCGGGGCGAGCTGAACGGCGTCGACGGGCACGTCATCGCGCGCTCGTTCGCCCGCACCGGCGTGGCGGCCCTCGTCATGGCCGCCGCCGCATGGGCGACGGACCAATGGCTCACGACGATCCTTCCCGGCAGCGGATTGCTCGTCCAGATCGTGCGACTCTCGGCGTCGATCGCGGTCGCGCTGGCGGTGCTCGCGGTCGCGGCCGCGGTGCTCAGGATTCCGGAATTCCGCGAAGCGAAGGACATGGTGCTTCGTCGCCTCGGGAGACGACCGTGATTCGACGCGGCTGGTTCGGGCTCGACATCCGGATCTTCAAGGTGGCATCGACGCACCTCGTCGTGGACGCGTACAACAACCTGTACGCGCCGCTCCTGCCGCTGCTCATCCCGCATCTCAACCTGTCGCTTGCCGCCGCGGGCACGCTGGCCATGTGCTTCCAGATGGCGAGCTCGGTGTCACAGCTCGGCTTCGGGACATTGGCGGACCGCTGGCGGCCGCGCGCGCTCATCATCGGCGGACCGCTGCTCTCGGTCATCGTCCTCAGCCTCATTGGACTGGCCACCACGCCGTTTGCGCTCGGTGCGATCCTCGTGCTGGGCGGGCTTGGCGGTGCGGCGTTCCACCCGCCGGCGGCAGCGCTGGTCTATCGGCTGGCCGATCACCGCAAGGGCCTGGCGATGTCGACGCACATTTCCGCCGGCTCGCTCGGCTTCGCCGTCGCCCCGCTCCTGTTCGTGCCGGTCATCGCGCGGCTGGGTCTGGGCTGGTCGCCGATCATGATCATCCCCGGTCTTGCGGCGCTCTCGTGGACCCTTCGCCAGGTGCCGCCAATGTCGAGACCGGAGGCGCACGAGCGTTCGAGCTGGCGCACGCTGCGGCCCGCGGCCGTGCCGCTGACGCTGCTCTTTCTCACGGTCGTCCTGCGGACAGCCACGGCGTACGGCTTCATGACGTTCGCGCCAACACTCCTGACACGCCGCGGACTGACGATCGATCAGACCAGCACGGCCGTCTTCACCTACCTGCTCGCGAGCGGCGTCGGCGGCTTCTTCGGCGGACCGTTGTCGGATCGCTTCGGCCCGCGCCGGGTGATGATCGGGACGCTGGTCGCATCGGTGCCGTTCCTGGCGGCGGCCCCCGCACTCTCCCCGTGGGGGTTCACGGCCATGCTGGCCCTCGGCGGCCTCCTGCTCCAGTCCACGCTTCCGGTAAGCGTGACCTTTGCGCAGTCGCTCACGACGGCCGGTGCCGCCACCGTCTCATCCCTGATGATGGGCTTCGCGTGGGGCATGGGCAGCCTGACGGTGCCCATCATCGGCGCGGCCGCCGATCGCTGGGGCATCAACGTCACGCTGATGGCCCTGTCGACCGTGCCCCTGGTCGCCGCCTGCCTCTGTGCCGCCCTCCCTCACCACGCAGATGCACAGACGAACACAGATGCACAGACGAACACAGATGCACAGACGAACACAGATGCACAGGCACACACAGATGCACAGGCACACACAGATGCACAGGCAGGATCAGATTCACAGGCAGGATCACAGGGCACAACCTGACGCTCACGCCATTCGAGCTCGAAGGTTCCCTTTGCGAGGGGAGTCTTCTCCTCAGGTTCGCCCGAACCCGTTCTGCTCACTCGTCCAGGGATGCTGACGAGTTCCTGACAGCTGGCGTCGTCGTTCGACCTCCAGCCTGACCGGTCTCTCCTTTGGTTCGCGCCCTTGGCTTATTGAGTGCCAGATACTGCTTGGACAATGGGACATGCCGCCGATATGAGGCCCGTCGGGACGCTCGATCGTCACGATGATCGGCGCTATGCTGACAGCTCGCACCGGACGACGCAGATGACTTGGCTGACTGACGTTCGATTCGCGCTGGCGGTCCTCCGCAACCGGCCAACGGTGCCGTTGCTCACAGCTGGCCTCCTGGCGTTGAGCGTCGGCCTCGCTGGCGGTCTCTGGGCGGTCGTCGACGCGGTGGCCCTGCGACCCTTGCCGTATCCCGCGGCTCACGAGCTGGTCGCCGTGATGGAGAGCCATCCGGAACGAGGCCTCATGTCCGTCACGGCCGCCAACTTCTGGGACTGGTCGACGCGAGTCCACGCGCTCCCGCATGTCGCCGGGCTCGGTCGCGTCGAGAGCAGCCTCGCCGGAGCGGGCCAGCCTGTGCGAGTCATTGGCACGAAGGTCACGACCGCGTTCTTCGACGTGATGGCTATCGTCCCGGCAGTAGGGCGCGCCTTCGGCGAAGTCGACTTCCGCGGTGACGGCCGTGTCGTCATCATCTCTGACGGGTTGTGGGAGCGGCAGTTCAATCGTAGTCCCGATGTGCTGGGCACGGCGGTCCTCTTGGACGGCGTCGCCCACACACTTGTTGCCGTCATGCCTCGATCGTTCAAGACCGTCGGCAACTCCGACGTGTGGCTGCCGTGGATCATGACCGAGCACGAACGCGCCGACCGCCGATTCCACATGGTCGGCGTCATGGCCCGACTGGACGCGGGACTCACCGCCGTCGATGCCGAGCGCGAGTTGCGGTCGGTGTATCAGCAGCTGGCCGCCAACCATCCTGAGACGACCGACCGTTGGACGGCGCGAGTCGTTCCCCTGCGCGAGCTGATGCTCGGCGACTCCCGTCGTGCCCTGCAGGCACTGGGCGCATCCGTCCTGGGGTTGCTTGCAGTGGCCGGCATCAACCTGGTCGGTTTGACCCTCGCCTGGGTGCGCGCCCGCAAACCGGAGCTGATGGTCCGTATGGCGCTCGGCGCCTCGGCAGGCCGCGTCAGCCGACAGTTCGTCGCTGAGGCTGGCGTCTGGGCGCTGGCGGGCATCGTGGGCGGCACCTGCCTCGCGGTCGTGTTCGTCCGCCTGTTTGGCGCCGTTGGTGTGTCGCCGTCGCTTGAATACGACTTCGAGCCTCAGGTCGACGTCCGCGCTGTGCTCGCCATGGCCCTCCTCCTCGGCGTCCTCGTGATGGTCACCACGGCCGTTCCGGCGTGGATGGCGACGCGGCGCACCGGCCGCCTGGTGACCAGCAGGGGGAGCTCCGTGGGACGTTGGGGACCGCGGCTGACCTTGGGGATCCAAGTGGCGCTCGCGATCGTCCTGCTGTGCACGGCTGCCGCGGTGCTCAGCGGCTTCCGTCGGGCGCTCGATGTGGTGTCCCGAGCCAGCGCCGGCGTACTCGCGGTCAATATCTCGCTGGCCGAAACACGCTACAGGCAAGGGCCGTCGCAAGCGCAATATTTCGAACGTCTGCTCACCGGCCTGGCCACGCGTCCGGAGATCGCCAGCGCGGCTGCCGCGAGCTATGTCCCTCCGGGACGCATCTACGGCAACGTGCGCTTCTCAATCGACGGCCAGGGCGACCCAACGGATTCACAGACGACGCTCGTCAGCGCCGTCGACCCACAGACGTTCTCGATCCTGGGTATCGGCGTTCAGCGCGGACGAGCACTCGAGGCTCGCGACACAGACGGCGCACCGCGCGTCGGGGTGATCAGCGCCGCGCTGGCACGTCGATACTGGCGCGATGGCGATCCCATCGGCCACCGCATCGTCGTGGCGGGTGATCCGACATCGACCACGATCGTGGGGGTCGTTGATGACGCTCGCCAGCCGCTGGCGACCGACGCACGTGTCGAATCGGTCTTGTATGTTTCGTATCGCCAGGTGCCCTGGCCTTTCATGACCGTGCTCATCGTTCCAGCCGACGCTACGGGGGCGGCGCTGGCGGCGCTCCGAGAGGAAGCGGCCCGCCTCGATCCTGGTCAGGCTCTGTCGGCTGCACGGCCGGTAGACGAGATTCGGAACGAATGGATGGCCCAGCCACGAGTTCGGTCGCGCATCATCAGCGTATTCGGGGCGGCGGCCCTGCTCCTGACCGTGGTGGGAATCTGGGCGCGCGTCTCCTGGGACGTCGCCACTCGGGCCCGGGAATGGGCCATTCGGCAAGCTGTTGGCGCGCAGCCGCATGAAGTCGTACTGGTCGCCGTGAGGGAAATGTCGTTGGTGGTGATTGTCGGCGTGGCTCTGGGCATGGCGCTACTTCCGGTCAGCAGCGCGGCCGTGCACGCCACCATCGCCGGACTTCCGCCCCCCGATTCGCGGTTCGTTTTCTTGACCGCAGTGCTGTTCGTTGGATGCGCGGTCGCAAGCGCCTACCTGCCGGCGCGAAGGGCAGGCCGCGTCGATCCGGCGTTGACTCTGCGCACTGAGTAGCGGCCCGTGGTCCTCGGACCGCAAACGATGCTGCGCAGAGCGCCTTCCGACTTCCGCAGTCGCGGCCAGATCGCGATGGCGCCTATCGCGCTCCACGTCGATTGGACCGTCTAGCGCTCGCGACTCGACAACAGGAAGCGCGCGTCATGTGTGACCTGGCCTCGAACGTCCTGGCCCCTTTGCGAGCACAGTCTGCTCCTCCAGGTCCACCAACACTCGACGGGCTCGCTCGTCTCGAAGGCTTGACGAGTCCGTAACGCGTGGAGTCATCGTTCGTGCTCCAATCTGGGGGGTCCGCAGAAGCTGCCAACAATGCAGGAACCAGACGTGTAGATCCTGCAGCGTGGTGACATCCACCCGTTCGTGCTGTTGTCGGTGAAGACCTGTTCTCACCGACAGTTACGACCGAATCGCCGCAGGCCCGAATCACGGCAGGACCGTTGCTCCCGAAGGCGTCGTGGAGGCAACGGCATGATTCCAGACAGAGACCCCCAGACATTCGCGATCATTGGTGCGGCGATGGAGGTGCACAGCCACCTCGGACCGGGGCTGCCCGAAAGCAGCTACGGCGGTGGCATGGCGATCGAACTACAGCTTCGCGGCATCCCGTTCGTCACCGAAGTGCCGTGTCCTGTGTCGTACAAGGGACGACGGCTCCCAGGCCACCACCGGGCGGACTTCGTGTGCTTCGACCGAGTGGTCGTGGAGATCAAGGCGAAGTCCATGGTGGGCCCGGCCGAACATGCTCAGGTGCTGAGCTATCTGGCCGCATCCGGCCGCAAGGTTGGCCTGCTATTGAACTTTGGCGGCGCAAAGCTGAGCTACCACCGATTCGTCAACGGCACCGAGCCTGAGGGTGTGTAGCGCGGCCCAACGCACGGCGAGCTCGACCCACTGCGGGGACAGAGCACGGCAGGTTCAGGGCAACGGAGGTTCTGCGTTCCTCAGCCTGCCGTTCTTTGTCCATGCATCCAGGTCTGCCTGTGCATCTGTGTCTGCCTGTGCATCTGTGTGGTCGTGTCTGTCAACTGGTGGAAAAGCGTTCAGCGCGTGAGCATCCGGCGTCCT
>CAZJBN010000181.1:0-5797 GCA_964543955.1 uncultured Bifidobacteriaceae bacterium
TCTTGCCGGCGCCGTTCGGCCCGAGCAGTGTCACGACCTCGCCGGCCGCGACCGACAGCGAAACATCGTCCACAGCCAGCCGACCGTCGAACGAGCGCGTCAGCCCCACCGCCAGCACGAGCGCGTCCGGCGGGTTCGTGCTCACTCGAGGTTCGCACGTATTGCGGCGAAGAACTCCTCGGCCATCCGGCGATAGCCGGCTTCGGTCGGGTGGAGCCCGTCGACGCCGATGTAGGTGGTCAGGTTGGTCGACAGCGCGCTGTGGAGGTCCACCCACACCGCGCCTTCGCCCGCGGCCATGGCGCGCAGGCGGTTGTTGAACTCGATGATGTGGATCGGATCGACCGAGTTGTGCCCGCCCGGACGCGGCGGCGTCAGGCTCGCCACGAACACCCGCGCGCCGCGCCCGCGCGCCTCCTTGGCCATCGTCTCGACATAGGCGACGGTGCGCGACAGGAACGCCGGGCCGAACTGGTTGATGTCGTTCACCCCTTCGAGCAGCAGGACGACGTCCGGACGCACGCTCGAGAACACTCCCGGGAACCGCACCGATCCGTCCATGGCCGTTTCGCCGCTGATGCCGGCATTGGTGACGACGATGTCGTTGGACTGGACCGTGTAGCGGCCGGTGAGCATGGTCCGCAACTGTGTCGGGTAGGCGGCGGCCGGCACAATCTGGAGCTTTCCGAACGAGAAGGGGTCGCCGCCGGCTCCAGACAAAGAAGGGACTGTGACCTCTCCGAGGGTGGTGCTGTCGCCGAAGGCCAGGAACCTCGTGCGCGACAGCGTCGGCACGCGCGATACGGCGACGGCAAAAGTGCAGCTGGCCGTGGCGGACGCCGCGTCTGTGGCCGTGCAGGTGACGGTGGTCGAACCGAGCGGGAACGTCGATCCGGACGGCGGCGAGCAGGCGACGGTGACGGGCGCGCGGCCTCCGGTCGCGGACGGGACCGTGTAAGCGACCGAGGAAGACGTGCCCGTCGTGGACGCGGTTGCCGACGCCGGGCAGGTGAGCCGCAGCGCCACCGGATCCGGGGTGGGAGGGGGGGTTGGACTAGTGGGACTGTCGGAGCCGCCACCGCACGCCGACATGAGGGCAGCGACCAGGACGAAAGCGAACCGAAACACCATCAGCTGAACTATTCCAATTGTAGTGTCAGACGACGAACTCGTAACAGCCGGGGGCGACGAGCAAGCGGTCGCGCCCGATGAACGACAGTCCAATCGGGGTCACGATCCCGGCTGCGCGAAACTGCACGGTCCGTCGTTTCTCGCCATCGGCGTCGAACACGTAGGTAAACGGTACGACGAACGACACCCACAGGCGGCCTGACGGATCGACCGCGGCCGTGCGGACGACGGGCGGCACCAGGGGCAGCTGCCGATCGCCAACGGTACGGCGCGGCCACCGGTGAGGCTGGGTCGAAACCAGGGGGTCGATTTCACGACCCTGGATGACGCGTTCGAACACCAGGTCGCCATTCCTCGCGTACTTGCGGTACGCCGGCGTGCCCGTGAGGAACACGACATAGAACCCTCCGCCGGGCTCGGGCAGCGCCAGCGCCGCGTTGAGCGCGAGGTGGAGGTCGCGGTCGGTCTCGTGGCCGGTCGGCCGCAGTGCGCCGACGCTGCGGACCGGCGTCCCCAGCAGGCCGTACTCCGTGAGGAGCCATCCCGAGTCGGGCTCGCTCAGGATGACCGAGCGGCCGGTGTAGACGAGGCTCGCGACACCGCTCAGCACGAACGATCCGATGCTGACGCGGGCGGGGGCGCGCCCCGGCCGGAGGAAGCCGCCCGTTCGAAGTCCGGCCGCGCCGAAGATCTGGATCCGTTCACGGCCGCCCGGGGCATCGGCCACCGCGAAGGACCCGTCGTCGGCCACGTCGAACGCGCTCGGCTCGAGGAGCCGGCCGTCCTCGCCGCCGATCTCGACGAGCGTCCGGAACTCGCTGCCATCGGCCTGCACGGTGTGCACCGAGTGCCCGCGTCGATCGAACAGGTAGTAGGGGCCGTCCGGGACCTTTGCGCAGCCCGCCGGCTCGCGCAGGCGGCCGATGACGTGCGGGGGAAGCGCATCGACGCTCGTGAGCGTCGTGACGCGGCCGGGGCTCGCCGCCGGCTGCTGCGGCCGAGCCGGTGCAGGGGCGAGGAGGACGACGACCGACGACAGGATGCCGAAGGCCTTCGTCACACAATCAGAAGGCGGCCGTGTCCTTGATCGCCTTCAGCACATCGGCCGACTGCGGGAGGATGGTCTTCTCGAGATCCGGAGAGTAGGCGACCGGGCAATCCATGGCCGCGACCCGCTTGATCGGCGCGTCGAGCTCCTGGAAGAGCTCGTCGCTGATGCGCGCGGCAATCTCGGCGCCGAATCCGCACGTCAGCGTGTCCTCGTGCGCGATGACCACGCGGTTGGTCTGCTTCACGAGGGACGAGATGCCGTCCCAGTCGTACGGCATGATCGTCCGCAGGTCGAAGACGGCGGCGCTGATGCCGTCCTTCTCCGCCTGCTGGGCCGCGAGCAGGGAGCGCTGCACGAGCGCGCCCCACGTGAGCACGACGACGTCGGTGCCGGGGCGACGAAGCGAGCCCTTGCCGAACGGAATCATGAACTCGTCACCCGGGTAGACGCCCTTGTTGTAGGTCTGCCGGTACAGGTGCTTGTGCTCGAGGAACATCACCGGGTCGTCACACCGGATGGCGGTTCGGAGCAGGCCGGCCGCGTCGACCGCGTTGGACGGGAACGCGATGCGGATGCCGGGGCAGTGGGCGAAGATGCTCACGCCCGACTGGCTGTGGTACGGCGCGCCCGTGATGTACCCGCCAATCGGTACGCGCACGACCATCGGGCACGAGAAGTTGTTGCTGGAGCGGTAGCGCAGCATGGACATCTCGTCCTTGAGCTGCATCATGGCGGGCCAGATGTAGTCGAAGAACTGGATCTCGACGACCGGCTTGATGCCTCGCGTGGCCATGCCGACGGCGCGGCCGATGATGTTGGCTTCGGCGAGAGGCGAGTTGAACACGCGCTCGCCGCCAAACGCCTTCTGGAGGCCGTGCGTCACCTTGAACACGCCGCCCTTGCCCGGCACCTGGCCGAGCACATCCTCGCGGCTGGCATCCGCCACGTCCTCGCCGAAGACGACAATGCGAGGGTTGCGGGCCATCTCGCCCTTGAGCGTGCGGTTGATGGCACCGACCATGGTGTCGGGCTTCCCCACCGGCTCCTCGGGCGTCTCGAACGCGGACGATGTCGGATCGACGTCGGGCGAATAGACGTACCAGCCGGCGGTCTCGACGGGCGGCTTCGGCGCGGCCAGCGCCGTGTCGGTCGCCTCGAGAATGTGGCGGTCGACGTCCGCCGCGACCGCATCGAGGTCGGCCCTGGTGACGAGGCGCTCCGCCTCGAGGAACGCGCGCATGCTGGTGATCGGGTCGCGCGTGGCTTCGGCCTCGCGCTCCGCCGGCGTCTTGTAGAGCCGCTCGTCGTCCGAGAGCGAGTGCGAGTACGGACGGATGACCCTGGCGTGCACGAGCACGGGCTTCCTCTCGCGCCGGACGCGCGAGACGGCCTTGCCGAGCGCGCGATAGCTGTCGAGGAAGTCGGTGCCGTCGCAGCGGACGACTTCGAGGTTGGGGAACGACTCGACGAGCTTCGACACGTCCCCGCCGGCCGTCTGCACTTCGACAGGCACGGAGATGGCGTAGCCGTTGTCCTCGACGAGGAAGAGGACAGGGGTGATGCGCGTGCAGGCGGTGTTCAACGCCTCCCAGAACTCGCCTTCGCTCGTCGCGCCGTCGCCGATCGACATGTACACGACCTCATCGTCGTGGAACCTGCTCTCGCGATCGGGGATGCCGGTGAGGCGCGAGTACAGCATGCCCGCCTCGGCGGCGCCGACGGCCTGCAGGCACTGCGTGCCGGTGGGGCTGCCCTGCGACGGGATGTTCAGGTCCCGGTGGCCCCAGTGCGACGGCATCTGGCGTCCGCCGGAGTTCGGGTCGTCCTTCGCCCCGACGGCCGCGAGCAGCATCTCGAGCGGCGTCATGCCGAGCGCGAGGCACAGCGCGCGATCGCGATAGTACGGATAGAACCAGTCGTAGCCCGCACGCAGGTGCATGCCCGCGGCGGTCAGCACGGCCTCATGGCCCGCGCCGCTGATCTGGAAGAAGATCCGACTCTGGTTCTTGAGCTGTATCTCCTTGTCATCGAGACGGCGCGACAGGAGCATGGTGCGATACGCCTGCACCAGGTCATCGCGCGTCAATCCGTCCCAGTTGCGATCGCTCGTGATGTCGGCGCGGGCGTCGGTGGTCGGAGCGAGCGTGGTGGCCTTCATGACAGGGCAAATTATACCATCCGTGCCGATGCTATAATCTGCGCCGACCCACAACCTGTGCGTATGAATTCACCCTCTGTTCGCCTCCATCGCTGGGACGAGATCGCGCTCGAGAAGGTCACCGAGATGATCTCGCGCAAGCTCATTACCGGAGAGCGCGAGATGCTCGCGCACGTCCACCTGAAGCGCGGCGCGCTGGTGCCCATGCACTCGCACGAGAGCGAACAGATGACTTATGTCTTCCAGGGCGCGCTGAAGTTCCTGATCGGCGGCGAGGACATCACCGTGCGCGAAGGCGAGGTGCTCCACATCCCGTCATGGGTGCCGCACCAGGCCGAAGCGCTCGATGACACGTTCGAGATGGACATCTTCAGCCCCATCCGGCAGGACTGGCTGGACGGAACGGATACGTACTTTCACAAGAAATGACACGGGGTGGAAAGAGGCCCCAACAGTTCAAAGTTCGAAGTTCAAAAACCGCAGATCGTGACCGTCAGGTTGTTGCGCCCAACTGCCGGGCGCAATCCAGGCGGCCGTCGAGATTTTCTTGAACTGTGAACTGTTAACTCGGAACTGCCAGCGTTCAGTGAATGTGCTTCTTCCACTCCCGCTTCCACTCGTCGTCATCCGCCCGGCCGCCTGAGTAGACGTCGAACTTGCTCCGCGCGCGGCCCATCTTCCACTTCAGCCAGCGGTACTTGATCTCGTCGAGCGGACCTCTCCTCAGCATCTTCAGGTAGAGATAGCCGACTACGAGTCCACCGAGATGGGTGGCGTGAGCCACGCCCCCGCCGGGGCCGCCGAGCGACGACAGGAACGCGATCGCGCCGATGATCGCGACGAACACGCGTGCGGGGATCGGGAACAGGAAGTAGAAGTAGATCGTGCGGTGCGGAAAGAGCATGGCCCACGCGATGAGCAATCCGTAGATCGCGCCGGAGGCGCCGACGGTGAGCGAGTAGTAGACCTGCGCGGAGAAGAGCGACACGATGAGCGTGACGACGGCCGCACCGATGCCGGTGACGAAGTAGTACTTGGTGAAGAAGCGCGTGCCCCACGTGCGCTCGAGCTCGGTCCCGAACATCCAGAGCGCGAGCATGTTGAAGAGGATGTGCCCGAAGCCCCCCGTGTCGTGGAGGAACATGTAGGTGACGGGCTGCCAGAGCGCGCCGCCGAAGGTCGCCTCGGGAGAGAGGCCCAGCCCGAGCGTCAGGGCCGGCACGACCAGGTTCACCAGGTAGACGACGACGTTGGTGATGAGGAGGGCCTTGACCGCCGGCGTGATGCCGCCCGGGCCGAACTGGTACGACGTCTGGGTGCCGTAGCGCGCCACCCCGGCATCGTACTACGGAAACACAGATACGCAGACATACACAGATGCGCAGACAGACACAGATGCGCAGACAGACACAGATGCGCAGACAGACACAGATGCGCAGGCAGACACAGATGCGCAG
>CAZJBN010000182.1:0-5734 GCA_964543955.1 uncultured Bifidobacteriaceae bacterium
CCTGCCTGACGCCGCCGACGACCGCCCACAAGAGGCCGCGCTGCTCGGCCACGATCAGCGTGTTGGGCATCAGTGGATCGGCCACGATCGCTACGGGACGCTGGAATCCATCGGCCACGAATTCTGCACGAAGTTGAGCGAGTGCGGCGGAGGGATTCGACAGGAGAACGATCGCGAACAGGGTCTGGGCAAGTCTGGTCATCGAGGTGTGCATCTGCATTATGGAAACAGGCGCTCTGGCGCCTGGAACACGAGGATGGGTGAGGGGTCGCACGCGGTTTCGCCGCCCGCGCCAGTCGTGGCCGGGACACTCAAGAATACCAATCCGGGCCACTGAAGAGCTACGCCTACCTGAGGGCCGCGACTTCGCCGGGGCCGGAGAGTAGAATCGCGGGTGCCATTCCGGGCGCCGGCATGGCAGCGCTCGCCGGCGGAGGCTCGAAGAGGAGGGAGGCAGTTCGATGGTGAAGACGAACCGGCTTCGCGCGGCGGTGGCACTCGGCGTCCTTGCATGGTTACCCCTCGGCCACCTGGTGGCCGCCGAGCGGTCGATCAAGGCGATGACCGGCGCCGCCACCGGGTTTCTGGCGTCGCTCACGCCCGAACAAAGGGAACTTGCAACCTTTCCGATCGACTCGAGCGAACGACTGCGCTGGCACTTCATCCCCAACGAGTCGTTCCCCAGGAAAGGCATCGCGTTCCGGGCGATGACCGAGGCGCAGCGATCGCGCGCGCACGATCTGCTGAAGGCGGGACTGAGCCAGCGTGGCTACATGACGGCCACCTCGATCATCGAGCTCGAGAACGTGCTCCGAGCCATCGAGAAAGGCCGTCTTGCACGCGACCCCGTGGACTACCAGTTCACGGTGTTCGGCACACCCGGCGCGAAGGACGCCTGGGGCTGGCGGGTCGAAGGCCATCATCTCTCGCTGCACTTCACCATTGCCGGCGGCACCGTCGTCGCCACGTCGCCGACGTTTACCGGCGCCAATCCCGCCGAGGTCAGGGACGGCCCGCAGAAGGGCCTTCGCGTCCTCGCCCCGCTCGAGGATATCGGACGCGCCCTCGTCACCTCGCTCGACGAGAAGCAGCGAGCGGTCGCCATCATCGACGCGACTGCGCCGAACGATATCGTGACCGGCAACACGCTCGACATCAGCCCGCTTTCCCCTCCCGGGATTCCGGGATCGGCGCTGACGACCGCGCAGCGCGCCACGCTCACCGAGCTCATCACGGCGTATGCATCGCTCATGGCCGACGATCTGGCCGCCGACCGGATGGCCGGCGTCAAGACGGCCGGGCCGGAGCACGTGACGTTTGCGTGGGCTGGCCCGGTCGAGAAGGGAGCGAAGCACTATTACCGCGTGCAGGGTCCGACGTTCCTCATCGAGTACGACAACACGCAGAACGACGGCAACCACGTCCACGCCGTGTGGCGCGACTTCAAGGGCGATTTCGGACGCGATCTGCTGCGCGAGCACCTCGAGGCCTACCCTCACTGATGCAGACCGCGGCCGATCTCGGCGTGCCCGAGACCTTCAACTGTGCCTCGTGGCTCGTGGACCGGCATGTCGAGGAGGGCCGCGGCAGCGCCGTCGCGATCGAGTGCGGCGACGCGCGCGTCAGCTACGCCGAACTGGCCGAGCGCGTCGCGAGGTTCGGCTCCGCCCTGCAGTCGGTGCTCGGCATCCGGACCGGCGATCGCGTGGCGCTGCTGCTTCTCGACGGTCCGGCGTTCGTGGTCTCGTTTCTCGGCGCGATCAGGGTCGGTGCGGTGCCGATCCCCACCAATACGCTCTGGAAGGCGGACGACTACCGATTCCTGCTCAACGACTCCGGCGCACGGCTGCTCGTCATTGCCGAGGAACTGCTGCCGGAGTTCGCGCTGATCCCGCGATCCGCGCTGCCCGGTCTGCACCACGTTCTGGTCGTGGAGCGACAGGACAGCCCCGCGCCGGGCGACTTCGCACGTCTGCTGGCCGAAGGGGATGCCGGCGCCGATCCGGAATTGGTCAGCCGCGATGCGCCGGCGTTCTGGCTCTACTCCTCGGGCAGCACGGGATCGCCCAAGGGCTGTGTGCACCTGCACCACGACATGGTGGTCTGCGCCAGACTCTTTGGCGGCGGTGTGCTCGGGATCACGGCCGAGGACCGCTGCTTCAGCGTGCCCAAGCTCTTCTTCGCCTACGGCCTGGGAAACGGCCTGACGTTTCCGTTGTCGGTCGGGGCGACCACCATCCTGTGGCCGGGACCGCCGGCGGCCACGCACGTGTACGACACGATTGCGCGTCATCGCCCGACGCTCTTCTTCTCCGTGCCGACCGGCTACGGCATGTTGCTCGCGACGGATGGCCGATTCGACCTCTCTTCGATCCGGCTCGCCGTGTCGGCGGGCGAAGCGCTGCCACCCGCCCTGTACGAGCGATTCAAGACGCGCTTCGGCATCGACATCATCGACGGCATCGGATCGACCGAGGCCCTGCACATGTTCATCTCCAACCGGCCCGGTGTCATCCGCCCCGGGTCGAGTGGTCGAGTCGTTCCGGGTTACGATGCGCGCGTCCTGGACGACGAGGGTAAGGATGTGGCGACCGGGGAGATCGGGAATCTGTGGATTCGCGGGGACTCGGTGTGCGACGCCTACTGGAACCAGGCCGGCAGGACGGCCGCGACGATCGTCGACGGGTGGCTGAGGACCGGCGACAAGTACTCGATCGATGCGGGCGGCTTCTACTGGTATGCGGGACGCGCGGACGACATGCTCAAGGTCGGCGGCCTCTGGGTGAGCCCCGTCGAAGTCGAGAACGCGCTCGTCGAGCATCCCGTCGTGCTCGAGTGCGCGGTGGCGGCCCGCGAGGATCACGACCGGCTCGTCAAGCCGGCCGCGTTCGTCGTGCTGCGCGACGGCGTCGAGCCCTCTACGGCCCTGGCCGACGAGTTGCAGGCGTTCGTGCGTGCGCGCATCGCGCCCTACAAACGCCCGCGATGGGTCCGCTTCGTTGCCGCGCTGCCGAAGACGCCCACGGGGAAAGTTCAGCGGTACAAGCTTCGGGAACTGAGCAGCGAATCGTGAGAAGCAAAGGAGCGACCTTGACACGCGAGCAGCGGCATCCCCGACGCGGCAGCACCCTGATGACTTGTGTCGTCCTGACCCTCGTCTGCGCGGCGGCGACCGCGGCCGCGCAACGCGCCGGAGGCGGCTCGGCGCCGGCGCACGGCCCGCTGCAGGCCGATCTCGAGGCCGCCTTCGTGCGGAGCCTCGACCGCATCGCATCCACGGTTGACGGCGTCGTCGGCTACGCCGTCACGGACCTGGCGAGCGGAAAGCGTGTTGCAGCCAGGCTCGAGACCGAGCCGTTCCCGACGGCGTCCACCATCAAGCTCTCGATTCTGTACGAGTTGTTCAAGCAGGCCGGCGCCGGGACCTTGTCCATCGACACGCCCACGCCGCTCGAGCGTGGCGATGTCGCGGTCGGCAGCGGCGTGCTGCAGTACCTGACCACTCCCTCGCTGTCGCTCCGCGATCACGCGGCGCTGATGATCATCCTCAGCGACAACACGTCCACCAACGTCGTCATCAACGCGGTGGGGATGGCCAGGGTCAACGAACGGATGGCGTCGCTCGGGTTGAGCGACATCCGGCTGCGCCGCCTGATGATGGATGCGGCGGCCGTCGAGCGCGGCGACGAGAACGTGGCCAGCCCGGCGTCGCTCGCACGGAGCGCCGAACTTCTGTGGAAGGGTGAAGGCCTGGACCCGGCGGCGAGGAACGACGCGCTCAAAATACTGCGGGAGGTGGGTGGGCAGATTCGGCGTGCCGTGCCCTCGGAGGTCGAAGTCTATTCGAAGACGGGCGGCCTCCCCGGAGTCCGCGCCGAGGCCGCGGTGGTGGCCGTGCCGGGACGGCCATTCTCAATCGCTGTGATGACGACATATCTGGCCAGTGAGTCCGATGGCGAACGTGCGATCCGCGAAGTGGCCGCTGCGGCATTCAGCTACTTCGCACGATTGGCGAAGGGCGGGGCCTACGGGAGAAGCAAATAGGTTTACGTACCTCTTGTGGAGGCGACCCTTCAGGGTCGCCTGATCCTACTTCCAGCGCGTCAGGATGGTTTCGCGGTCGAACACCTTCACGCCGACCGCGAGCAGCACGACATTCACGACGGCCAGGACCAGCGCGGTCAGGAGGATGGCGCGCAGCCCGAGAAGGAATTGCCCTGCCATCTGGGCGACGAAGAGCGCCACGACGGGCAGGACGAAGAGGCCGCCCAACTGCTGCGCCGTCCGCGCATCGTTGACCCGCGACGACACGATGGCCGCAATCGCCAGAGCCGTCAGCGCCACGAGCGGTCCCACGAGCGCGACGATGGCGAGCGTTCGCGGCCAGAAGAGCGTCAACCAGACGCCCGGCTCGCCGAACGCAGCCATGCCAGCGAGGTAGAGGCCGAAGGTCGCCGCCAGGAGTGCCATCGACAGGAAGAAAGGCACGAGAATCTTGGCGAGGAGCAGCTCGGCCGTCGTGATGGGCGTCGCCAGCAGAGGCTCGAGCGCTCTGCTCTGCTTCTCGCCGATGATCCCCTGCGCGGCCAGCGAGAGCGATCCCACGATTGGCACCATCAGGCTGAACATCAGGAACTGCTGGAGCAGGAACGCCTGCGCCTGTCCTCGCGCCGACAGGTGGCCGACCGCGAAGTGCTCGCGAGCGAGCCTCGCCGCCTCCACGAAGTCGGAATCGCCGAGGTCTTCGCCGCCGACGGCGGGAGCAATGATGATGACCAGGAACGCGGGGATGGCCATGCCGAAGACAATCCCCACCGCGGGCAGGATGAGACCTGGCTGGCGGCGGACCTCTTCGAGGTCCTTCCGTGCCAGCGCCGCCACGCGCGGCACGCTACTCACGCCGCCTCACGAGGTCGAGGTACGCATCCTCGAGGGTCCGACGGCGCGGTGCCACCCGTCGAATGCGCGCCCCGGCGTTCACCAGTGCCGCCACGACGACCGGGATTCGATCGGCATCGGGCAGCGTCATCACGAGTAATGGCCCGTCGACCGCGATCGACGTGGCGCCGGTCGGCGCGAGTGCACTCGTCCACGCCGTGGCCTGTCCTTCGACCTCGACGATGACCCCGGCGCCGGCACCGTCGGCCCGCAGCCGGTCGGGCGCATCCACGGCCATGAGGCGCGTATCGAGGATGGCGACGCGGTCTGAGATCTCCTCGGCCTCTGCGAGGTTGTGCGTCGACACCATCACGGCGCGGCCTTCGCGGGCAAGGTGAACGATGAGGTCGCGCACCTGGCGCGCGCTTTCGGGATCGAGGCCGGCCGTCGGCTCGTCGAGCAGGACGACGGGAGGGTCGTGCAGGATCGCCCGCGCCAGCGCGACGCGCTGCTTCAGTCCCTTCGAGAGTGCGCCGGTACGGTCGTCGGCGCGATCGCCGAGCCCGACACGAGAGATGGTTTCGCTGATGCGCTTCTCGGCGGAGGCCAGTCCATGAAGGCGCGCGTGGGTCCGGAGGTTCCAGCGGATGCTCAGCCGCTCCCACAACCCCGGCGCTTCGGTGAGGAGGCCGACGCGAGACCTGACGGCACTCGATGTGTGGTCCGACAGACGCTCACCCGCGATCCGTGCCTCGCCCTTCGTCGGCAGGAGCAGCCCCGCGAGCATCCGGAACGTCGTTGTCTTGCCGGCGCCGTTCGGCCCGAGCAGTGTCACGACCTCGCCGGCCGCGACCGA
>CAZJBN010000183.1:0-5608 GCA_964543955.1 uncultured Bifidobacteriaceae bacterium
CTAACCCCACAATTCACTTGGGTTGAGAGTGCCATCCGCTCGAACGACCTGACTTCGTGCCGGTCTCGTGCGGATCAGCGAGCTGATGGATGCTCAACTCAAGTGAACTGAGGGGCTAGAACCCCACCGTATAGACCACTTTGAACGTCCTCCCGATCTCCGGGAGCTCGTCCTTCAGGTAGTTCAAGTGATTCCGGTACAACTCGTTGGTGGCGTTCTCGAGCCGTGCTGTGATGCCGTGGAGGACCCGGCCCTGCACGAATGAGTAGGCGGCATTGAGGCGAAGCGTGGCGTAGCCGGCGGTCGGCTGCTCTTCGCCGAAGACGCGCTTCTGGGCAGCCACGGCGGTCAGGCCCGCTCCCGCCTGGAAGCCGTTCTTCTGATACCGGATCCCGACAATGCCGCGATAGGGCGGGATGCGCGGCAGCGAATCGCCGGTGTCTGCGAGCTGGCCGCGAACGAAGTCGTAGGTGAATTCCGCGGTCCATTCCGGCGTGATCTTCAGGTCGCCGTGCGCCTCGACCCCCCAGAGCGTGCTGTCACGTCCGACGAACTCGATGATCGGCAGGTCGGTGTCGTGGTGATGGTCGCCGTCGTCGTCCTCATCCTCGTGCACCACGCCGAAACGGTCGTCGAACTCCTCCTCGCGCTCCTCGAACTCTTCTTCGCTGATCGGGTTGCGGAAGATGTAGTTGTCGATCCGGTTCCGGAAGAAGGAGAGCTCCCCCTCGAACCGCCGGCCGCGGGCGCGCACGGCCAGGTCGACGCCGAGCGCGCGCTCGGACGTCAGGTTCGGATTGCCGATCTCGAAGGCGAAGTTGCCGATGTGCGGGCCGAAGAAATAGAGCTCTTCGAGCGCAGGCGCCCGGGCCGCGCGCGCGAAGCTCGCGACGACGACGAGGTCGTCGTTGGCCGCCTGCGGGCGATAGAGCAGGCCGACCGAGCTCGACCATTCGGTGAAGTCGCGATCGGGCAGCACGCCGTCGGGCTGATACCTCGTGTGATCGAGCCGGCCGCCGAACTGCAGCGTCGCGTGCGACCATGCCACCTCCTCGTAGAGGAACGTCGCGACGCTGTTCTGATCGATTGGGGGCGAGAGCGCTTCTTCGCCGGTCGCCACGAACTGACGATTGAGCAGCCATCCACCGACACTGCCCAGCAGGCCCTTCGCCTTGCGGTGCGAGAGGAGGACCTCTCCTTCGAGCGTGTCGTTGTCGAAACTCGTTCCGATCTCCGTGCCGTGCAGTTCGTCGTGCTCGTAGCGGCGGACGCCGAGCGTGGCCCGGTAGGACTGCACGAAGCCGGGCAGCGCCGATCCGCCGGCGCGGATGTTGAACGCATGCCGCCTCGGCGTGAGCTGCACGTCCCCATCCTCGACGATCGGGATCCCGTACTTCGAGTCGGTGTAGCCGTAGCTCGCGCCCACATACGAGTGCTCGCCGGTCCACGCACCGCCGATGCTGGCCGTGCTCATCCGGGAATGAGTGTTGTCGACCTCCCCCTCGGGCGTGCTGTAGTTGCCCTGCCGCTGGCCGCTTCCGCCGAAGTGAAACGCCCACTGGCCCGAACCGACGTGCACGTCGCCGGCCGCGCCGGCCTGACCGCCGTTGGTGCCCACGTCGAAGGTGAAGTTGCCCGAAGGGGCTGTGATGCGCTCCGTCGGAATCTGGTCGGTGATGACGTTCACCAGACCGCCGATGGCATTGGCGCCGTAGAGCAGGGTGGCTGGACCGCGGACCACTTCGATCTTCTGTGCGGCCGCGGGGTTGATGGGGACGCCGTGGTCGCCCGACTGGCTGGAGACGTCGCCCATGCGCTGCCCGTCCTCGAGCACGACCACACGGTCGCCGTCGAGGCCGCGGATGACCGGGCGGGCGGGCGCGGCGCCGAACGAGCGCATCGCGATGCCGGGCTCGGACTGCAGTGTACCGGCGACCGTACTGTCGAGCTGACGCGCCAGATCCTGGGCCGTGAGGACGGACGTGGGCTGGTAGGACTCGAACTGGGGGCGCGGGTTGGGGCTGACCGACAGCACTTCCGCGAAGTGCAGATCGAAGTCGACGGCCAGGTCCAGCGTGGCGGGCTCGGTGCCCACCGTGACCTCGGTGCGGCGCGTGGTGTACCCTTCGGCGCGGACGCCGACATGATAGGAGCCCGGCGGCACGTTGTCGAAACGGTACGTGCCGTCCTCTGCGGTGCGCGTCTCGCGTCGAAGCTCGTCGATGACGACCAGGGCGCCCGCCATCGGCTGGCCGGTATCACCCTGGGTGACCGTGCCGGAGAGCGTGGTCCCCTCCTGTGCCGACATCGCCAGCGACGGAACAGCAAGCGTGAGCAGCAGAATCAGGCCGGAGATGAACCCAGTGCGCATGTCTCGTCAGTCTATCGGCCGCCACGTCCGCGGCCGACGGGAAGATGGTGAGCAGACGGATCGCCACGGTGAACGGGCGGCCCGCACGGGCGAATGGTTCCACCGGCGAGCGGTGGTCATCGTCGCCCTCATCGCTGTCCTGATCGCGGCGTCTGGCGAAGCCGGCACGCTGAGCGGCGTCGTCACGACAACGGCAAGGGCGCTGCCACAGGTGCGCGTGACCGTGGACCCCGCGGTCTGCGGCGCCGAGATGCCCGACGAGTCCATCCTGGTCGACGTGGCGGGCCGGCTGGCCAACGCTGTCGTTACGCTGGTGGGCGTCACGGCTGCCGATGAGACGGCGGCGCCGGTGATCATGAACGAGCGCTGCCGGTTCACGCCGCGCGTGCAGATCGTGCGGCCGGGCGCCCTCATCCGGACGTCGAGCACGGACGCGGTCCTCCACACGACCACGGTGCAGGGCGCCAACGGGCGCCCGCTCTTCAGCGTGGCGCTGCCAGTACCCGGCATCACGATGAGCAAGCCGGTCGGCACCACCGGCGTGGCCCGAGTGACCTGCAACACACACCCCTGGATGAGAGCGTGGCTCGTCGTCACGAACGAGATGTCAGCGGTGACCGATGAGAGCGGCGCCTTCACGATGGCGAACGTGCCCCCTGGCACCTACGAGCTGCGGGTGTGGCACGAAGTGCTGAAGCCGGCCTCACACAAGGTGACAGTGACGGACGGCCGGCCCACGACGCTCGCAATCGAGCTGCGCTGATCCTGCGCCTGGTGTGCGGGGGCCCGCCGCCAACCTGCGGGTGGCCGGGTCAGCGGATGGCGACCAGACCGGCGTCGGTGCGCCAGTACCACGTGCCATCGACGAGCGCCGGCGACGCCAGCGTGCGCGAGCCGTGTTCGTTGACGTGCAGCAGCTTGAACTCGCGGCCTGCCGCCAGCACGAATGTCTGGCCGTCGTCGTTGGTGAAGAAGACCTTCCCGTTCACCGCGACCGGTGAGGCGGAGAATCCCTCGCGCTGGGCCGTGCCCATCCGGCCCTGGTAGACGAGCACACCCGTGGCGGCCTCGTACACGGTGAGCACGCTCTGCATGTCGTTGACGAGGTAGAGCAGGTCGCCGACGACAATGCCCGATGGCACGAACGGTGACCCCTTCGGCGTGCTCCAGGCGACGTGCGAGGCGGAGACGTCGCCGCTGCCGCCGGGGCGAATGGCCAGCGTCGGGCCCGCACGCCCCGACGAAGCAAAGACGAGCCCGTGCCCGACGACAGGTGTGGGGATGACCTCGAAGCTCAGGCCTCGGACCGTCCACAACTCGCGTCCCGTTCCGGGATCGTAGGCTGCCACGCGGCGCTGGCTCGACACGACGAGCTCGTCCCTCTCGCCCGTGTTGATGACGACGGGCGTCCCCCAACCGACCGTCTCCGAACGCGGCGTCTGCCAGATCGTCTTGCCCGTCTTCTTGTCGAAGGCGGCAACGAACGCAGTCTCATCGGACCTGGCGTTCTGATCCTGGTAGATGAAGATCCGATCCTTGTAGAGGATCGGGGATCCGGCGGGGCCATGATAGTTGTCGATGACGCCGAAGCGGCGGTGCCACACCAGCTTGCCCGACCAATCGAACGCGGCCAGGCCGTGCCGTCCGAACGACGCGTAGATCAGTTGTCCGTCGGTCGCGGGTGTCGCCGACGCATAGCCGTTCTTCTGGTGGACCGATTCGACACCGTCCTGCGGAATGGCCGTCTGCCAGAGCGCGCGTCCATCGGCGCGGTCGAACGCGAGAAGAGAGAGCTTTCGGCCGTCGTTCTCGGCCGTGGTCACGAACAACCGATCGCCCCACACAATCGGGGAGGAGTTACCGCGGCCGGGAACCGCTGCCTTCCACAGCACGCGCTCGGTCGACGACCAGCGGTCCACGTACTGTCCTTCGGGCACGTAGCCCTGCCCGGATGGACCGCGCCAGCGCGGCCAGTATCTCGCGCCCTCGCCGGTGACCTCGATCATGCGCACATCGCCGGGCGCCGAACGGACCAGCCCGGCCGACAGCACGAGGAGCAGAGCGCCAATGACGGCTCGCCTCATGCCCCGGATTCTACCAGCGGGCGGGCCCGCCACCCGGTCGGGCTAAAATGATGAGGATGTCCTCCTTGTTCGGAGTCCCCGCCATGCGCGCGGCTGCAGCCTCGGCGCTCGGCGCTGGTGTCCTGGCCATGGCCGTTCTCGCCCTGCTCCCGGCCGCTTCGGCGCAGTCGACGTCGGGAGGTGAACGCGACTTCCTGTCGCGTATCCGCCGGTTGACCGTCGATGGCCGGCGCGCGGGCGAGGGCTATTGGTCGCCGGACGGCAGGCGCCTGGTGTTCCAGAGCGAGCGCGACCCCGCCAACCCGTTCTACCAGATCTACGTGCTCGACTTCGGAACCGGCGACACCAGGCGCATCTCGCCCGGCATCGGCAAGACGACGTGCGCGTTCTTCAGGCCCGGGAGCGATCAGATCCTGTTCTCGTCCACGCATCACGATCCGAAGTCCAGGCAGCTTCAGGACGAGGAACTGGCCTTCCGCGCATCCGGCAAGGAACGCCGCTATGCATGGGACTACGACCCGGAAATGGACGTCTATGCGTACGCCGAGAAGACGGGCACGCTGACGCGGCTGACCGACGCGCGGGGGTACGACGCCGAGGCCAGCTACTCGCCCGACGGGCAGTGGATCGCCTTCTCGTCTATGCGCGACGCGTACGACCACACGCTGTCGCCGCAGGAGCAGAAGCAGCTCGAGACCGACCCCAGCTACTTCGGCGAGATCTACATCATGAAGGCGGACGGCACCGGCCAGACGCGCCTCACCACCACGCCCGGTTACGACGGCGGCCCCTTCTTTACCCACGACGGCGAGCGCATCGTGTGGCGACGCTTCGACGAGCAGGGCCTCATCGCGGACATCTGGACGATGAAGCTCGACGGCACGGATGCGAAGCAGATTACGGACTTCAAGTCGATGAGCTGGGCGCCGTACGAACATCCGTCGGGCGAGTACTTCCTGTTTGCATCCAACAAGCTGGGGTTCGAAAACTTCGAGGTGTACATGGTGGACGCGGCCGGGACGAAAGAACCGGTACGCATCACCCATTCGGATGGCTTCGACGGGTTGCCGGTGCCGTCGCCCGATGGCCGGCAACTCGCGTGGACGTCCGAATGGGTGATGCGTACCGGTTCTTTCGTCCCGGCCGCGTCCAC
>CAZJBN010000184.1:0-5604 GCA_964543955.1 uncultured Bifidobacteriaceae bacterium
CCGGCCGGAGGGCTTCATCCGCTGCAGGAAGCCTTCTGGAACGCGCACGGGCTCCAGTGCGGCTTCTGCACGCCCGGGATGATCCTGGCGTCCCACGAGCTGCTGCGCACCACGCCCAATCCCACCGACGAGCAGATCCGTCACGGTCTCGAGGGCAACATGTGCCGGTGCACCGGCTACCAGAACATCGTCCGCGCCGTCCGGGCGGCGGCGGCCGCGCTCGCGGAGAAATGACGCCATGGCCACGACGACCTTCGGTTCGGGAATCAGGCGTCGCGAGGATCCGCGGCTCATCACCGGCGCGGCCACCTACACGGACGACTTCACGGCCACGGGCATGCTGCACGCCGCGATGCTGCGCAGCCCCCACGCGCACGCCCGCATCACGAAGATCGACACGACGCGCGCCAGCCAGGCGCCTGGCGTCGTTGCCGTCTATACCGGCGCCGATGTGGAGGGCGTGCTGCAGCCTGTGCCGTGCGCCTGGCTGCTGCCCAACGCCAACCTGAAGGTTGCCGCATATCCGACCATCGCAAAGGACACCGTGCGATACGTCGGGGACATCGTCGCCGCTGTCGTCGCCGACACGGCCTCGCAGGCGTACGACGCACTCGACCTGATCGAGGTGGACTACGATCCGCTGCCGAGCGTCACGAGCCCCGTCGAGACAATGAAGCCGGGAGCGCCACAGCTCCATCCGGACATCCCGAACAACGAGGCGTTCCACTGGACGCTCGTTGGCGGCGACGTGGACGCCGCCTTTGCCCAGGCCGACGTCGTCATCAAGGAGCGCATCGTCCAGCAGCGGCTGATTCCCAACGCGATGGAGCCGCGAGCCGCGTTCGCGAAATGGGGCGGCGCGTCAGGCGAGCTCACGCTCTGGAACACGACGCAGAACCCGCACATCCTCCGCTTCATCTGCTCGGGCGTGACGGGCGTGCCGGAGGACAAGCTGCGCGTGATCGCGCCGGAAGTGGGCGGCGGCTTCGGCAGCAAGATCGCGTGCTATCCCGGCGAGTTCATCACGGCGTTTGCTTCGATGCGGCTCAATCGCCCGGTCAAGTGGACCGAGACCCGGAGCGAGAACTACCAGGCGACGACGCACGGGCGCGATCACATTCAGGACGTGGAGCTGGCGGCTCGGAAGGACGGGACGATTCTCGGCTTGAGGGTCACTTCGTGGTCCGCCCTGGGCGCCTACCTTTCCACGGCAGCGCCGGGCATCCCCACGATTCTCCACGGCTTGATGCTCTCCGGCGTCTACGACATCCCCGCGATCAAGGAGGATGTGCACGGCGTCTACACCAACGCCACGCCCGTCGAGGCCTATCGCGGTGCGGGGCGGCCGGAGGCCACGTTCATCGTCGAGCGGATGGTCGACAAGCTGGCGGCTCACCTCGGGATGGACCCGGCCGACGTGCGGTTCGCGAACATGATCCCGCGCTTCGAGAACGGGCACGCCGTCGTCACGGGCCTGAACTACGACAGCGGCGACTACCCGGCGGGGCTGACGAAGCTGCTCGAGCACACGAAGTACAAGGAGCTCAGGCGCGAGCAGGCGGAGGCGCGGAAGAAGGGGCGGTACATCGGCCTCGGCCTCGCGTCCTACTGCGAGATCTGCGGTCTCGGCCCCTCACAGGTGGCCGGCGCCATCGGCTTCCAGGGCGGCTTGTGGGAGAGCGCCATTGTCCGCGTGCATCCGACGGGCAAGGTGCACGTGTTCATCGGCGCGTCGCCGCACGGGCAGGGCGAGGAGACGACCTTCGCGCAGCTCGTCGGCAGCGAGATCGGCGTCGACGTGCAGGACGTCAAGGTCATTCACGGCGACACCGACCTCACGCCGATGGGATGGGGCACGTACGGCAGCCGGACGACCGCGGTCGGCGGTGCCGCGCTCGTCCTGGCCACGCGCAAGGTCAAGGACAAGGCAAAGGTGATTGCCGCGCACCTGCTCGAGGCAGCGGTCGAGGACATGGACTACGCCGACGGCCGCTTCTTCGTGAAGGGCTCGCCCGACAAGGGCAAGACCATCCAGGAGGTGGCGCTCATGGCGCACGTGGCGTGGAACATGCCGGCGGGCGTCGAGGCGGGGCTCGAAGCGTCGATGTTCTACGACCCGCCGAACTTCACCTTCCCGTACGGGTCGCACCTGTCCGTCGTCGAAGTCGACCCGGAGACGGGGCAGGTCACGCCCACTCGCTATGTCGCGCTCGACGACTGCGGGCCTCAAATCAATCCCGTCATCGTCGAGGGCCAGGTGCACGGCGGCGTCGTGCAGGGCATGGGCCAGGCGCTGTGGGAGGAGGCCGTGTACGACGAGAACGGGCAGCTGCTGACGGGATCGATGCTCGACTACGCCGTGCCTCGAGCCGATCTCCTGCCCGAGATCGAAGTGATCTCCACGGTCACACCCTCGCCGCACCATCCGCTCGGCCTCAAGGGCATCGGCGAGGCCGGCACGATTGCGTCCACAGTGGCGGTCTACAACGCCGTCCTCGATGCGCTCGCGCCGCTTGGTGTCGACACGCTGCAGATGCCGATGACGCCGGAACGCGTGTGGCGTGCGATCCAGACGGCGCGCGAACGGCAAGGAGCGCAGTAGCCATGTATGCACCTCAGTTCGACTATCGGCGTGCGGGGAGCGTGGCGGAGGCGAGCGCCCTGCTCGAGTCGCATCCCGGTGCGAAGCTCCTGGCGGGCGGGCACAGCCTGATTCCCATGCTCAAGCTCCGCCTGGCGGCGCCGCCGCTCGTCATCGACATCGGCCGCATCGATGCGCTCAGGACGATTGCTGCCACGGCAGACGGCGTGAGGGTTGGCGCGCTCGCCACGCATGCCGAGATTGCCGGGTCCGCCGTCGTGGTCGAGCGCTGCCCGATGCTGAGCGAGGCCGCGTCTCATGTGGGCGATCCCGCGGTCCGGAACCGTGGAACCATTGGCGGCAACATCGCGCACGCCGATCCGGCATCGGACCTGCCGACCGTGCTCCTCGCGCTCGGCGCGCGCATCGTGGTCGAAGGGCGCGAGGGGGTCCGCACGCTCGATGCGTCGAGCTTCTTCACGGGGTTGATGTCCACTGCGCTCGGCGAGCACGAGATCGTGACCGCCGTCGAGCTGCCGGCGCGAGCAGCGGGACAGGGCATGGCCTACGCCAAGTTCACGCACCCCGCATCGCGGTACGCCGTCATCGGCGTCGCCGCGAGCGTGACCGCCAGCGGTGGCGTGTGCTCGGCCGCGTCGGTTGCGCTTGGCGGTCTCGTGCCGGCGCCGGTCCGCGCACCCTCGGTCGAGCAGGCGCTCGTCGGCAAGCCGCTCGGTCCGGAGGTTCTGGATGCCGCCGCCCGGGCGGTGGCAGGCGACCTTGGCGCTGACATCCTCGGCGACATCTTCGCGTCGGCCGACTACCGGCGATCGGTCGCGCCCGTCTGGGTCCGTCGCGCGCTCGCCGCGGCCGTCGAACGCGCGCGGTAGGCAGGCCGCGATGAGATCTCTCCGGTCGCCAGCGGTCAGCCGTGCAGACGATGGTCGAGTCGATTGACGAGTTGCAGGCGCTGCTGGCGGGCGAGCGGTACCTGGCGGATCGTGGGCTGGCCACCTCGATCTACCTCGCGCTGAAGCTGCGGCGCCCGCTCCTTCTCGAAGGCGAGGCCGGCGTCGGCAAGACGGAGGTCGCCCGCACCCTCGCATCCGGGCTGGGGACGGACCTGATCCGGCTCCAGTGCTACGAGGGCCTGGACATCTCGCAGGCCGCCTACGAGTGGAACTACGCACGGCAGCTGCTCGAGGTCCGCTTGATGGAAGCCTCCGGCGTCGTCGATCGGCAGCGGGCCGGGCAGGAGCTCTTCTCGGAGAGCTTTCTCATCGCCCGCCCGCTTCTCCAGGCCATCACGAGGCGCGGGCCGCGGCCGCCCGTGCTGCTCATCGACGAGCTCGATCGGGCGGACCAGGAGTTCGAAGGCTTCCTGCTGGAGCTGCTGGCCGACTTCCAGATCACGATTCCCGAGCTCGGGACGATCCGCGCGGAGACGCCGCCCGTTGTCGTCATCACATCCAACCGGACCCGCGAACTGCACGATGCGCTCAAGCGCCGCTGCCTGTACTTCTGGATCGATTACCCGGACTTCGACAAGGAGCTGGCGATTGTCCTGGCGAGGGTGCCGGAGGCGCCGCGGCAGCTGGCCGAGCAGGTGACGGCGTTCGTCCAGCGGCTGCGCGAGGTCGAGATCTACAAGGCCGCGGGCGTCTCCGAGACACTCGACTGGATGGCGGCGCTCGTCGCGCTCGATCGCCGCGAGCTCGACGCGGCCACGATCGACGACACGCTGGGGTTGCTGCTGAAGAACCAGGAGGACGTGGAGAAGGTGCGCGGCGACACGGTTGCGGATCTGCTGGCCCGATCGCGGGCTCGCACGTGAATCATCTGCTGCCCAACCTGCTGCGCTTCGGCCGCCTCTTGCACGCGGCCGGCCTCGACGCGCCGCCCGGCCGGATGGTGGAGGCGGCGCAGGCGCTGGCCTGCATCGATATCCGCCGGCGCTCCGACTTCTATTTCACGCTCCAGGCGCTGCTCGTCAGCCGCCCCCAGGATCGCGAGCTCTTTGCCGAGGCTTTTCGCCTGTTCTGGCGCGACGGTGTGGGTGGCGGCACGCCCGGTCGCCAGCGGCATGTGCGGATCGGCTCGCCTCGTGTAGAACACATCATCGCGGAAGCGTCAGCGGAGGACAGTCCGGCCGCGAACGCCTCGCGGGATCTGGAGACCCCACGCACCGCGGCGCAGAGTTACAGCGCGAGGGAGGTCTCGAGGACCGCGGACTTCGCGACGTTCACGGATGAGGAGCTCGAGCAGGCCCGCGCGATGCTGGCCAGGCTCGAGTGGGATGTGGACGAGCGCCGCACGCGGCGATGGCAGCCGGGACGCGGCCGCGTGCTCGACCTGCGGAAGATGGTCCGGCGCAACCTGCGGTACGGCGCCGAGCCCGTCACGATCGTGACCAGAACCCGCAAGCTCGCGCGACGGCCGCTCGTGCTGGTGTGCGATGTCAGCGGGTCGATGGAGCGGTATGCGCGCATGCTTCTCGCGTTCGTGCACAGTCTCGCCAGCCGCCGCCAGCGGGTGGAGGTGTTCGTGTTCGCCACGCGCCTCACGCGCCTCACGCGCGAGCTGGCTGGCGTTCCGGCGGCCGGCGCACTCGGGGCGATTCCGGCACGGTTGACCGACTGGGGCGGCGGCACGCGCATCGGCGACTCGCTGCGGACCTTCAACGTGCGGTGGGCCCGCCGGGTGTCGGGGCGTGGGCCCGTCGTGCTGCTCATCTCGGACGGCTGGGACCGCGGAGAGCCGGATCTGCTGCGCCGCGAGATGAGCCGCCTCCAGCGCAGCTGTCATCGGCTCATCTGGCTCAACCCCCTGCTTGGCTCGCCCGGTTATCAGCCGCTGACCAGGGGCATGCAGGCGGCGCTGCCGTTCGTGGACGACTTCCTCCCGGTGCACAACCTGTCCAGCCTGGAGGCGCTGGCTTCCCACCTCAATCGGATACACAGATGCGCAGGTGGACGCAGATGACACTGACCGACGCAGATGCGCAGACCAACGCAGATGCGCAG
>CAZJBN010000185.1:0-5570 GCA_964543955.1 uncultured Bifidobacteriaceae bacterium
CGTCAAATGCCGCGCCCGGCGGGCGGCCGCAGACCGGGAGGCCGTCAAGATTTTTTGAACTGTGACCTGTTAACTGTGAACTACGACGCCGGTATGCGAAGGACGACTTCGTCGGAGGTGCTTGCCGCGCCGCAGCCCGCGTGCGCCGCGACGCGCACGTGATATGTGCCGGGCTGCAGCGTCCCCGCGATCTCGGTGGTCAGGCCGGTCGGAATTCGGTACACGTCGCTGGCCCCGGGGCTGCTCCCGACGAGCACCGTGTAGCCCTGGGTGCTCACGCCCGGCATGGCGCTCCACGAGACACGCGCGGTCCTTCCCGTCACAGTGGCCGTAACGACCGGCGCCAGCGGCGTGTCGCAGGATATGCCGACGGTCACCGCGACTTCGTTGGATGGGGCACTCGTGCCGTAGTCGTTCCTGGCCAGGACGCGCGCGTAGTAGATCCCGGGCCAGGTTGCCACGCTGACGCTGTTGACGAGGCCGAGCGGGCCGTTGAATAGATCGGACGCGCCCGGTGTGGACCCTGCTTGCCCGATATACGTGGTCGCCGCACCGCCGCTCGTCGGTGGGGCCCACGAGATGGAGGAGCTCAGCCCCGAGACGGCGGCGCGCAGGTCGCGCGGCGGTCCGGGCACGCCGGTGGGGCCGGCCCGGAACGAGGCCACCACCGGGAACGCCTCCGAGAGCGAGCGTGCGTTGTTGGCGAACGTCGATCCAGCGGGCTTGCCGCCGAAACTCGACGCCGGGTTGGAGTAGTTGAGAATGCGCGGACACCCGCTGCATGGGCCGGGATAGGACATCACGGTGCGAAAACCGCTGACTGCGTCGACATACCCGTAGCTGTAGGCCCGGAACGCGCCGCCGCCCGCGTTCTCGATGTTGTGATGGCTGCCGAAGTTGTGGGCGATCTCGTGCGTGAAGGTCCACTGTCCATCGGCCAGGCACGGCGCGGCGCTGACCGAGAACGCGAAGGCAGGTGAGGGACCGAGCCACGCGATGCCGCACGCGCCGCCCGCGGGCTCCGCGACGACGAGCACGACGATGTCCGCGCCTGCTGCATCGCGCGCGGCTGTGGCTTCCCGGGCGAACGTCATGTTGCGCAGGTCGGTCTCGAGATTGAAGGGATCCTCGACATATCCCGTCGCGCGGCTTGTACCGACCAATCGCACCAATCCAGGTACGTGGCTGCGGACGAAGGCCGTGTTCGTGTCGGCAATGCCCTTTGCGACAAGCGCCTGGATCGCCGCGGCACCACCCTGCCTGGCTTCGGCAGCCTGCGTGTAGTACACGAACACGTCCACGACGCCGATGTCGTCCGCGCCCGTGGGCTCAGACCGCATTGCCACTTGCGGATCTTCCGAGGGCGACGAGTCGTCGAGATCTGGAGCGGGAACGGCAGCCGCCGAAGCCATGTCGCCAGTAGGAGGCTGCAACGGCTGGGTCTCGGTTCCGCCGGACGACGGATCGATCTCGGAGATCGTGGCGACGCCGCCGGCAGCGTCGATGCGGTAGACGGCTGCGCCGGCGTGAACCGTGCCGACGACCGTGCCGTCGATCCACGTCAACGTCACCGTGCTGTTGGGAACCCCTTCCACGCGCCCGACCCAGGACCGATGGCCCCACGCGTCGGTCTCGACACGCTCGCCAACGGCGACAAGTACCACATCGTCGAAAAGGTTGAGAACGAGCGAGGTCGATGGTGCCGCCGTCAGCGCCTCAATGCCCGCGGAGGCGAGTAGCGGCATGTCGATGACCGCGTGCCGCGTGCGCACAATCGCATTGGAAGCACCCTGCACCCGTGCACCTTGCGCACCCAGCACCTGTGCACCTTGTGCACCTCGGGCACCCAGTGCACCCAGTGCACCCAGTGCACCCTGGGCACCTTGTGCACCCCGGGCACCTTGCGCACCCGGCACCTGTGCACTCTGGGCATCCTGTGCACCTCGGGCACCCTGGGCACCCAGTGCACCCTGGGCACCAGAGAAGAGGCTCTGCCCTCCGCTGTCGCTCGCGGCGAGAAGCAGCGCGAGCGCAATCCCCAGGCGCGCGCCCTTGTTACTGAACGACAATCTGCACCTCGTTCGAGGTGGCAGGGTCGGCGGTGCAGTTGTTGCGGCTGCCGGCGCGGACGTAGTAGGTCCCCGGCGGTGCCGAGGCGACAAAGGATGTCCTGTTGCTCCCGGTGTTGACGTGCAGCAGGTTCGCGACACCGGGGTCATTCCCGGCCAGGATGTCGTAGCTCGAGGGCAGGTTGCCCGATGCCGGCGCGGACCACGAGAGCGTGACGATGTTGCCGGCCTGGGTGAACGTGAGTCCGGTCGGTGCCGCGGGTGGGGCAGTGCACGGCTCGAGGCTCACCTGCACGTCGGGCGTGACGGGGCTCGTGGCGCAGGAGTTACGCGCGGCGATGCGCACGTAGTAATGGCCGAACGGCGCCGTGGCCATGAAGGACGGCGTGGGTCCGAGCGGCATGACCAGCGCGTCGGACGCGCCCGGCGAGAAGCCCGCAAAGAGCCAGTAGCCTTGTGCGACGCCCGTTGCGGGTGGATTCCAGTTGAGCGTCACCAGGTTGTCCGCCGTCGAGTAGCTCAATCCGGATGGCGCGCCAGGCGCCGCGCACGGGCCGACGGTGACCTGCCGGTCCGGCGAGGGGCCGCTCGTGCCCAGGATGTTCCGCGCGCGAACACGCACGAAGTACTGCCCCGGTGGCACGGCGCCGACGACGGTAGACGTGCCCGTGCCGTTGAGCGTGAAGGTCGCGATGTTGGCCAGTCCTGGCGCGCTGCCGGCCTCGAGAATGTAGCTCTGGGCCGCGCCCCCTGTGGCGGCCGGCGTCCACGACAGGGTCACGGTATCGAGGACGACCGAGGCGTTGATCGACGTCGGCGGATTGGGCGGGTACCCGCCGCCAGCAAACGCGGGGTAGATCGATCGAAGACCGTCGATGTCGTCCGAGGCGAGGCCCGACGTTCCGGTCGTGCACCCGCTCCGCAGTGTCGCCTGCATGACCGAACCGTTCGCGCCGTGTCCCAGGCCGACGGCGTGACCGAGGACGTGAATGGCCGCGTCTCTCAGACACCCGACATTCGTGCCGAGGTGAGGTCCGGCGTTGTTCAGGATGGCGAGTCCCTGTACGAACCCGTTGAACGTGGTGCCGTTGATCGTCTTCTGGAAACCCGGCGTGAAGAAGCCGCCGCCCACACCGAACGTCCCATCGTCGGCCACTTCGCCGCAGGGATCGTTCCAGTAGAGCGCGATGCGCCCGGGTCTCGTGAAGTTCCGCGCCGGACAGACGGCAGGGCCGTTGCCCGCTTTCTCGAGCTCCAGCGTCGTGTTGACGCCGTTCCACGTGCCGATGGCAATGTCGAGGATGCCGACGTCCGTACCGTCCTGGAAGTCGATGGGGATGCGGTGACCCTCGTCCGCCTCGTGCCACCGCGCGGGGCCGCCCTCGGACGTGGGAATGTAGCCATATGCAGGCCGCGCCAGGTCGGCCGCCCGCGCCATCTCTGGCGGAACGCTCACGAACGCCTCGTCCCGCGGACGCGAGGCGGCAATCGTCGCGCGCAGCGTGTCGTCGAGCGCGATCGCCTGGCTGTCCATGGCCGCGGCCGCCAGGCCGGAGGCCAGGTCCATGACGAGCGGCCACTTACCACGCGCGAGCGCCGTGGTGGTCAACGTCCCGTCCCGCGGGCGCACGCTCAGAAAGAGCAGTGCCCGTTCTCCGGGGCGCATCACCGCCTGGTCCGAGATGTACAGACCGAGTGTCGGCAGCGTCCCACCAAGCTGCTTGACGACAATCGTGCCCGTCCCGATTTCGCCCTTGAGGACGTCCCCGACCTGGACGGTCGCATAGGTATAGATGAGCCCGGCATCGGCTCGCGCCTCGACCGACGTCACCTGCCCGGTCACGACCAGGCGCGAGGCGTCGGCCAGCGCCGCCGCCGATTCGTGCAGGCTCTGGGCCTCGGCCGGATTAGGGTGGACAAAGAGGGAAAGAAGGACTGCGAGCGGGACAAACCGTTGAAGCATGGTCAGAAGTAGCGGGGGGCCTGGACTGCCCCGACCCCTCAGTTTAGCAAGAACGGGCCGACCCCCCTTGCGGGAGTCGGCCCGAGATGACTGGCGGCCTGGAATGGCCCCACGATCGCCCGACTACGGGACGATCGGGTAGCCCGCCTCGATGTAGGGAATCAGCGTCCAGATCCCGATCGTACCCGCCTCGCGGGTCGCACGGGTCTGGTCACCCCAGTTTGGTCCCGGGTTGGGACCGCAGTGCCCGCCGATCATGTCGATGATGTACACGTTCCGCGTGCCTTCGTCCGGCTCGGAGCCGTAGTTGTAGTTGACGATGTCCTGCGACAGGTCGCCACGGTTGCCGCGCTTCCAGTTCAGGCCCCAGCGAGTGTCGCGCTGGCGCAGGCGCCGGACCGTTTCGAACATGAAGCGGTTGTTTCCGCCGTGCTCGCGGCACGACGCGCGCAGCAGGTCCGGACGCTCACGAGCGAGCTGGTCGACAATACCGGCGCCGTAGCCTGGCAGGGGTAGTTGCTGGCCCGGCGGGGGATTGGCCGCACGTGGCAGTGGCACCGTGCCGCCATCGAGCACGATTGCCTGCGGCGGGTTCTGCGTGACACCGCCGCACCGGAAGGCGCTCGACAGGGATGCATACACCGTGCGGCCATCGGCCGGGACGTCTCGGACCGAGTAGAAGTTCACGCCGGGTGGCAGAGTCACTCCCAAGGCGGGCGGACCGCCCAGCGTTTCCGCGACACTGAGGTGGCTGGTCGTTCCAGGCACACCCGGCCAGCTGAACTGTGCGTAGCGGCCAAACAGGAATGTCTGGATGGCAGCCGGAGGCGGCGTTGAGCAGTCGCCACCTGGAGGGATGTTCACTAGAAGGGTTGCCGGCGCGCTGGACCCACCCTGGTTGACGGCGTAGAGGTTGACGACAAACTCCTGGCTGGTGGGGACGTTCGGTACCGAGAGCTGAGTGCCGCTGACGGGAAGCGTTGCAACGACCGCGCCGCCGGATGTCGCTTGCAGGACGTATCCGGACGGCGCTCCGCCTCCTGCACCTGGCGCCCACGCAAAGTGCGCCGTCACGCCATCGAAGAACGCTCCGAAGTTGGCGGGCGGCGCCGGCGGGACGAACATCGAGGTCACCACGACCTGAACGGGCGCAGAAACCGGATTGACGCCGCCGTCGACTGCCTGAATCGCCACCCAATACACCCCAGGTGCAGGAGCGGCCACTACGGTCGACAAGCCGGCACCGACCGGGTGGGTGATCAGCCACACGCCGGGAGTGAGCCCTGCGAGCAGGTTGTACGACGTGGCGTTCGGCGAAGCGCTCCACGAAAGGCTCACGTGCGGCCCGCTGACCTGCGGTGGGTTCAGCACGGGCTGTGCCTGAGCCATGGTGCTGACACCAAACACAAGAGCCAGCGCCAGGGCCGCAGACCATGCGCTGCAGCGGGTGGGTAGTCTCAACTCCGTCATCCTCTGTTTCCTTTCCAATCGGGCTCCTCGGCCCACTCCGTCTGCCACCGAACCGAACCTTCGTGCTT
>CAZJBN010000186.1:0-5548 GCA_964543955.1 uncultured Bifidobacteriaceae bacterium
GCGAGGCCCTTACCGAGCGCAGCGAGGCCCTTACCGAGCGCAGCGAGGCCCTTACCGAACGCAGCGAGGCCCTTACCGAACGCAGTGAGGCCCTTACCGAACGCAGTGAGGCCCTTACCGAACGCAGTGAGGCCTACCGACCGTAGGGAGGCCTATCAGGCTGGAGCAACTCTGCCGGAAAGCAGTATCCTGACGCATGCTCACACTCGAGGAGCAGCGCGCCCACATGAAGGAGTGGGTCGAGACGTGGCGCCAGGTCGAGGAGCTGCGATGGCAGGAGCTTGCCGCCCTCGACGAGCAGCGAGCCTTCGAAGCCTCCGACGCCCTCATCGAGCTGGCCCTCTTGCATCCGCTGCCTGCCGACAGACTCTCGTGGTCGGGCCTGGTCGAGCAACAGGACCTGTTTCATCGGCGCCGTCCATGAACCGACTTCTCGCTGCCGCCGTCGAGGTGCAGACGTTCTGCACTCAGCGCGGTTGGCAGTCAGCCGTTATCGGCGGCCTCGCGGTCCAGCGGTGGGGCAATCCCCGGCAGACGCGCGATGTCGACCTGACCCTCCTGACAGGCCTCGGAGGAGAGAGATCGTTCGTCGACGCCTTGCTCGAACAGTTCCCGGGCAGGATCGCTGACGCACGGCGCTTCGCCCTTGATCGGCGCGTTCTGCTCATCGAGGCATCGAACGGAATTCCCATCGACATGTCGCTCGGCGGATTGCCGTTCGAGGAGCGCGTGATCGAGCGTTCGAGCGATTTTCCGATCGCGTCGCGTGCGGTCCTGAGGACGTGCTCCGCCGAGGATCTGGTCATCCTGAAGGCGTTCGCTGACCGTCCACAGGATTGGATCGACGTCGAAGGTATCATCGTCCGCCAGGGGAGGGTCCTGGATCGCGCGCTCGTGCTGAACGAACTGGCGCCACTGCTCGAGCTGAAAGAGGACTCCGCCCCTGAAGCCACGCTGCGCAAGTTGTTCGTGAAACACCCGCTTCCCTGATACGCTCCTCGGCCAGAAGGAGCGGCCTCGTTGTCCCAATCGAACAATCCGCGCGCGATGAGCGTGCTCAAGCTCGCCGGCCCTGGCCTCATTGTCGCCGCCACGGGAATCGGATCCGGAGATGTCGTGTCGGCGACGGTCGGCGGCGCCCGCTACGGCGTCGTGCTGCTCTGGGCCATCGCGCTCGGTGCGTTCTTCAAGTTCGTGTTGAGCGAGGGCATCGCGCGCTGGCAGCTCGCCACCGGGACGACGGTGGTGGAGGGGTGGGCGGAGCACCTGCCGCGCTGGGTGAAGATCTACTTTGCCGGCTACCTGCTGTTATGGACGGTGTTCGTCAGCGCGGCGCTCACCAATGCAACGGGGCTCGGACTGGCCAACCTGACGGGTGGCGCGGTGCCGCAGGCCTGGGGTGCCGTGCTGCACAGCCTCGTCGGCTTTGCCTTCGTGTGGCTGGGCGGGTACGGCAAGTTCGAAACGCTGATGAAGATCCTCGTGGGCGTCATGGGCTTCAGCATTCTCGTCTGCGCGGCGCTCACGATGACCGAACCGGGCCCGGCGCTGAGGGGCCTCCTGGTGCCGACGATTCCGCTGGGTAGCGGCGCGTACGTGCTCTCGCTCATCGGCGGCATCGGCGGATCCATCACGATGCTTTCCTACAACTACTGGATGCGCGAGGAGAAGATGCACGGCGCCGGCTACCTGAGCTACGTGCGCGGCGACGTTGCCGTGGCGTACATCTTCACGGCCGTCTTCGGGCTGTCGATCATGCTCATCGCGAACCGCGCGTTCTACCTGCCGGGCGTGGCGATCACGGACGGGCAGGCGGTGCCGAAGATGGCGGAGATGCTGGGGTCGATTCTCGGCCCGTTCGGCGTCTATGCCTACTCGATCGGGTTCTGGGCGGCGGTCTTTGCCTCGCTCCTTGGCGTGTGGCAGAGCGTCCCGTATCTCTATGCGGACCTGTACGGGATCCAGAAGGGCCTGTCGCCCGAGGCGCGCAAGGCGGTGACGCAGGTGACGAGCATGCCGTACCGCCTGGCGCTCATCTTCATCACGCTCGTGCCGCTGCCGTTTGCGTTCACCGGACGGCCGATTGGCGTCATCATCGCGTACACAATCGTCGGGAGCCTCTTCGTGCCGTTCCTGGCGGCGACGCTGCTCTATCTCAACAACCGCGTGTCGTGGGCGGAGCCGGTTCCGAAGAACGGCTGGCTGACGAACCTGCTGCTCGTCGCGATCCTCGCGCTCTTCATCGCGGTTGGCGCGCAGGAGATCCGGGGACTGCTCTGAGGGGAAAAAGGGGTCAGGCGTCTTTCTTTCTGCGACGTTGCCGCAGAAAGAAAGACGCCTGACCCCTTTTCGGTTTCCGCCTTCGCGATCGCTTAAACTTCCTTCGGAGGTTTCCATGCGTCGCTCGTTGATCCTGGCCGCCCTGATCTCGGCGGTTCCGGCTTCCCCGATCGCTCAATCCGGCCCCACCGTCCCGCCGAAGGCGCCGGTGGCCGACGTCACGGCGCTCGTCTCGCGCCTGGATCTCGAGCGCTACAAGGCCACCGTCAAGGGGCTCACGGCATTCGGCGACCGCCGGCAGGGAACCGAGCGCAACCGCAAGGCCGTCGACTGGATCGAGGCGCAGCTGAAGAGCTACGGCTGCGAGACCGGCCGCATCCAGTACGTCTTCGATCCCCCGCCACCGACGCCCCGTCCCGCAGGCGCACCGGCGGCGGGTGCGCAGCAGAAGCCCGAGCCGGGCAACGTGCCCCGCATCTCCGGCGGCGGGCGGCCGCGCGGCAATCGCGCGGCGACCGGCGTCAACACCGACCCGATGAAGCAGCCCGACGAGACGCTTCGGGCGCTCAACCAGGAGCCTGCGACGAACGGCCCGCGCGAGCAGGTCTACTGCACGAAGGTCGGGTCGAAGTATCCCAACGAGATGTACATCATCGGCGCGCACATGGACGGGCACGGATGGGGCGAGGCGGCCAACGACAACGGATCGGGCACGGCGCTCGTCATGGAGCTCGCGCGCATCTTCAGCATGCCGGACGTGGTCACCGAGCGGACGATTCGCTTCGCGCTCTGGAACAACGAGGAGACGGGGCTGAACGGCGCGCGCGCGTATGTCGCGCAGCGGCAGGCGCTCCAGGGGAAGGAAGACCCGCCCGGATCGGGCAAGTACCCGGAGCCGAAGTGGCTCGGGATGATCCAGCACGACATGATGATGTGGGACCACGGCATGCCGCGAGCCGACGGCACGCTCGCGCCCGAGCAGCGGCCCGAGGCCGACGTCAACATCGAGTTCCAGTCCACGGCAAAGATGTCGGAGGGCGCGCAGCAGCTCGCGTGGCACTTCCACGGCGCCAACGAGCGCTATGCCACCGACTACCCGGCGCAGGTCGGCCCGCACATGACCAACACGGACTCGACGCCTTTCATGGACCTGGTGCCGGCCATCAGCCTGCGCGAGAACGAGCGCGGCGTGCACACCGGGTTCGGGTGGAACCCGCACTGGCACCAGCCGACCGATGTGTTCGCGACCTATTCGGACAAGGACTTCAGGCTCGGGCTGAACGCCGCCCAGACGACGGCGGGGGCGGTGGCGGAGCTGGCGGGCACGACGATCAAGAAGTGAGTGGGCGGCTGTTCAGAGCCGCCGTCCGGGCGGTAACCAGTGCGCCGCCCGAGGCCGGTGACGGCATTGTCGAGGAAGCTTCGACCGCCGATAATAGTCCGCTGTTTCGCAGACCTTCCCCGGCCGGTTCCAGAGCCGCCTGACTCGAACGATCCCTGCAAGTAACTGGCGATAAACGGGTCTGGCCCGTGCTGCGCGCTGGTGTGCGAATTGCAGCTCAGCCGTGCAGAACCTTGCACGCCATCAATTCGGAACACCAGTCGGGCGCCAGAACCCCGCAGGAGAGCAGCGAGTGACACCCATGCGATCGGTCCGCGCAGCCGCAGTGAGCGCCTTGCTGGCGGCGGCCATCTACTCGGTCGCGGTATCGGCCCAGATGGGCCGTCCGGCATCGATGGTCCCGATGGGCGACCTGGCGGCTCCTGCCGTGTTCGGCGGCGACACGGTGCCCGACCTCGTCATCGCACCGGGAAGCGGTGCGGCCGCGACCAGGGTCTTCAGCGGTGTCAACTTCGCGGAGCTCGGCAGGGGCTTTCCCTTCAATCCCAACTTCGCCGGCGGCGTTCGCGTGGCCGCGGGTGACATCTCTGGTGACGGCGTCGCGGATGTCGTGGCGGGCCAGGGTCCGGGAGGCAGCCTCGTCACCCTGATCAACGGCAGCGATATCTCCGTCATCGGCAGCGGCCATCCGTTTGGCGCCGGCTTCCGCGGCGGTGTGTACGTCGCGACGGCGGACGTCAACGGCGACGGCCGCTCGGACATCGTGGTCGGGCAGGGCGACGGCGGCGGCCGGCTGATGGTGTTCAGCGGCGCCGACATCTCGCCGCTCATGAACCTCACGCCCTTCGGACCGACGTTCAGGGGCGGTATCACGGTGGCGGCGGGCGATGTCAATGGCGACGGTTTCGCGGACGTGTTCGTGGGCCAGGCCTCCGGCGGCGCCGTCGCCCTCATCGACGGCGCGACGCGCGGACTCATCGCAAGCGCTCCCGTGTTCGGCAGCGGCGGCGTCTCGGTCGCGCTTGGCGACGTCAACGGCGACGGGCGGGCCGATGCGATCATGGCGCCGCTCTCGGTGAACGGTCCCGTCGTCGTGTACGACGTGCAGACGCTCACGCAGCTTGCGGCCTTCGTTCCGTACGTGGGCTCCACGGGCGGCGTCCGACTGGCCTCCACGGACTTCGACGGCGACGGCCTTGCCGAAATCGTCACGGCGCCCGGCCCCGGCGGCGGATCGACCGTGCGCGTGTTCTCGGGCGGTACGTTCGCGCCGCTGGCGTCGTTTGCAGGTTTCGACGCCGGGTTCAACGGCGGCGTCTTCGTCGCCGCGCCTTCGATCGGTGCCGGCGCCCGATTCACCAGCGGCTCCGCTGCGACTTTCACCGTCGATCAGGCGGGGAGCTTCACGGTGCGCGCCGTTGGTGCGCCGGCGGTGACGTCAATCACGCAGACCGGGGCGCTCCCGGCAGGGGTTACGTTCACGAGCAACGGTAATGGCACGGCCACGTTGTCGGGTACACCCACAGGACCTGGCGGCAGCTTCCCACTGACGTTCTCGGCTTCGAACGGCGTCGGCTCGCCGGCGGTGCAGGACTTCAGCCTCACGGTCAACGAGGCGCCGGTCATCACGAGCGCGGCAAGCAAGAGCTTCCCGCTCGGGGCCTCGTCGACCTTCGCTGTCACGACACGCGGGTTCCCTGTCCCCACGATCACGCTTGGCGGGGCCGTGCCTGCGGGTCTCAGCTTCGTCGACAACGGCAACGGTACCGGCACGCTCAGCGGCACGTCAACGGACGAAGGCGTGTTCAACCTGACATTCACGGCTGCCAATGGCGTTGGCGCCGCCTCCGTCCAGAACTTCGTATTGACCGTCGACTCATCGCCCGTCTTCACCAGCGCGGGTGCGGCGACGTTCACGGTTGGGCA
>CAZJBN010000187.1:0-5422 GCA_964543955.1 uncultured Bifidobacteriaceae bacterium
GTTCAAGAACAAGGGCGTGCAGCCCATGCTCGACGCCGTCGTCGACTTCCTGCCGTCGCCCCTCGATATTCCCGCCGTGTCGGGCACCGATCCGAACTCGTCGGACCCCGAGGCGCTCCTCGAGCGCCGCGCCGACGACACGGAGCCGTTCGCGGCCCTGGCGTTCAAGATCATGACCGACCCCTTCGTCGGCCAGCTCACGTTCTTCCGCGTCTACTCGGGCACGCTCCACGCCGGCTCCTCGGTGCTCAACTCGACCAAGGGCAAGACCGAGCGCGTGGGCCGTCTCCTCAAGATGCACGCGAACAAGCGTGAGGAAATCAAGGAAGTGCACGCCGGCGACATCGCCGCGGCCGTGGGCCTCAAGTCGGTGACGACGGGCGACACGCTCTGCGACGAGAAGAAGCCGGTGGTGCTGGAGTCGATGGATTTCCCCGAGCCGGTCATCTCGCTCGCCATCGAGCCCAAGACGAAGGCCGACCAGGAGAAGCTCGGCCAGGGCATGAGCAAGCTGATGGGCGAGGACCCGACCTTCCGGGTCAACACCGACGAGCAGACCGGCCAGGTCGTCATCCGCGGCATGGGCGAGCTGCACCTCGAGATCATCGTCGACCGCATGAAGCGCGAGTTCGGCGTCGAGGCGAGCGTCGGCAAGCCGCAGGTGGCCTACAAGGAGACGCTGACCGTGGCGGCCGAAGGCCATGGCCGGTTCGTGCGTCAGACCGGCGGCCGCGGGCAGTTCGGCGAAGCCAGGATCCGGGTCATTCCGCTCGAGCCCGGCACCGGCTACCAGTTCGAGAACGAGATCGTCGGCGGCTCGGTGCCCAAGGAGTACATCAAGCCGATCGACCAGGGCATCCAGGAAGCGCTCACGCGGGGCATTCTCGCGGGCTATCCGATCGACGATGTCCGGATCGAGCTCTTCGACGGGTCGTACCACGAGGTGGACTCCTCGGAGATGGCGTTCAAGATTGCCGGATCCATGGCGTTCCAGGACGCGGCCAAGAGGGCCAAGCCGGTGCTGATGGAGCCGATCATGCGCGTCGAGGTGGTGTGTCCGAAGGACTACCTGGGCGACGTGATGGGGAACCTGGCCGCGCGGCGCGGCCGCATCCAGTCGCAGGACAACCGCGGCGGCACCGAGATCATCTCGGCCCGCGTGCCGCTGAGCGAGATGTTCGGGTACGCGACCGACCTCCGCTCGCGCACGCAGGGGCGTGCCACCTACTCGATGCATTTCGATCGCTACGAGCAGGCGCCGAGCAACGTGAGCGAAGAGGTCATCGCGAGGGTGCAGGGAACCAAGTGAGTTCAAAGTCCACTTCGACCTTTGAACTTTGAACGCTGAACTTTGAACCGAGAAGAGAGTAGCCATGCTGGGCGACAAGATTCGAATTCGTTTGAAGGCCTACGACTCGCGGGTGCTCGACCAGAGCACGGGCGAAATCGTGGACACGGCCCGGCGGACGGGCGCGCGGCTGGCGGGGCCGATTCCGCTGCCGACCGAGATCAACAAGTGGACCGTGCTGCGCTCGCCGCACGTCGACAAGAAGTCGCGCGAGCAGTTCGAGATCCGGACGCACAAGCGGCTCATCGACATCTTCGAGCCGACGCCCCAGACCGTCGACGCGCTGATGAAGCTCGATCTGCCGGCGGGCGTGGACGTCGAGATCAAGGCGTTCGGCAAGGACCACAAGTAAGGCTCTAGGCTTCGGGCTCCAGGCTCCAGGAAAGGCGCTTGCTGAAGCCCAAAGCCCAGAGCCTGACAGGTATCTGAAATGGTGAACGGAATCATCGGCAAGAAGGTCGGCATGACGCAGCTGTTCCTCGAGGACGGCACGCTCGAGCCGGCGACGGTGCTCCAGGCAGGCCCCTGCGTGGTCGTCCAGGGCAAGACGGCGCAGGAGGACGGCTACGAGGCCGTGCAGCTCGGCCTCGTCGAGACCCGGAAGTTCCGCGCGAACAAGCCGACGGCAGGCCACTTCAAGAAGGCGAACGTGCCGCCGACGCGTGTCATGCGCGAGGTCAAGGTCGCCAAGGGCGCCGAAGCGCCGGCGCCGGGCGCGCAGGTGCTCGTCTCGATCTTCAACCAGGGCGAGCGCGTGGACGTGATCGGCACGAGCAAGGGCCACGGCTTCCAGGGCGTCGTCAAGCGGCACCACTTCGCCGGCGGCGAGAAGTCGCACGGCTCGATGTTCCACCGGGCGCCGGGCTCGATTGGCGCCTCGTCGTATCCCTCGCGCGTGATGCCGGGCATGCGCGCGCACGGCCACATGGGCGTCGACCGCATTACCGTGCGGAACCTGAAGGTGCTCAAGGTGGACGCGGAGAACAACCTGCTGCTCGTCAAGGGCGCGGTGCCGGGCGCCAACGGAGGCTACGTGCTGATTCGCAAGGCCGTGGCCGCCAAGCCCGAGCCGCAGCCGCAGCTGCAGGAGAAGCCCAGGAAGGGCAAGAAGTAGAGCCAAAGCCTAGAGCCTGAAGCCTAGAGCCTGAGAACAATCATGACAGTTGACGTTGTCAATCGCGAGAACCAGAAGGTCGGCACCGTGTCGGTCAGCGACGAGGTGTTCGGCGGGCGGGTGAAGACGGACCTCATCCACGAGTCCGTCGTCCGTGCCAATGCGGCCGAGCGCCGCGGCACGCACGCGACGAAGAACCGTGCGCTCGTCAGCGGCAGCGGCAAGAAGCCGTGGCGGCAGAAGGGCACCGGCCGCGCCCGGGTCGGCGAGGTGCGCAATCCGCTCTGGCGCAAGGGCGGCACCGTGTTCGGGCCGCAGCCGAGGAGCTACGAGTACCAGCTGCCGAAGAAGGTGGAGAAGGGCGCGCTGCGCGCCGCGCTCTCCGCCAAGCTGCAGGGCGGCTCGCTCATCGTCGTGGACGCGCTGGCGGCCGAGACGGTCAAGACCAGGGCGGCCGTCGGGATGCTGGCGGCCATCGGCGTGACCGGCAAGGCGCTCCTGGTGGACGTGAGGCCCGATGAGAATCTGGCCCTGTCGGTGCGCAACCTGCCCGGCGTCGTGCTGCTGCCGAGCAACCGCATCACCGCGCGGGACGTGGCCGACACGCGGACGGTCGTCGTGACCCAGGCGGCCCTCGAAAAGCTCGAGGCCGCGCTCGGCTGATGCTGTTTCCCAAAGCCTAAAGCCTAAAGCCTAAAGCCTAAAGCCTAAAGCCTAGAGCCTAGAGCCTAAAGCCCAAAGCCCAGAGCCTGTTATGAAACTGACCGATGTGATTCGCCGGCCGCTCATTACCGAGAAGACCACGCTCCTCCGCGAGGACGGACGGACGGTCGTCTTCGAGGTGGCGCGCCACGCCAACAAGATCGACGTGAGGCGCGCGGTCGAGAAGCTGCTCGGCGCCCGGGTGGACGGCGTCCGCACGGCGACGACCCAGGGCAAGCTCAAGCGGCAGGGCCGGTTCGTCGGACGCCGCTCGGACACGAAGAAGGCCTACGTCACGCTGAAGGCCGGCCAGAAGCTGCCGGACTTCCTGGAAGGGGCATAACGATGCCTATTCGCAAGTACAAGCCGACCTCGCCTGCCCGTCGCCAGATGACGGTGCAGACCTTCGACGAGATCACGGTCGACCGGCCCTACAAGCCGCTGACCGAGCCGCTCAAGGTGTCGGGCGGCAGGAACAACACCGGCGAGCAGACGTCGTGGTGGCGCGGCGGCGGGCACAAGCGCCTGTACCGCATCATCGACTTCAAGCGGGACAAGCGGGACATCCCGGCCACCGTCTCCTCGATCGAGTACGACCCGAATCGATCGGCGCGGATTGCGCTCGTGACCTACGCGGACGGAGAGAAGCGCTACATCCTGCAGCCGCTCGGCCTGAAGGTCGGCGACACGATCGTGGCGGGCGACTCGGTGGACATCCTGCCGGGCAACTGTCTGCCGCTCGGCCACATCCCGCTCGGCACCACGGTCCACAACGTGGAGCTCAAGCCCGGCAAGGGCGGGCAGCTCGCGAGGAGCGCCGGCGCCGGCGTGCAGGTCGTGGCCAAGGAAGGCGACTACGTCTCGGTCAAGATGCCGTCGGGCGAAATTCGCAAGATCGCGATGACGTGCGTCGCGACGGTCGGCCAGGTCGGCAACCTCGATCACGAGAACGTGTCGATCGGCAAGGCCGGGCGCAGCCGGTGGATGGGCAAGCGGCCGCACGTGCGCGGCGTGGCGATGAACCCGGTGGATCACCCGCTCGGCGGCGGCGAGGGCAAGACCTCGGGCGGCCGGCACCCGGTGACGCCGTGGGGCGTGCCGACCAAGGGACACAAGACACGGACGCGCCGCCCGAGCGATGCGTTCATCGTGCAGCGGAGACGGAAGTAGATAAGTGAGGCTTTAGGCTTCAGGCTCTGGGCTCCAGGACGTTCCTGAAGCCTGAAGCCTAGAGCCTGAAGCCTAGAGCCTAGAGCCTGACTATGAGTCGTTCACTGAAGAAAGGCCCGTTCATCGACACGCACCTTCTCGAGAAGGTCGAGGCGATGAATCGCGCCAACGAGAAGCGGGTCGTCAAGACCTGGTCGCGCCGTTCGACCGTGATCCCCGAGATGGTGGGGCACACGCTCGCGGTCCACAACGGACGCAAGTTCGTGCCCGTGTACATCACCGAGAACATGGTGGGCCACAAGCTCGGCGAGTTCTCGCCGACGCGCCACTTCAAGGGCCACGCGGCCAAGGCCGACAAGGCCGCCAGCTCGGCGCCGGCGCCGGGCGGAAAGTCGTAGCGGGGGCGAGATGGTAGTCGCACAGGCAACCGCCAAGTACGTCCGGACCTCGGCCCAGAAGGCCGGGCTCGTGATGGACCTGATTCGCGGCAAGGACGTCAACAACGCGCTGATGGTGCTGCAGTTCAGCCGCAAGGGGATTGCACGCGACGTCGCGAAGGTCCTGCGGTCCGCCGTCGCCAACGCCCAGCAGAAGGACGGATTCGGCGGCGACGTGGAGCGGCTCTACGTGTCGCGCTGCCATGCCGACAACGGTCCGTCGATGAAGCGGGTGCGGCCGGCCCCGATGGGCCGGGCCTTCCGCATCATCAAGCGGACGACGCACCTGACCGTCGAGGTCACCGAACGCCCGCGAGTCGTGGCGGCCGTGGGATCGGATACCGACAAGCCGGCCAGGCGCGCGCGCGCGCGGTCGAAGAAGGCCGCCCCGGCGGCGGCCGAGTAAGAGGGAGATCACTGTGGGCCAGAAAGTTCACCCGTACGGGTTCCGCATCGGGTTCAACAAGACCTGGAAGTCGCGCTGGTTCGCCGACAAGGACTACGCCGATCTCCTGCACGAGGACCTGAAGCTCAAGCGGGACCTGAAGCGGCGCTTCCAGCACGCCGGCGTGGCCAAGGTCGAGATCGAGCGCGCGGCCAACAAGCTGAAGATCGACATCCACACCTCGCGTCCGGGCATCATCATCGGCC
>CAZJBN010000188.1:0-5340 GCA_964543955.1 uncultured Bifidobacteriaceae bacterium
GGGCCGATGTCGCGGCGCGCGCCGGCTACTTCGACCAGGCCCACTTCGGCCACGAGTTCCGGGAGTTCACCGGGTTCACGCCGACCCGGTACGCCGAAGTCCGGCAGCGATTCCTGCGCGAACATCCCGGCCACACGCTGGACGGCTGGCCGCTGCCAGCCGATTGATTTCTTACAAGACCGACAGCTCACGAGACGCTACCTTGGGGGCACCCGAAGGAAAGGAGCGCCCGTGGGCAAAGTAGTCATGTACGCCTCCGTGTCGGTAGACGGTTTCATCGCGGACGAGAGCGACCAGCCCGGACCGCTGTTCGACTGGTTGTCCAGTGGTGAGGTGCCGTTGGACGAGAGCGGCGTCTTGAAGGTGTCGCAGAAGTCCTACGACTACGTCCGGCCGTACTGGGACCAGATTGGGGTGACCATCGCCGGCCGCCACGTCTTCGACATCACGGACGGCTGGGACGGGAAGCCGCCGAGCGGGATCGACCACGTGGTCGTCGTGACGCACCGGCCGCAGCCCGAGGGCTGGGATCCCGAAGCGCCGTTTCACTTCGTCGACGGCATCGAGGCAGCCGTGGCCAAGGCGCAGGAGCTTGCGGGTGACCGCATCGTCGAGGTCGCCGCTGGCGACGTCGGTGGCCAGGTGCTGGCCGCAGGTCTGGTCGACGAGGTGCGCATGGATGTCGTCCCCGTCGTGTTCGGGTCCGGCAAGCGCTACTTCGGGTCGGTCGACGCTCAGCACCTGCTGGAGGATCCTGACGTGGCGATTCAGAGCAGCCGGGTGCTTCACCTGCGCTATCGGGTGCGCCGTTGACCGATCCGAGCGGGTACGCGAAGAAGCAACTGTCTCGTGCCTGCGAAGGGGATTGGGCGAGGACTGGTTCCAGGCCGCGGTGATTACCCGGTTGCGAATTCCGTCCCCGACACCCAGCCACCCGTTCTTGCCCCGAGCCTTCTCCTGGCCTTCTCGACATCCGGCATCGTCCACACCTTGTCGAACAGTGCCTTGTCCGGACCGGAGAACCGCCCGAGCAGCCAGAAGTCCTCATGCTGACGGCCGGGATGCACCAGGAATGAATTCCCACGGCTTGTCCTGGGTCCACGGGCGAATGGCTGCTGCCTGGGCCGGGAGTTCCAGGCACTGTCCGGCAACTTCATACAATGAGCAGGATGACCTCGCTCGGATCGGTCAACGGCGCACCCGTGTGAGCGGTGGGATTGTGCCTCCGAAAAATGAGGGCAGCGGGCGCGCGCTCAGAGGATGTGGGTGCAGGAGGAATCCTCAGGCTGCATGGACGAGGTCGTTGCGGACGTCGTCCCTGACACCCAGATCACCCGCGTTCCAAACAACCTGCCGCGCGGGGTGATTTCACTCTCGAGCGTTCAGCCGTGATCGGCCTGCGGTCGCGCCCCGATGTTTCGCGGTCACTGGCGTAGAATGCTCGCCGATGCCGAGAAACACATTCGGACTCTGCGGAGCCACGACATTCGGTGTGATCGCGCTCGGCGGGGTGCTGGCGCTCGCGCAGGCCGCGACCAGCATCGCTCCGCTGCGAACCGCGCCGGTCGAGCAGTTCACCGTGAATCCCGGTCATCGTGACTGGGCGAAAGCGGTGCTCGCCGGGACCACGATCGTCGGCGGGAACCCGTCGAATCGCGGTGGCCTGTTCGCCGTCGATACCATCACCGGGAAACTGCAGTGGACCTTCCGTCCGACCGGCACCGCCAGTGGCAATCCCTTCGTGGCGACGGCACCCGCGGTGTCGAACGGGCTCGCAATCGTGCCGATGGGCAACCCCCTGGTGGCGGCGACGATCGCCACGGGCCGCGAGGCGTAGCGTGGGCCTGTGACGGCGCAGTCGGCAGCGGTCGCGGCCGATTCGGGCATGGCATTCGTGCTCGGCGAAGACGAGAGCTTCCAGGTGCTCGATGCCGCGACAGGGCGCGAGAAATGGGTGGTGCCGTTTCCAGCCAGGGGTTCGTGCAAGTCCGTTCCTGTGGCGAGGGGCGAGAGCGTTTACGTCTCGCGCAACGTGCTCGTAAAGGCTGGAGACGCGAACCAATCGCAGTACTTCCGGCCCCTGGTGGCGCTCGATGCGGGCACCGGGCAGGAACGCTGGCGATACCCCGCCGCGCCGGCAGGCACCGTCGGCCTGTGCATCGACGAAGCCCCCGTGGCGGGAGGCACCTACTTCGCCGTCAGCGGAGTGACTCTGTACGCCATCAATCTCGCGACTGGCCGTGACCTCTGGCCGCCGGTCGAGGTACGTCCTCCGGTTGATGGCCGGGAGCGCGTTCCGGCTCACGGGGTTGGTAGATGCGGGGGATGTGCTGGTCGGTGTGACACAGGTCGCGCTGGTGGCGTTCGACAGGTCGACGGGCCGACCCGCCTGGCAGATGCCCGGTCAGTATCGGCAGAACGCGCCATCCACCGCGGTCGCCGGAAGCGTGATTTACGTCCAGGGTCACCCAGGCGCGAAGCCCACCACCGAAACCCAGGGACGAATTGTCTACCAGGGGGGCAAGCCTGTTGAGTGCCTGAGCGACATCCGACTCGGTCTCGCGACACGTACCGTGCGTTGGTCGTTCTCGCGTCCGACGGTGGAAGCCAATGGCGTTCTCAGGCGTTGGGCGTGCGGGCCTCGAGCTCGATCTCAATCATGAACTCGGGCAGGGCCAGTCCCTTCACCTCGAGCCAGGTGCCGGTCGGGAACTGCTTCTGGTAGACACTGGCGCGGTAGGCGGAGACCTGTAGAAATTCCGCCATGTTCGTCGTGTAGACGTTTTCGACGATGACGTCGTCGAAGGTGCAGCCGTAGTGCAACAGCACTTTCTCGAGGTCGGAGTAGGCGTTCTTCATCTGCTGCTCGATGTCGCCGACCGCCGTCGGCTTCCCCTCGTTGTCCATGCTGACGGCGCCGGAGATCTTGATGTCGCGGCCGATCCGCACGGCGTGCGAGTACCCGTAAGCCTTTTCGACCTCGGGCCGGAGCAGGAAGTACTGCGGGTCATCGCCTGTGGGGTGCGGGGGGTTGCTGCTCATGGGCTTTCTCCTGAATGGACCCGACTCGTGTCGGGGTGGTAAGGCTGGGCTGGATCGGCTGGATTGTACGCTACAGCGTCATCACCTTCCCACATGGCAACGTTCCGCGCTCCCTGCGTGAGTGTCCGATGACTGGATGCAGCAGCTACGCGTTCCTTGGCAGGGCGGTCGTGACTCTCGTGATGAAGGCGTGGAACTGGGTCACGTAGTCTCGCAGAAACTTCTCCGTCTCCTTGTTCGTGACCTCGCCCTCGTCCGTGATCAGGCCTGGCTCGAACTGGATGTACGCCTCCACCGCATTCATTTGCGGGGAGTTGCAGAAGGCGAGAATGCTGCGCAGGTGTTGCTGCCCGATGGCCGTGCCGATCTTGTCCGGAGACGCACCGATGACCGCGGAGGCCTTTTGCTGCGAACGCGTTCGTGCCGTACGGACGGCTTGCCCAGTCAATGGCGTTCCGGGTCGACGACTTCATCGTGGCACTGCGTGGCGGTTCGATGTACACGCGGCGCTTGGCAGGAGAGCGCCTGTGGTGTCGCGAGACGATGGCGTTCCAGACCAGTTTGACACCTGGTGAGTATCGAGTCGTGGGGCGGTTCACGGGGCAAGGTGCGCTCGCAGGCCAGTTGGACATGCGAGGCGTTGGCGTGCTGACCTTCTCGACGGGCGTGGTGGAGTCGACACCGGCATCGTTCGAGGTGACCTGGTGGCGATAGAGTATGGCTGTAGCCGCTCTTGATGCCCCATTTCTCATGAACCGAACCCCAAGGACATTGGCCGTCATTGCTGTCTCGCTCATGGCGGCCACTCTCTCGACCGCTTCGTGTAGCCGCCGCAATCACACGGCTCACTCGTATCTGTTCCTCTGGGCGGGAGACGCAGACGGCAAGGCCAGCGATTTCCTGGCGGTGATCGATGCCGCGCCGGCTTCTCCTCGCTATGGCTCGATCGTGGCGTCGATGCCGACCGGCACGGCCGGCACGCATCCCCATCACACCGAGCTCGAGATGCCGGCGAATGGACACCTCCTGGCGAACGGTTTTCGCGCCGGTCGCACCTGGCTATTCGATCTCACCGAGCCCACGCGTCCGGCGGTGATCACGTCGTTCGGCGAACTGGCCGGCTTCAGCCATCCTCACACCTTCATCCGGCTGCCGAATGGGAACCTGCTGACGACGTTTCAGTACGCGGCCAGGACCGGCGCGCCTGTCGTGCAGCCCTCACACGCGCATGGCGCCACGGCAATTGCAGCCGCCACTCAGGCCGAGGAGGCCCGTACCGGTGGTCTCGTCGAAATGGATGAACGCGGCACCGTCATTCGCAGCAGGTCGGCGCATGATCCGGCAATCAGCGACTCGCGCTTGTATCCCTACAGTGTCTTGCCAATCCCCGCGATCGATCGTGCGGTGCTGACCACCACCGACATGGACGATGGGCACAAGGAGGCGACGTCGCAATGGGTGCAGTTCTGGCGCCTCTCCGATCTCTCGCTGCTCAAGAGCGTCGCGCTCCCGCCTGGTCCGCGGGGCGACGAGCATTACTTCACGGGCGAGCCAAAGCTGCTGCCGGATGGACAGAGCGTGTACGTTCACACGTTCAACTGCGGGCTCTATCTGATCCGCGGCGTGGATCGGGAGGCACCGACCGCGCGCTTCGTCTACGGCTTTCCGGGAAAGGATTGCGGTGTGCCGGTTTTGACCAGCCACTACTGGCTGCAGACCGTGGTGCACACGCACGCGCTGGTCGCGTTGGACATTGCCGATCCCGAGCATCCACGCGAAGTGTCGCGAGTGACATTCGGCGACGACGAGGAGCCACACTGGTTGGCGATCGACCCTTCAGGGCGCCGACTCGTGCTGAATTCAGCAGGTTACACAAAGAGCAACCGGCTGTTCGTCATCAACTTCGATCCCGCCAGCGGTGCCCTGTCCATCGACGATCGCTTCCGCGATTCGGACAGCACAAGGCCGGGGATCGATCTGACCGGCAAGCACTGGCCGCACGGCTTTACGGGCAGGCCGGTTCCGCACGGCACGGTGTTCTCGAGATGAGCCGCACCGGCGCCAACGCGCCGCTCGAGACGCGCAGGTCGCGACCGACAGTGGAACGTACATTCGTTGGTTTGCTATCCGCGCGGATGAGGTGTGGAAATCGTCCGGGACACGGCTCCCACGTCGAGCAAGTCCCGGACACGCGACGTGTGACTCGCCGACGCTCATGCGCAGCGTGAGCGAAGACGGACCACCGTCATCGCGCATATCTGCCGCGCGGCACCGCGCGTGGCGGCTTTGCCACGGCAC
>CAZJBN010000189.1:0-5268 GCA_964543955.1 uncultured Bifidobacteriaceae bacterium
ACACGCCAAGGACGGCGGGGCGCTGTTGGCAGCGCTTGGAGGCCGCACGGCATCGGCGCGCGAGGCGCTCGGCGTGATGGCCGGCCACGCAGTCTCCCACCCGGTTGTTGTGGACGTCACGAGCGAGGAGACCGGCGACCTGCTGCAGACAGCATTCGGGCAGGGCTTCGACGTGGTGCTGGCCAACAAGAAGCCGCTCGCAGGTTCGTGGGACAGCCACGAGCGCCTGATGGAAGCCGCGCGCAAGGCCGGACGACGCCTGCGGTTCGAGGCCACGGTTGGGGCAGGCCTTCCGATCATCGACACCTATCGCAAGCTGGCGGACACGGGCGACCGCGTCCTTCGCGTCGACGGCTGCGTCAGCGGCACGCTGATGTACGTGCTCTCCGAGGTGTCGGCCGGGCGCCCGTTCTCGGAAGCCGTCGTCGAAGCGGTGAAGCGCGGATACGCGGAGCCCGACCCGCGCGAGGATCTCTCCGGTGCGGACGCCGCGCGCAAAGGCCTGATTCTCGCGCGCCTGCTCGGGTATCGCGGGCCGGGACCCTCGCCGGATGACCTGGTGCCTCCTTCACTCAGGAAGCTGCCGCTCGCCGAGTTCCTGGAGCGGCTGCCGTCGCTCGACGAGGAATGGCGCGCGCGTGTAGCAGCCGAGTCCGCCAAAGACCGTGTGCTTCGCTACGTGGTGTCGGCAACACTGCGCCGTGTTACCGCCAGGCTCGTTGCGGTGCCGGCAGCCAGCCCGATGGGGGCCGGCGCCGGGACGCGCAACATCATCACGTTCACGTCCAGCAGGTATCGCGCCGAACCGCTGGTGATCAGCGGACCGGGCGCGGGCGCAGCAGTCACCGCGGCCGGCATCCTGAACGACGTCAGCGCGCTCGCGCGGCAGTAGGGCGAAGCTTCCGCCGTCGCCCAGGCTTCGGCGGACCGCCGTAGCCCGCAGGGCGAAGGTGGAAGCTTCAGCGGAGGCTGGTCAGCTCCGCCGCCGCAGCGGGTCAACGCCCGCGGAGCCGCTCCAGGTTGTGCCGCGCGTTGACGTGGCCGGGTGCGATCCTGAGAGCCGCCTCGAACGCCGCGCGCGCCTCGGCGACGCGGCCAAGATAGGCCAGCGCGATGCCGCGGTTGTTGTGGGCGTTCGGGTCTGACGCGTCGAGCGCCAGCGAGGTGTCGACCGCCTTCAGCGCATCGGCAAATCGCCGCTCGCTGATGAGGGCGTTGGCCAGGTTGCTGTAGGTTTCCGCGTTGTCGGGCGCGGCCTGGATGGCGCGGGCGTACAGGGCGAGTGCCGCGGCACCCTGACCGCTGCGGCTCAGGCCGGACGCCAGGTTGTTCATCGCCCGTGCGTGAAAGGGGTTGATGGCGATGGCCCGCTCGTAGTGCGCGCGTGCTTCGACGTTGCGGCCGAGCCGGTCGAGGACCGTGCCGAGGTTGTACTCGGCCGTGGCATCGCGGACTCGCGTCGCCCGGCGGAGCACAGTCTCGGCTTCCACGAGCCGCCCCAGGTCCGCAAGGCTTCTTCCCTGCTGTACGAGAACGTGATGGTCGCCGGGAGCCAGCCGTTCGGCCTGCGCAAGGTAGCGGAGCGCCTCGGTGGACTTCCCCTGCGACTGGAGGAGCGCCGCCATTTCGAGGACCACGTCGAGTTGCTCGGGGTTGGCGGCAAGCGCGCGACCGACGAGATACTCCCGCCACGCCGTGTCGCCTGCCCGCGACGCCATGGCCGCATGCTTGAGCAGAAGATCGCTGTTGTGAGACCGCGCGATGATGGCATCGAGGGCCGGATCGGCTGGTGGCGAGTACGCGGATGCGGGCGGCTGGCCCTCCGGCGGTTTCTGATGCGAGTCCGGATCGTCGAGTCGAACGAGGAGGCTGCGGGCCGGCCCGAAGCCTGGGTGATCGCGGACCGTGCTCTGCAGGAGATCCCGAGCGGTGCCTGTGTCGCCGCGTTCGATCGCGACGCGCGCGAGGCCCAGCGACGCGTACGCCGATACCGGCGGCACCTGCCGTGCCGGCACGCCGGCCGGGCGGGCCTCGATGAACGCCTTGCTGTCAGCGTCGCGCGCGCGCAGATAGGCCTGCTCTGCGGCGGCGAGATCCCCCTTCTTGAATGCGATTTCACCCAGGTGGAACCACGCCAGGCCGTGGCCCGGGTCGAGCTCCGTCACTCGCGTGAAGAGGGCGCCGGCGGCCTCCTGTTCGCCGTGCTCCTCGAGCAGGATGGCGCGGTGATAGGCCCATCGCGCATCGGCCGGCGCGCGCTCCTCGGCCAGGGAGTACGCGACGAGCGCATGCTCCACCAGCAGGTTGGCCTGGTAAGCGCGGCCAAGTTCCCCGAGCGCCACGGCCGACGCCGGGTTTCTCCGGGCTGCGGCTTCGGCCTCCAGGAGACCCGCCCGCGCAGGTTCCGACAGATGGGCGAGGTCGGGCACCGACGGCAGCCGCGCAGCCTCGGCTCGACGGACCAGGACACCGGCCGAATACCAGGCCAGCCCGACGATTGCCGCCACAATCGCAGCCGTCAGGAAGAGCGTCCACCGGCGCGAATCCGCGCCGACCGGGACGGCCGCTTTGGCTTGAGGCTGAGACGCCTCCTTGCGCGTCTTACCGGCGCGCTTCTTCATCCTGTTCGTCCTGCGTCACGCTGACGCACCCATGCACCTGCGCACCTGCGCACCTGCGCACCTTGGGCACCTGTGCACCTGCGCACCTGCGCACCTTGGGCACCCGTGCACCTGTGCACCTTGGGCACCTTGGGCACCCGTGCACCTGTGCACCTTGGGCACCTTGGGCACCTGTGCACCTGTGCACCTGCGTCATCCTCCCGTATTCATCCACACCATCACCCTCGACATGCGGTCGAACGGCCAGCTCATGTGCATCCCGCCCGTCGCGAGATCCGGCTTGCCGTCGCCGTTCAGGTCGCCGACTGCGACGGTGATGAGGTGCGTGGGCGAGGAGGTAATGTCGCGCAGCGTGAAGCGCTGGCTGCCATCGTTCTCCAGCCAGGCGAGGCTCTGCGCGTCAGCCCTTGCCCAGTCGTTGTAGGCGCTCGCGACGACGATGTCCAGATCGCCGTCGCCGTCCATGTCGGCGGCCTGCGGGCTCGACGCGCCGGCAAGGTCGGCCAGTCGGTGGTACCTGAAGCTCACGCCGCCGGTGTTCTCGAGCCACTGCACGCCGTTGTACGAGCGGCCCTTCGGCGGCGCGTAGTCGAAGGCATCGCCGTTGCTGTAGATGATATCCGGGTCGCCATCGCCATCGAGGTCCGCCACCGAAATCCAGCTCGAGCCGAAGTCCTCGTTGCTCGCCCCGAAGACCCGTTTGGGCGTGAATGTTCCGCGCCCGTCGTTGACGAACACGTAGATCTCTTCCCATTCCTGGCTGACCAGCGTGACGATGTCGAGATCGCCATCGGCGTCGATGTCGACGGGTTCCGCGTTGATCACGCCGGACAGCCGTTGCAGCACGTGGCTCTCGAATCGCCATCCTCCCAGATTCTCCAGCCACCTCGTCTCGCCATCGTCATAACCGAAATGCGCGACGGCCAGATCGAGATCGCCATCGCCGTCCAGGTCGCCCGCCCTGACGTCGGCGACGCGCGCCACGCGGTCGATGATCGTGCGTGTCGTGAAGGACTGGCGCCCATCGTTCTCGAGGATGAGCACGGCGCCGATCGGCGCATTGTTCGGCGCAAGGACGCCGAGGCTGGCCACGGCAATGTCCAGGTCGCCGTCGCGGTCGATGTCCACGGCGCTCACATGTGCGGGAGCCGCGACGGCGGCAAGCGTCCGCTCGGAGAACACGCCCGCGCGCTCCTGGCGAATCCACGTCACCTGGTTGGCTGCGGCATCGGCAACGAGGACATCCATCAGCCCGTCGCCGTCGAGGTCGACGATGGCGACGTTGGCGACCAGCGGACGATCGTCCGGGCCAACGGTGCGACCGACCGCCGCAGGCGACAGGAAGTCGATGCGCGGTCCGCGCAGCGTGGAGGTCCGCTCGATCTCCTCGACTGGCGTGGCGGAGCCCGGCGCGCCACGGCCCGACAGGACGTCACCGAGCGACAGCCCCGCGCGCCATGCCTGCATGGCAAAGATACCTGCGACGACGGCAAGGAGCAGGACGACGGCGACGACGACCTGGACGATGTCCCGGCGCCCGGAACCGTTGCGGACGGTCACGGCAGACGTGCAGGCCCAAAGAACCCGACGATCCACTTACAGGGAATGTGGTGCATTGCGGAACCTCCGGGGAACGGCGACGCTCAGCGGGAATGGCGGCGAAGTGTACCACGGCCCTGAGAACTACGGCGCGTGATGGCTCGCGGGAGCGGCGCGCCATCGTGGATGCAGCAAACCCATTTCAAGCACGAGCGTATGCTGACCGTGCACCCTGGGTACTCGCCACCAAGGCAACCCTGAAGGGTTGCCTCCACAGGTGATGGGGATGGACACCCTGCACCTTGGGCACCCCGGGCACCTGCGCACCCGGGCACCGGGCACTCCAGGCACATGGGCACTACGTGCAACCGCGGCACCCATGCAAGGCGGGCCTGCGAACCCTCGGACCTCCTCGGACCTTATGCATCTCTTGACGTCAATCATGCATATGATATATGGTCATTCATATGCGTACCACCCTGGACTTACCGGACGGATTGGTGGACGAGGCCCGCGAGGCGTTGGGGTTCACCTCCAAGACCGACACCGTTGTCTTCGCGTTGCGCGAAGCCGTTCGGCGAAAGCGCCTGGCCGAGTTGAAGGGGATGTTCGGGAAAGTGAACATCGACATCGATATCGCCAGGTCGCGGCGCCGGCCGGTCGAGGCGGGGTCGTAGACATCGATGCGCGGCTTCGCTGGTGTCCCGCCGTGATTGTGGTCGACACGTCAGTCTGGGTGGCAGTGCTCCGGTCGCCAACCGCCCCCCAGGCGCCGATCCTGGCCCAGCTGATCGACGCCGACGAGGCAGTGCTGCCGCTGCCGGTTCGGGTGGAGCTCGTCGGCGGCGCAGCTGTCAAGGACCGCGTCGTGCTCAAGAAGCGGCTCGCCGCCCTGGCCGTTGCCCGCCCCACCGACGAGACGTGGTCGCTCGTCGAGCGGTGGGTCGAGACCTCTGCGGACAAGGGCCACCACTTCGGCGTCGGCGATCTCCTGATTGCGGCGCTGGCGACTGAACTGGGGGCGCTCGTCTGGTCGCTCGACCGCGACTTCGAGCGCATGGAGCGTCTGAAGCTGGTGCAGCTGTACGGCAAGCCCTGAGCGCCCGCC
>CAZJBN010000190.1:0-5202 GCA_964543955.1 uncultured Bifidobacteriaceae bacterium
CAGGATCATCCCGGGCGTGCAGAAGCCGCACTGGAGCCCGTGCGCATTCCAGAAGGCTTCCTGCAGCGGATGAAGCCCTCCGGCCGGCGCCAGGCCCTCGATGGTGGTGACGGCACGACCGTCCGCCTGCACCGCGAGACAGGTGCACGACTTGACGGCCACGCCGTCGACGAGCACCGTGCACGACCCGCACTGGCTGGTATCGCAGCCGACCTTGGTGCCGGTCGCGCCGAGCGTATCCCTGATGAAGTGCACCAGCAGCTGGCGCGGCTCGACCGTGCGCAGCTGGCGACGCCCATTGACCGTGATGTTGACCGCGACGTCCACGGGTCACCTCCGTCAGATCGGCTGAACTCGAGATAAGGGACCCAAGGATACAACGGAACCGTTCCGTGCTCCCGGCGTGGCGGTCACGCTTCCTTGCTCTGCGCGACCTCGACCACCGACTCGCCGCCAAACTGCTGGACGAGCGAGAGGAGGCCCGTGTAGAGGAAACCGACCTGGAAGAGCATCAGGAAGGGCACGGTGCCGTAGATGCCGTTGGCGAGCGCGTAGAAGAGCGTGGCGGTGAAGTAGAGGCCGAGGGCCACCTCGATGAGCGGCTGGACGGCGACGTTCTGGCGGTACTTCTTCTGGCTCCAGTCGTCCGCGCGTCCCTCGACGCCGTACTTCGGCGTGCGCGCGAACTCGCTCGGCTTGTGGAAGAGCGCCTCGAACACGGCGCGCGTGTTGTTCACGGCCAGGCCGATGCCGATGGACATGAGGAACGGCAGGTACTTGAGGCGTTCGGTCCAGGTCTGCGGGTAGAGCTCGCGCTGGCAGACCATGTAGAAGTTGGCCACCGATGCAGTCGCCGCCAGGAAGAGCGGGATGTCGATGAGCATCATCTCGTACCACCCCATGTTGTAGCGGATGATCATCGAGGGCGCCATCAGCACCGACAGCACGCACATGAGCGGGTAGTTGAAGTTCGCCGACAGGTGGAAGAACGCCTCGGCCTTGACCCTGGCCGGCTGGTCCGACCTGAGAATCGTCGGCATCAGCTTGAGGAAGGTCTGGATCGACCCCTTCGCCCAGCGGTGCTGCTGCGACTTGAACGCGTTCATCTCCACGGGCAACTCGGCCGGCGCCACGTGGTCGGGGAGGAACACGAACGTCCAGCCGCGCAGCTGCGTCCGGTAGCTCAGGTCCAGGTCCTCGGTGAGCGTGTCGTGCTGCCATCCGCCGCCGTCGGCGATGGCCTCGCGACGCCAGATGCCGGCCGTGCCGTTGAAGTTGAAGAAGCAGCCGCTGCGGTTCCGCGAACCGTGCTCGAGCACGAAGTGGGCGTCGAGCAGGATGCCCTGGATACGCGTCAGCAGCGAGTAGTCCTGGTTGATGTGGCCCCAGCGCGCCTGCACCATCGCGACCTTCGGATCGGTGAAGTAGTGCACCGTCCGCATCAGGAAGTCGGGCTTCGGGACGAAGTCGGCGTCGAAGATGGCCACGAGCCGGCCGCTGGCGACCTGGAGGCCTTCGTCGAGCGCACCGGCCTTGTATCCCGTCCGATCCGCCCGGTGGAGGTACTTGATGTCCACGCCCTGCAGCGCGTGGCGCCGGACGGCCAGCTCCGCGATTTCGCGGGTCTCGTCAGTCGAGTCGTCCAGGACCTGGATTTCGAGCCGATCGCGCGGATAGTCAATCTGGCAGACAGCATCCACCAGGCGATCCACGACGTACATTTCGTTGTAGAGCGGCAGCTGGATGGTGACCGGGGGAAGCTCGTCGAACCGGGCCACGGGAACCGGCTGCTCGTCGCGATGCTTCATGTACAGGTACACGAGGTAGTACCGGTGCCACCCGTACACGGCGAGAATCAGGAGGACGAAGAAGTACGATGCGAGGATGAGCGTTTCAGTCGGCGTCATGCTGGGACCGGATGCACCGAATCGGACAGAAACCTCAATTGTACATCCGGACCTCCTAAAGTCAACAAAACAGGGGCGATAGCGGAATGAGCCCGGATGAGCTAAGGGAGCTTCTCGACCAGGTGCGGGACGGCCTTGAAACCTCGGGAGCCGCCCACGAACGGCTCCTCGCGGCCCTTCGCGCCGAGCCGCTGGCCAACCTGGGCTTCGCGCGTGTGGATCATCATCGGCAGGTCCGCCAGGGCTTCCCGGAAGTGGTCCTCGGCCTGGGTAAGTCTCCCGACCAGATAGCCGGGATTGCCGCGGCCATCGACCAGCGCCATCATCCGCTGCTCGTGACCCGTGCCGACCGGGCCGCCTGGGATGCCGTCCGCAGTCGCGTTCCGGATGCGGAGTACCACGAGACGGCGCGGGCCATCATTCGCCGCCGGGACATCGCGCGCGGGCGCGGGGTCGTCGCGGTGGTCACCGCGGGCACGTCCGATATCCCCGTCGCCGAGGAAGCCGCGATCACGGCCGACCTGATGGGCAACGACATCCAGCGCGTATACGACGTGGGCGTGGCGGGCATCCACCGGGTGCTCGGGGAGCGCGAACGCCTGCAATCGGCCCGCGTCATTGTCGTCGTGGCAGGTATGGAAGGCGCGCTCCCAAGCGTCGTGGCCGGCATGGTCGACGTGCCGGTGATCGGCGTCCCGACCAGCGTCGGCTACGGCGCCAGCTTCGGCGGCATTGCCGCGCTTCTCGGCATGCTCAACTCCTGCGCCAACGGCGTGTCGGTGGTCAACATCGACAACGGCTTCGGAGCGGGATGTATCGCCAGTATGATCAATCATCTTTAGGTGCACAGGTGCACAGGTGCACGGGTGCACGGGTGCCCGGGTGCACCCGTGCACACGTGCCCGGGTGCGCAGGTGCGCAGGTGCTCAGGCGCTCTTCCCATCATGTTTGCCACCCGGACGCTCGAATTCGATCGCATCGTCGCCGAGGTGGCGGAGCTTGCCCTGACGCCGCTCGGCCGGGACGTTCTCGAGGCCCTCGAGCCTTCCGGCGATCCGGCCGCCGTGAGCGCCGCGCAGCAGGCGACGAGTGAGACCGCGCGCTTCTTCGAGCAGAATGCGGTCTTCCCGCTGAAGGCCGGCCCTGGCCTGGCCGAGGCACTCGCGGGACTCGGCATCGAGGGACGGCCCCTCGATCCCCTGCAGCTGCGCACGCTGGCGGAGTTCGTGGACTCCGTCGATCGATCGCGTGCGAGCATCGTGGCCGCCGCCGGCCACTACCCCGTCCTGACGGCCGCGGTCAGCCGGCTGGCGAGCTTCGCGCCGGAGATTGCCGCCGTCCGCCATGCGATCGACGTCTCGGGCGAGGTGCTCGACGCGGCAAGCCCCGCCCTCCGGAGCATCCGCGATCGGCTGCGCGGCCTGCGCCAGCGGCTCCGTCAGACGCTCGAGCGCTTCGCACGCGGCAGGGACACGGCGAAGTACCTCCAGGACGAGGTCATCACCGAGCGCAACGGGCGCTTCGTGCTGCTGGTGCGCGCCGAGCACCGCGGGAACGTGCCGGGCATCGTCCACGGCAGCTCCGCGAGCGGCGCGAGCCTCTTCCTCGAGCCGGCCGCCACGGTCGAGATCAACAACGACATTGTCGAGCTCGAGGAGCGCGAGCGTGAGGAGATCTTCCGCATCCTGCTCGAGCTGACGGATCGATTCCGCGCCCGGCCGGGCGATCTCCGGGTCGTCGAGGACGTGGCGAAGCGGCTGGACGTGCTGCAGGCGCGCGCGCAGTATTCCTCGCGGGTCCGTGGCATCGAACCGACCTTCGTCCCGGACGGAACCTTCGAGCTCCGGGGTGCGCGGCACCCGCTGCTCGGAAAGCCGCTCGGCGATGCCGACGCGACTTCCGGCTCCCGGCTCCCGGCTCCCGGTTCCCGACACGATCACAACGTCGTCCCCATCGACATCGTGCTCGATCCGCCCAGCCGCGTCCTGCTGATTACGGGGCCGAACACGGGTGGCAAGACCGTCGCGCTCAAGACTGCCGGTCTGTTCGCCCTGATGGCCCAGTCCGGCCTCCACGTGCCGGCGACCGCGGTGCGATTGCCGGTGTTTCGATCGGTCTTCGCCGACATCGGCGACGAGCAGTCGATCGCGGCGAGCCTGAGCACGTTCTCGGCGCACATCACCAACCTCGTGTCGATGGACCGCTCGCTGGCACTCCCCGCGCTCGTGCTGCTCGACGAGGTCGGAACGGGAACGGACCCCAACGAAGGCGGCGCGCTGGCGACCGCACTGGTCAACCATTTCAGGACGAGGGGTGCGCACCTCATCGCCACCACGCACTTCGATGCGGTCAAGACATGGGGCGCGGCAACCGAGGGCGTCACGGTGGCGGGCTTTCTGTTCGATCCCCAGACCTATGCGCCGACCTACCGGCTCGTGTACGGGGCGCCGGGACGGAGCCTGGCGATCGAGATCGCGCAGCGTCTCGGCCTGCCGATGTCCGTGGTGTCGGCCGCGCGCGGATTCCTGAGCGACGATCAGAAGCGCGTGCAGGCGCACCTGGACCGCATAGACGCGCAGGCGCGGACGCTCGACGCCGATCGTGGCCGGCTGGAGCGCGAACGACGCGCCGTGACCCAGCAGGCCGCCGACATCGTGCGGCGCGAGCAGGCGCTGGCCGAACGCGAAGACGCCTTCAAGAAGCGGCTCAACGAGCGCCTGGACGACCGGCTCCGGCAGGCGCGCCGGGAGATCGACGCGGTAATCGACGCGCTCCGCGAGAAGTCCAATGAGATGGCGGAGAAGGCCTCGCTTCGTGGCGCCGGAGCGTTCATCAGCACGGGCGAGTCGGGCGCCGCCCGGGCCGAGGCGCGCGCCGCCGTCGAACGGATTGCGGAAGGCGTTCGTGGCGCCGGGGCCGAAGCCCCGGCGCTCCGTACGGCTGAAGGCGACCCCGACTCCGGATCGGGCGGTCGGAGCGCCGGGGCGTCAGCCCCGGCGTCGATCGAACCCGGGTCGCGTGTCGCCATCGGCGGCCTCGGGCTGGAGGGCACGGTCGTGTCCATTCATGACTCGCAGGTGGAAATCGACATCCGCGGCAAACGCATGCGTGCGAAGGCCGGCGACCTGCGCGTCATCGGAGGGTCACCGTACGCTGGCGGAGGCGGACCTTCCTCACAGGCGCGTGGAGGCGACCCCTCCTCACGAACGCGTAGAGGCAACCCTTCAGGGTTGCCTGACCGACCTCGAGTCCATGTCAGCGTCGATCTCCGCCCCCGCGAGGGCCTGCTGAGCGA
>CAZJBN010000191.1:0-4803 GCA_964543955.1 uncultured Bifidobacteriaceae bacterium
CATTGCCGGATCGAAACGCCGGCAATGCGCACCTGACGGCCAGCATCCTCGACAACACCTTCGTGAACCACCCGGGCGCCAACATCCTGTTCGGCCAGGCGCCGTTCAATGCGACATCCCAATCGATGCTTCGTGTCACGATCGCCGGGTTGAACGTGCCCGACCATTCAGTTCCGGCAACCAGCCCGACCATTGTCGCAAGGCTCTCGAGCACTGTCGGTCAGGTGGCGCCGACACGCGTTCTTCTCGACAGCAGCTCGATCCGAACCGGGGGGCCGATTGAGGGTATCGAGATATCGACGCCCGACCCGTCGACATCGCCGGCACTGGACATCACGATCACCAACAACCACGTGGACGTGACCGACGATGCCGGTCCGCGCAGTATCAACATCGAGGCGACACAGCCGGGCGCCGTTGTCTGCGCCAACATCCACACCAACATCTCTCATCTGTTGAGCCACAACCCTGGAGGTGTGATCAACCTGGTCCAGGCAAACGGCGCGGCTTACGCGCTCGAACGAGGCGTGTCGGATCTCACCGACTTGCCGGAAGCGGTGCTGAACGCCAACAACCCGGGCGATACGACAGAAGGCGCGGTCAGCGGCTTGCTGCAGGTGGTGGAGAACGGCACCTGCCGCGTGCCGTCCGCGCCCACATCGGATTAGGCCCCGATCACAAGTCAGCGGCCTCGAATGGCTTCGGACAAAAGTCGGCCCGAAGGCAACCTTCGTGCAGCGCAGCACTATATGGCCTGTGCTCTAACCGTCAGCATCGCAAGCGCTTAATCCAGGCGCGAGCGGTTGAATCAACTGGATCGCATCTTGCTTTGCTCGAGATAGACGACGTCCCTCATGCAGTTCCAGGGCGTCGCGTTGGAGGTTGCCAGGTGATTCGTTGGACGGTGCAGCTGACGTTGGTGGGCGTAATGGTGTGGTCGGTGATGCCCGTGCGCGCTGGTGTCGAACCGGTCGAAACAGCGAGCAACCTGTCGACGACTCCGATGGGAATTGCGACGAACGCCTCCCCCGGTGCCCTTGGCGAGTCTCCTGGCGATGCGGCGGGACCGGCGGTGGCACGTGGCAGCGAACCAGCTGCCCTCCTGCTCCTGGGTATGGGATTCATCGGCATCGCGGCGTTGACGCGCCGTCGTACCGCCGCCGCTCGTTGACACCTGCCCCAGGTCGAGGGACGCGGCGGCTGCGAGCACTGCCTCCGAACTTCGCCGTATGCCCGAGACCCCCTTACGGTCCAGCTGGGGCGCCTTCCTCATCGGGTTGAGCATGGCGCTCCGCACGACGGCACCCGCTGCGAAGCATCGCTCGTGCGCCGCGACGGCGCTCGGTTCGTCGCTGACACCTCGGAGCAACCCCTAACAATGCCCGCCGTTCGCATGACAAAAGTCGGCGAACCACACCGATTCCAGTCAGGGCTCCCACGCTCCAGTCGGTGCAGTTGAGACATAAGTCCAGTTGTTGCAATAAGTTGGAACTGGCTGCGCCCCATCGATCACCTGGGGAGTAGTCTTTGCTCCATCCATGCCGTGCCGGTCGCCGGGGACGGTACGCTTGTGCTGGCGTGCGGTGTCAGCCGGGCTCGGAGGCCGGCCGGTCAGATCAGCAGATGTGACTGAAGGGGCGAAGCTGTGCCCGAATCGAACCATCATCGTTCGGAGGAAATCCTGTCCAAGTTCTCCAGCGCCGCACTTGCGATTGACCCGAAGCAGACTGCCGAGACCATTGAGCATGCCATCAGGCGGGAGGTCGCGGAGCTCAAGCGCCGCGGCATTGTCGTTGGTTTGTCCGGGGGGATCGACAGTTCGGTTGTCACGTGCCTGGCGGCTCGCGCGCTTGGGCCGGAGCGCGTCCAGGTGCTCTTCATGCCCAAGCGCGCCTCGTCTCCGGAATCGCTGTCCCTGGCCCGTCAGCTGACTACCGGGCTGGGTGTGCCTGGACTGGTCGAGGACATCGCATCGATCCTCGAAGCCGCGGGCTGCTATGCGCGGCAGGACGAGGCGATTCGGAAGGTCTTTCCCGAGTACGGTGATGGCTGGCGCAACAAGATCACGCTCCCGTCGATCCTCGAGAGCGATCGCCTCAACGTCTCGGAGCTCACCGTGGAAAGTCCGAATGGCGAGCGCCGGACCTCTCGCATGCCCGCGGCAGCCTACCTCCAGATGATCGCCGCGACGAACTTCAAGCAGCGTGTCCGCAAGATGATGGAGTACTACCACGCCGATCGGCTCAACTACGCCGTGGCGGGCACGCCGAACCGGCTGGAGTACGACCAGGGCTTCTTCGTCAAGCTCGGTGACGGCGCGGCCGATCTCAAGCCGATCGCACACCTGTACAAAACCCAGGTGTACGCGCTCGCCGAGTACGTCGGTGTACCCGAAGAGATTCGCAGGCGGCCGCCCACGACCGACACCTTCTCGCTCCCGCAGACGCAGGAGGAGTTCTACTTCGCACTGCCCTACCAGGAGATGGACCTGTGCCTGTACGGGCGTAATCACGGCATCCCGGCAGGGGACGTGGGCGCTGCCATCGGGCTGACCGCCGACCAGGTCGAGCGTGTGTATCGCGACATCGACCAGAAGCGCCGCACGACCGCCTATCTGCACGCACGACCACTCCTGGTCGAGGCCGTTCCGGAGATTCATGCGTGAACGGTCGCGCTCGATGGTCATGAACCTCGCGGCGAAGGCCGTGATCGCCTGATGTGTGGCATCGCCGGCGTGATGAATCGGCACGCAGACTTGCCGCCGCCCGGACTCGATGAGCTCGGGGTCATGGCGGGAGCGCTTCGACACCGTGGTCCCGACGAATCTGGCGTCTACCGGGACAGCCGGGCCGGTCTGGCTCACGCCCGGCTGTCGATCATCGACCTGGCGAGTGGCCAGCAGCCGCTGACCAACGAGCGCGGCACGCTCTGGATTTCCTTCAACGGTGAGATCTTCAACTACGTCGAGCTGCGTGAGGAGCTGGCTGCTCGAGGTCACCAGTTCCGTACGCGCAGCGATACCGAAGTGATCGTCCACGCCTACGAAGAGTGGGGCGGCGACGCGTTCCGCCGGCTCAACGGTCAATGGGCGGTAGCTCTGTGGGACACCGAGCGAAGCGAGCTCGTCCTCGCGCGCGATCCCTTCGGCGTGCGGCCGCTGTACATCGCCCAGCACGCGGGCCGCATCATCTTCGCGAGCGAGGTCAAGGCGCTCTTTGCAGCTGTCCCGTCGCTCCCTCGACGTCTGGACCCCATCGGCCTCGACCAGGTCTTCACCTTCTGGACGACGCTCGCACCGCGTACGGTGTTCGACGGAATCGAGGAGATCGAGCCAGGATCGGTCCGCGTGTATTCTGCGGCCGGCGTACGGCACTATCAGGCCTACGAGCCGGCATTCCCAATCGGCAACGCCGGCCAGTTTGCCGGCACTCTGGATGAAGCGGTCGAGGAGGTGCAGGCGCAGTTGAGGGAGGCCACAAGCCTGCGGATGCTCCGCGCAGACGTGCCCGTCGGGAGTTACCTGTCGGGTGGCCTCGACAGCTCGCTCATTGCGGCGCTCGGCCTCGCCGCCAAGGCGTCGAAGTTCTCGACGTTCTCCCTGCGTTTCGAGGACGCCGAGTACGACGAGACCGCATTCCAGCGGGCCATGGCCGAGCGGCTTGGCAGCGATCATCACGAGGTCGTGGTCTCGCGTGCCGACATTGCGCGCGTGTTCCCGGACGTGATCTGGCACACCGAACGACCGGTGTTGCGGACCGCGCCCGCACCGCTCTTCATGCTCTCACGCCTGGTGCACGATGCCGGCATCAAGGTGGTGCTCACCGGCGAAGGCGCTGACGAGATGTTCGCGGGTTACGACCTGTTTCGCGAAGCCAAGGTCAGGCGCTTCTGGGCGCGCAACCCATCTTCGGAGTGGCGGCCGCGGCTCCTCGAACGCCTGTATCCCTACCTCGAGCGATCGCCCGTGGCGCAGCGCGCCGTGTCACGGCAGTTCTTCGGGCGCGGCCTGGAGCGGTCCCGCACGCCCGGCTTCGGGCACGGCCCGCGCTGGGCCGGAACGAGCGCGCTCAAGCGCATCCTGTCGGCATCGGTTCGCGACCGGATCGACGGCATCGACGCGAGGGCAAGGCTCATCGACGCGCTGCCGCCGGAGTTCTCGCGGTGGCCACGGCTGGCACAGGATCAGTATCTCGAAGTTCGAACGCTGCTCTCGGGCTACCTGCTGTCGTCGCAGGGCGATCGGATGCTCATGGCGCATTCGGTCGAGGGCCGGTTCCCGTTCCTCGATCGCCGGGTGGCCGCCCTGGCCGAGTCACTCCCCCCGGAGTACAAGCTCCGCGTGCTCGACGAGAAGCACGTGCTCAAGCGCGCCGCGGTCGACCTCGTGCCATCGGAGATCCTGCGGAGGCCCAAACAGCCATACCGGGCACCGGATGCGCTCTCGTTTGGCGGGCCTGAGGCGCGTGACTGGATGCGCGAAGTCACGAGCGAGGGCGCCGTGGCGGATGCCGGCGTCTTCGACCCGAACGCCGTGGTGCAGCTCATGACCAAGTGCGTGGCGCGCGCCGGCACCGGCCAGTTCTCGAACGCTGACAACATGGGCGTCGTGGGCGTCCTCTCGACTCAACTCCTGCACCATCAGTTCATCGCGAGACGGCCGGAAGCGACGCTGCCCACGAAGATCCGCACGGTGGTCGATCGCGTGTCTGCCGAGGTGAACGCACGCTGACGATGCTCGTCCACCAATGCCTCGAGGAATGGACGGCTCGGACCCCCGATGCCGTCGCGCTCGTCGAGGCCGCG
>CAZJBN010000192.1:0-4802 GCA_964543955.1 uncultured Bifidobacteriaceae bacterium
GCGACTGCGCGCCCTTGTTGCCGCGGCCGGCCGTCTTGCCATTGCCCGAACCGGGACCGCGACCGACGCGCTTCTTCGCGAACTTCGATCCACGAGCCGGCTTGAGATTGTTCAGCGACATGACGTTACTCCGCGACCTCGACGAGGTGGCGCACCTTGTGAACCATGCCCCGGGTCTCCGGCGTATCCACGAGCTCCACCGTGTGGCGGATCTTGCGGAGGCCGAGCCCCTGGACCGTGGCCTTCTGCTTCTTGTCGAAGCCGATGGGGCTCCGGACGAGCGTGATCTTCAGCGTCTTCTTCTGCTCCGCCATGACCAGGGCTCCTACGACCGGGCCGGCAGGCCCATCTCGGCGGCATCCTTGCCGCGCAGACGCGCCACCAGATCCGGATCCTTCAACTGCTGCAGCGCCGTGAACGCCGCCCGCACGACGTTGTGCGGGTTTGCCGAGCCAAGCGACTTGGTCAGCACGTTCGACACGCCCGCCGACTCCACCACCGCACGGACGGCGCCGCCGGCAATGATGCCGGTGCCCTCCGGCGCAGGCTTGAGCAGCACACGCCCGGCGCCGAACCGTCCCACGATGGGATGCGGCACCGTCGTACCCTTGAGCGGCACGCGGATCAGGTTCTTCTTGGCCGCCTCGATGCCCTTCTTGATGGCCGAGGGCACTTCCTTGGCCTTCCCGACACCGTAGCCCACCACGCCGTGGCCGTCGCCGACGACCACGAGCGCGCTGAAGCTCAGGTTCTTGCCGCCCTTGACGACCTTGGTCACACGGTTGATGGAAACCACCGTGTCCTTGATCTCCAGCTGGCTCGGGTCGATCTTCTCGCGTGTCCGCATGTCTATGTCCGTTCGCTCTCGGGCTCAGGGCTTCGCAGGCTTCAAGCTCTGAAATCTGCCGTGGTCGCTGCCCACTCTGGGCCCTTCGAGTTGTCTGCCTGTCTGCGCATCTGTGTCTATCTGCGTATCTGTGTCTATCTGCGTATCTGTGTCTATCTGCGTATCTGCGTCTATCTGCGTATCTGCGTCTATCTGCGTATCTGCGTCCTGCTTAGAACTCGAGGCCGGCCTGGCGGGCCGCGTCGGCCACCGCCCGCACGCGCCCGTGGTACAGGAACCCGTTCCGGTCGAACACCACGCGCGTGATGCCTTTCTCCTTCAGCCGCTCCGCAATCGTCTGGCCCACGGCTTCGGCGCCCTTGCGGTTGCCGCCCCGCGCACCGTCGGCCAGCTTCGACTTCACCGCCGGCTCGAGGCTCGACGCGGAGGCCAGCGTCTGGCCCGCCTGGTCGTCGATCACCTGGACGTAGACATGCGCCCCGCTCCTGAACACACTCAGGCGCGGCTGCTCGGCCGTGCCCGAGAGCCGCTTGCGGATGCGATACTTGATCCGGTCGCGCCGGTCTTCCTTGGTTTCAATCCTCATAGCTCACCACCCAGATCTCCAGATCTCCAGATCTCGAGATCGCCAGATCTCTAGGCCCCAGTCTTCCCGGCCTTCTTCTTCAGCACTTCGCCGGTGTACCGCACGCCCTTCTGCTGATAGGGATCGGGCTTGCGCAGGCGCCGCAGGTTGGCGGCCACCTGGCCGACCAGCTGCCGATCCACGCCCGTCACCGTGATGTGCGTCTGCTTCTCGATGGCGATGTCGATCCCCTTCGGGATGTCGAAGACCACCGGGTGCGAATAGCCGAGCGCCAGCACGACCTGCTGGCCCTTCATCTCGGCGCGGTACCCCACGCCGACGATGTCGAGCTCGCGCTTCCAGCCGTCGGTCACGCCGACGACGGCATTGCTGACGAGGCTGCGCGCCAGCCCGTGGAACTTGTCGAGCTGTCGATCCTCGGCGACGCGCCGGGTCAGCAGCTGCCCGTCCTCGACGACCGCGAGGACTCCCGGCGGCAGCGACTGGCGCATCTGGCCCTTCGGGCCCTTCACCTCGACGGCGGCGCCGTCGATCGTGACGGTCACGCCCTTCGGGATGGCAATCGGTTTCTTCCCAATTCGAGACATCGCGTCACCAGACGTTGCAGAGAATCTCGCCGCCCACGCCGGCCTTCTGCGCGGCGCGACCGGTCATCACGCCCTGCGAGGTCGTGAGAATGTTGACGCCGAGGCCACCGAGCACCGGCGGGACCCCGTCGCGGCCCGCGTAGACGCGCCGGCCGGGGCGGCTCACCCGCTCGAGCCCCGAAATCACGCGCTCGCCGCCGGGACCGTACTTCAGGAACACGCGGACCACCTGTCGCGGCGCCTTGCCCGGACGCTCCGAGGCCGTCTCGACGAGCTTGTAGCCCGCGATGTAGCCCTCGTCCTGCAGGATCTTCGCGATCTCGATCTTCAGCTTCGACGCGGGGAGCTCCACGCGCGCGTGCCTGGCGTGCACGGCGTTGCGGATCCGCGTCAGCATGTCGGCAATGGGATCAGTCATACATCTCTCTTCGCTAACAACTGCTCAAGGTGCCCAGGTGCCCTGGTGCCCAAGTGCCCGGGTGCCCGGGTGCCCAAGTGCCCGGGTGCCCAAGTGCCCGGGTGCCCAAGTGCCCAAGTGCCCACCGGTGCACCCCGTGCACCTGTGCACCTGTGCACCTGTGCACCTGTGCACCTGTGCACCTGTGCACCTGTGCACTAGTGCATTGGTGCCCCGTGTCTTACCAACTGCTCTTCGTGACGCCGGCAACGTCGCCCGTGAGCGCCAGCTCCCGGAAGCAGAGACGGCACATGCCGAACTTCCGGATGTAGGCGCGGGAACGTCCGCACCGCCGGCACCGGTTGCGGTGGCGCACCTTGAACTTCAGCGTCTTCTTCTCGCGTGCCTTCTTGGCGGTCGTGGCCACGGAATGGTCCTCTCGTTCAGTTCGTCCGGAACGGCATGCCCAGCAGCTGCAGGAGCTTGCGCGCCTCGGCATCGGTCCTGGCGGTCGTCACGACGTTCACGTTCATGCCGCGCGCCTTGTCCACCTTCAGGTAGTCGATCTCGGTGAAGATCAGCTGGTCCCGGAGGCCCAGGGTGAAGTTGCCGCGGCCGTCGAAGCCCCGCGGCGACACGCCGCGGAAGTCGCGGACGCGCGGCAGCGCGATGCTCATCAGCCGGTCGAGGAACTCGTACATCCGCTCCCCGCGCAGCGTCACCATCGCGCCGATCGGCATGCCCTCGCGCACCTTGAACTGCGCGATCGACTTCTTCGCGCGGCGCACGGCGGCCTTCTGGCCCGTGATCTTGCCGAGCTCGTCGGCGCCCGTCTCGATGATCTTCGCGTTCTGCGTCGCCTCGCCCAGGCCCATGTTCACGACCACCTTGGTGATCCGCGGCACAGCCATGACGTTGGTATAGCCGAACTCCTTCTGGAGCGCCGGCACGACGTCGGCCTGATACTTCTCGCGCAAGCGGGCTTTCTTCGTACTCATTTGTCCACCACCGCGCCGCTCTTGCGGCCCACGCGCACCCGGCGGCCGTCGTCGAGCGTCCTGTGGCCGATGCGGGTTGCCTCGCTGGTCTCCGGATCGAGCAGCATCACGTTGCTGGCGTGAATCGACGCCTCGCGCTCCACGATGCCGCCCTTGATGTTCTTCTGCGGGTTGGGGCGGGTGTGGCGCTTGATGATGTTCACGCCCTCCACCACCACCCGGTTCTTCGCGGCGAGCACCACCAGCACGCGGCCCTTCTTGCCGCGGTCCTTGCCGGTCCGCACGACGACCTGGTCGTTCTTCCGAATGCTCATCGACGGCATGGCCTACAGCACCTCCGGCGCGAGCGAGATGATCTTCATGAACCGCCGCTCGCGGAGCTCGCGCGCCACCGGGCCGAACACGCGCGTCCCGATCGGCTCGTTGTTGTCGTTGATCAGCACGGCCGCGTTCCGGTCGAACCGGATGTAGCTGCCGTCCTTGCGCCGCTGCTCCTTGCGGACGCGCACGACCACGGCCTTCACGACCTGCCCCTTCTTGATGTTCGACTCCGGGGCGGCCTCCTTGACGTTGGCCGTGATGATGTCGCCGAGGTACGCGTAGCGCCCGGTCGACCCGCCAATCGGGTTGATCACCGAGATCTTCCGCGCGCCGGAGTTGTCGGCGACGTCGAGAATCGATCGCATCTGGATCATGGCGGCGTCCCTCCTATACCCCGGCCGCGCGCTCGATGACGCGCGTCACGGTCCAGCGCTTGCGGGCGCTCATCGGCCGCGTCTCGGCAATGGCGACCGTGTCGCCCACCTTCGCCGCATCATCCTCGTTGTGCGCCAGGAAGCGCGTCGTCCGCTTCTGCGTCTTGCCGTAGACCGGGTGCTGGACCCGCCGGACGACCGAGACGACGACGCTCTTCTGCATCTTGTCGCTCACGACCACGCCCTGGAGCTCTGCCTTCGACGCCATGCTTACTTCGCCTTCTCTTTCAGGATGGTCTTGATCCGCGCCAGATCCCGGCGCACGCCGCGCATCCGTCCCGGCGCCTCGAGCTGCCCGAGCGACTTCTGGATGCGCATCCGGAACAGCTGGTCGTCGAGCTCCTGCTCCTTCGAGCGCAGCCCGTCCAGGTCCAGGTCCCTCAACTCCACCGCCTTCATGACACCTTCTCCTCGGCAAAGCGCGTCGCAAACCGCGTCTTGATGGGCAGCTTCGCCGAGGCGAGCTCCATCGCGCGGCGCGCCTCGGTCTCGGCCACGCCCTCCATCTCGAACAGGATGCGGCCCGGGCGGACGACGGCCACCCAGCCCTCGGGCGAGCCCTTGCCCTTGCCCATGCGCGTTTCCTGCGGCTTCTTGGTGATGGGCTTGTCCGGGAACACACGCACCCAGAT
>CAZJBN010000193.1:0-4764 GCA_964543955.1 uncultured Bifidobacteriaceae bacterium
CAGGGTGCTTCAAGGTGCCCGGGGTGCTCGAGGTGCGCGTAGGGCGGGTCTTTAGACCCGCCGCGGGCGGGTGCTCGGGGTGCCTAGGTGCCCAAGGTGCCTAGGTGCCCAAGGTGCCCTGGTGCTCAGACCCGCGCGCGCTGAACGCCCTCGCGCGCTCAGTCGTGGCGCAGGGCCGTGAGCGGATTCACGCGGGAGGCCCGCCGCGCGGGCAGGGCCACGGCCAGTTGCGCGGTCGCCACGAGGAGCGCGATCGCGCCGCCGAGGATCGTCATATCGGTGGACTCGAGGCCGAACAAGAGGGACTCGACCGACCGCGAGGCCATCAACGCGGCGGGAATGCCCAGGACGATACCCGCCAGTACCAGCCGCGCGGCGCTCCGCATGATGAGTACGATCACACGGTGGCGTTCGGCACCCAGGGCCATGCGAATTCCGATCTCCTTGATACGCCGGGCGACGCTGTAGGCCAGCAGCCCGTAGAGCCCGATGGAGACGAGGACCAGTGCCAGCAGCCCGAAGCCGGTGGCCAGCGTGGCCAGCATCCGCTCCTGAACGATCCGGCTGCTGACCTGCGCCGAGAGAGCGCGGACTTCAACGGGTACGTTCGGCGTGCGCTTCTGAATGGCCTGCTGAATCGCGGTGCTGGCCGCCGCCAGCGAGCCGCTGACTCTGATCGCGAGGGTCGACGGAAGGTTGCCGGGCAGTTGCGCGTAGGCGACATATACGGTGGGGCTCGGCTCAGACCGCAGGCTGTCGATGATGGTGTTCGCCGTGACGCCGACAATCTCCATCTCGCGCCGTTCGCCCCTGACCGTGGCGGACAGGCGCTCACCGACGGGATTCCGATCCGGGAAGTACCGCCGCACGTACTCCTCGTTGATCATTGCCACCGCTGGCCGATCGGCGATGTCGCCATCAGTGAACTCCCGTCCGGCGAGCAGGCGAACCTGCATGACGTCGAGAAAACCGGTTCCCGCGCCGACCAGGAAGGCGTTGTCGCGCTCAGGAAGCAGCTGTCCCGCAGGCACGGCCGGCTCGCTCCAGATCGATCCGCTGAGCGGCGTGTGCGTCGACACGCCGGCTGACACGACACCGGGGATCCGGCGAATCTCGTCGAGATTGAGCAGGTCTGGTGAGAGCGCGGTCCGGCGGGCAACGAAGTCCACGAGCAGGACACCCTGAGAGTGGAACCCGGGATCGACGGACTGCAGGTTTCCGAGTGTCCGCACGAACAGGCCCGCGCCCACCAGCAGCACCAGCGAGAGCGCCACCTGCCCGATGACGAGGGACGGCAGCAACCGCGATGGCGGCCCGCTCATCCTGGCATCGGCCTTCAGGACAGCCGAAGGCGGCGCCGCGGTTGCGTGCAGCGCTGGTGCCGTGCCGAAGCCGATCGCCGTGGCCATGGCGGCCGCGAAGGTGAAGCCGAGCACGCGGACATTCGGCGTCAGATCGAGCACGACATCCGTGGGCCCGGTGGACAGGAGATTGATCAAGAGCCGGCCGGTGAACCACGCCAGTAGCAGCCCCAGCGTGCCGCCGGTCAGCGCAAGCAGTGTGCTCTCGATCAGCCATTGGCGCGCCACTCGCACCCGCCCGGCCCCGATGGCGAGACGCACCGCCATCTCGCGCTGCCGTGCGGACGCTCGTGCCAGCAGCAGGCTGGCGACGTTACCGCACGCGATGAGCAGGACGATCGCCACGGCGCCCATCAGCACCAGCAACGGCGTGGCATAGCGGTCCCTCAGGCCGGTCCAGCCGGTTTCTCCGGGCGACAGGTGGAACACCGCGACAGCCATGGCCTTCCGGCGCGTTGCAGGCCAGTGCGGTGCAATCAGCGAATCCGCGATCTGCGGCCAGAGGGCGTCGATCCGGGCCGTGGCCTCGCGGACCGACACACCCGACGCCGGCCTGGCCAGCATCCGCAGCCAGAAGTTGCCGGGCTCCAGCAGTGACGCGGCCTCCGGGTAGACACGGGCCAGGGCGGCCACCGGCATCGTGATGTCGGCGACGCTGCCGACAGTCGCGCCGACGAAGCCGCGCGGGCTCACGCCGACGATCGTCACGGGCCGACCGCCGATGGTCAACATCTCGCCGGCAACGTCCGGACGGCTCGCGAACTGGCGTGTCCAGTAGCGGTAGCTGATCACCGCCACGAGCGGCGAACCCGTCTCGTCGTCCTCTCGCGTGAGAAGCCGGCCTGCCACGGGACTGAGGCCCAGCGTCTCGTAGTACGCACCGGTCACAAGCGCACCGGAGACATGCCCGACCGACCCCGGCGGGCCGACGGTGAAGCGCCAGCTGCTGAACCCGGCCGCGGTCGCGAAGATGTCGCCCCGGTTCGCGAGCGCGCGAACGATGGCGTAGGAGAGATGTGGCTCCTCGTGCCCACGCTCGCCCATCTCGACCAGCACGAGCTGCCGCGCATCGCGCACGGGCAGCCGGCGCAGCATCAGCGCATCGATGAGGCTGAACATCGCCGTGTTGACGCCAATCCCAAGCGCCAGCGTGAGCACGACGACGAACGTGAACCCGGGGCTCTTGGCGGCCGTGCGGACGGCGTAGCGAACGTCCCGCGCGATCTCGTCCAGCCACGCGCCGTGACGTCCCGTCCGTACTTGCTCCTTCACCTGCTCGACCCCGCCGAGACGCAGTCTCGCCAGGCGGCGCGCTTCGTCGGGCGACGCGCCCGCGCCCGCCTCGTCCGCGGCGGCCATGTCGACGAACGCCTCCAGCTCGTCGTGCAGGTCCCGCTCTGCCTGGTCGCGGCGGAGCAGCCCCCGCAGAAGCGAAGCGAACCGACGCAGAAGCGTCATCGGGTTCTCCATGAGGCCAATCGATTCACCGCGTCGTGACCGGATCGATCCGGGCAGCGCGAGCGGTCGGGATCACTCCGACGAAGCTCGCGCACGAACGAGGCGGGCCGAGGCAGCGTCATGCGCCATCGAGCACGCTCGTGACGGCGAGCGACACCCGAGCCCAGCGCTTCCGATGCTGCTCCAACTGCCGCCGGCCCGCGGCTGTGATCCGGTAGTACTTCGCGCGGCGGTTGTTCTCGGTTGGCCGCCATTCCGCCTCGAGCTTGCCGTCCTGCTCCAAGCGGTACAGCGAAGGGAACAGGGAGCCCGGGTTGACGTGAAACTCGTCGCGGCTGAGCGTCGTCAGCCGCTGCGAGATGCCGTAACCGTGCAGCGGCTCGCGCGCGAGGATGGTGAGAATCATCAAATCGAGCGTGCCCTGCGGTATGTCCAACTTCTCCACGGTGTACTCCGGAACGGAGAGAGCTCATTTAGGGAATCGATATGACGATGCGCATGGTGTCACCGTTCATTTAGGATGTCAAGATGTCTGGCCGGTCGCACGGCCATAAGATGCAGGACGTGAATTCTCCGAAGGCGCTCTTGCGGGCGCGGTCCTCATGGCCGTCGCTCCAGCAGCAGCCCAGTCGCGCGTGGCCGTGGGGACCGTCCTCTCTACGAGCCGACCTGACACGACCACTCTGATCCACCTGCCGTCGCAGCGAGTCGAAGCGGTCGTGCCGGCAAACCTCGGGCGCAGCGCCTTCACGGGGAGCGCGCGGTTCTTCGTCGCCGTCGAGGAGAACCGCCGGGCGGCGACCATCCTCCGGCTCTGGGTGGTCGACCTCCAGACCGGATCGGTGTGGACCCAAGACCTGCCCGGCTACGACGGTGCCCTCCTCACGGCCAACCCGCGCCGCGACGAGGTCTATGTGGTGCTGGTCGCCGGCTTCGACGGCACGCTCGCGGTGGTGCGACCGGACGGCATGCGGCTGCTGCGCTCGTGCGACGGTACCCCGCCGGCCGTCTCGCGCGACGGAAGGCGCGTGTTCTGCACGACCGATTCGAGGGCGTTGTCCAGATTGATGCCGACACCGGCGAGACCGTCAGCAGCTTCGATGGCGGCGGCATCGGCGTGATGTTCACCGACGCCGCGGGCACCACACTGACCGTGTGGCGCCCTGACGGGTTGGCGGTCTTCGACGTCGCCACAGGCGCCCTGCTGCAGAGCGCCCCGCTTCTGCACTCCCCTGGCATGCAGGCGTCGCGCCCCCTGGGCGATGGGCACGAGGCCGGCGGCCTGTTCATCCACGGCCGGAACGGTACGGCCCGAGAGACGGTCTTGGTCGATCCCGTGACGCTCGTCGCGCGCCAGCGACTGCCGATTCCTCCGGATCGAGAGGTCCTGCACCTGAAGGTGCTGCCAGACGGGCGGACGGCACTGATCACCTCGACGGATGGTCTGCACGCGATGGTCGACGCCGTCGACCTGGTCGAGAACCGCATCACGTTCTCGACGCCGATGTTCGCAGCCTGGCAGGCCGCCTTTCTCAGTGTCACCAGCACACCGCTGGCGCCGGTATCACCCGCCGCGTCGGTCAGCGGCAGCCGGGTGCAGCTGTCCTGGACGCTGCCTCCGGCCTCCGACGGCGTCTCGCACTGGATCGTGGAGGCCGGTTCAGAGAGCGGCGCCGCCAACCTCGCGCGGCTGCAGGGCCACGGGGTCGGTCGAGGCGCTGCTCGTCGACAACGTTCCGGCCGGCCGATACTTCGTCCGCATCCGCGCCGCGAATGTCAACGGCCTCACTGAGCCCTCCTCCGAAAATCGTCGTCGAGGTCCCGCGGGCGACGCTCTGACGAGAAGGGATACGGAGGCCCGTCGCACCCGGGCACCGGGGCACCCGGCACCCTGAGCACCCGGGCACCTGAGCACCCGGGCACCTGAGCACCCGGGCACCTGAGC
>CAZJBN010000194.1:0-2234 GCA_964543955.1 uncultured Bifidobacteriaceae bacterium
CAGGACGTCACCGAGACCAAGCGCCTGGAGCGGACCGCGCGACTGCAGCAGCGGCTGGCCGCGGTGGGGGAGATGGCCGCGGGCATCGCGCACGAAATCCGTAACCCTCTGGCATCGATGTCCGGCTCCATGCAGATGCTCCGTCAGGAACTGTCGCTCTCCGGCGACCAGGCGCAGCTGATGGACATCGTCCTCAAGGAGTCCGACAGGCTCAACCAGACCATCAAGTCGTTCCTGTCGTACGCCAAGCCGCAGAAGCTGACCATTACCCGTGTGGACCTGCGCACGCTCGTGCTCGAGACCGCCGCCCTGCTCAGGAACAGCCCCGATGTGGGCGACCGGCAGTCGGTCGTGACGAGCGTGCCGGAGCACGGCGTGCCCGTGGATGCCGACGACGCGCAACTGCGCCAGATTCTGTGGAACCTGGCGACCAACGGCCTGCGCGCCATGCCCGAAGGCGGCGAGATCAGGCTCGCGGCCCGCGAGGAGACCGGCCCGGAGGGCGATCCGGTGGCCGCGCTCGAAGTGCGCGACCAGGGCGTGGGCATTCCCGCCGACGAGCTCGACATGATCTTCCAGCCCTTCCGCGGCAAATTCGGTAAGGGCACCGGCCTCGGCCTGGCCATCGTCTACCGGATCGTGACGGACAACCGCGGCCGCATCGACGTACAATCCGCCCCGGGCCGCGGAACGACGTTCACGGTCCGCTTCGCCCGCGCGGGTGAGTGAGAGAGAAAGAGAGACCACCAAGAGACGAAGGCACGAAGCAGGCTTAGGATCCCCTTCTTTCTTCGTGGTTTCTTCTGGTTGCTGGAGCCTGGTACTGAATGCCGAGAATTCTCATCGTAGACGACGAGCAGTCGATGCGCGAGTGGCTGCGCATACTGTTCCAGCGTGACGGCTTCGAGGTCCTGATTGCCGAGGACGGCATGGCCGCGCGCGACATCATCGCGCGCGAGTTCGTGGACGTCGTCCTGACCGACATCCGCATGCCCCGTCTCGACGGCCTGCAGCTCCTGCAGATCGTCCGCGACACCGCGCCCGACGCCATCGTCCTGATGATGACCGCGCACTGGACGCGCGACTCCGACGACTGGAAGCATGCGCGCGAGCTGGGCGCCGAGGCGCTCTTCGAGAAGCCGTTCCGAGACGTCCACCTGGTGACGATGCAGGTGCGGCAGCTGCTGGAGGCAAGGCGGCTGAAGCACGAGAACACGGTGCTGCGGCGGACGGCCGTGGAGCAGGGCTTTGCCGGCATCATCGGCCGGAGCCCGACGATGCTGGACGTGTTCCGGCTGGTCGAGACCGTGTGCCGCACGAACAGCACCATCCTCATCACGGGCGAGTCCGGCACCGGCAAGGAGCTTGTTGCCAAGGCCATCCACTCGCTGTCGCTCCGGCAGAGCAAGCCGTTCGTGGCGGTCAATTGCGGCGCCATGCCCGAGGCGCTTCTCGAGTCGGAGCTCTTCGGCCATGTGAAGGGCGCCTTCACCGGCGCCGACACCAACAAGAAGGGCCTCATCGAGGTGGCCGAGGGCGGCACGGTATTTCTCGACGAGATCGGCGAGATGACGCCGCCGATGCAGGTCAAATTCCTGCGCGTGCTGCAGGAGCGGAAGTTCAGGCGGGTGGGCGGCACCGAGGAGATGGCCGCCAACATCCGCGTCGTCGCGGCGACCAATCGCGACCTGCCGGTGCTTGTCGCAGAAGGGAAGTTCCGTGAGGACCTCTTCTACCGCCTCAACGTGATTCCCATCCAGCTGCCGGCGCTTCGCGAGCGCGCGGGCGACGTGCCGCTCGTGGCCGAGCACTTCCTGGTCAAGCTGACGCGCGAGATGGGGAAGTCCATTGAGGGCTTTGCGCCGGAAGCCATGTCGGCGCTCGATGCGTATCAATGGCCGGGCAACGTGCGCGAGCTGGAGAACGTCGTGGAGCGCGCCGTCGCCCTGGAGCAGGGCGGGCGCGTGGAGCTGGCAACGCTCCCCGAGTCGATTCGCGCGGGCCGGCCAGTCACGCCGCTCCGAAACGGCGGCGGAGCAGCGGCGGTTGTCGGCGAGCTGCCGGCGACCGGCTTCAACCTGGAGCATCACCTGCAGGAGATCGAGCGCCAGCACCTCGAACGCGCGCTCAAGCAGGCCAACGGCGTCCAGACGCACGCCGCTGATCTCCTCGGTCTCAGCTTCAGGCAGTTCCGGTATCTCGCCAAGAAGTACGGGCTCAAGGCCGCGGCGGAA
>CAZJBN010000194.1:2334-4711 GCA_964543955.1 uncultured Bifidobacteriaceae bacterium
GGTCGAGCACGCCGAGATCGGCCAGTGTCAGGAAGGATTGGTGGTAGTCGGGCGGCGGCGGGTGTCCGCTGGCAGTGATGACGTGAAAGTTGACGTCGATCATCCGGCCGATCGCGCGTTCGAGGCGGCGCTCGACCACGGCCTGGTCAACGGCACTGGCGAGATACGACGATTCACCGCGTGCGTGGATGGCGCCGAGGGGTTCCAGATCGGAGGCGATCAGCAGGAGTTTGCGCGTGACGAGGTCGGCGTCGATGGTCATCGCCCTGTCCGCGCGGCCTGTCGAGCCACATAGGCCCGCTCCATCGCGAGGTACGGGCGATGGTCCTGATAGCGCTTGAAGGCCAGGATCCGGAGCTCGTCGAAGCGGCGAGCCGATCCGTAGATCAGGCGGCCTCTCTGGGCCACCTGATGGAGGAGCAGGGGATTGGCGCGGTTGAGTACGGTAAGGTCGACCTCCCGGTCCGGCGACAGTTTCTGGAGGTCTGCGATGAGGTCGGCGAGCGGGGCAAAGGTTTCGGGCACCCTTTCGAGGAGCACACCGAGATCGCAATCGCTGCCCGCATGGGGGTGCCCGTTCACGGTGGATCCGAACTGGACGAGCAGGACGATGCCGTGTTTCGCGGCGAGCTCTTCCGATATGACCGGGCCCATGCGCTGATTATAGGGAGGTCCGGGGAGGTCCGGGGAGGTCCGGCAAGGTCCGGGAAGGTCCGGGGAGGTCCGGCAGGGACCGGGGAGGTCGAGAGAGGCCAGCGTGCCCAGGTGCAAGTGCACAAGGTGCACAAGCGTCACGGATACGCGGTTCCGATCACGACGATCCGGATTCGCGAGTCTTTCGTCGCGTGACGGCCGCGTCGAACCTGGCCTGCTCCCAGGCGTCGCGGAGCGCGTCGGCGGATGCGATCGAGGCGTGCTTGTAGACCCCTGGCGGAAACCGGGCCTGGCTCATGCGCGCGGCGAGCGTCCAGACCGTCCGGATGGCCCGGAAGAGGTCTGGATCGCCTGGCGTTCGCCACCTGGTCGCTTCCATTTCTGCCACGCTGTGGAATTTGTAGACAGGCATCACTCGCCTTTCAGACCGAGTCGCCGGCGGAGGTGGTCGGCGTCGATGCGATCGCGCGGCCTGACGGTGTCCTTCTTCATCCGGTACAGCATGTCAGGCGTGACGACGGACACCTCGAGTCCGTCGAAGTCGACTCGCTCCCATGCCAGATCATCGAATCGGAACTCCTCGCCGAGCCTCGTCAGGATATCGACATGAAAGGCGCCGTCCGGCGGCACGTACTGGACGGCAGGATAGTTCCCGAGGAGATCGTCAGCCGAGATGTCATCGATGTGCGGGTCCGCGAACACGGATGTCAGGGCGGTGCGAAGCCGGCCGATATTCTCCCTGGTTGGGGCCACGAACACGTCCAGGTCCTCTGTGGCGCGCGCCAACCCATGGAGGTTCATGGCGACGCCCCCGATGATGACGTACTGCACGCCATCTCGTTCGAGTGCTGCAAGCACCTGGCGAATCCGCTCGTAGTCCACCCGTCGATTCTATGCCCGCCTCCGCTCGCCGTTGCTCGCCTGGCGAGCTACGGCGCGGCAAGCCTTGGGCACCCCCGGGCACCTTGAGCACCTTGAGCACCCTGGGCACCCTGGGCACCCGTGCACCCCGGGCACCTATGCGCCTGTGCACCTTGTGCACCTTGTGCACCCGAGCGTCCGTCCCCCGTGCACCTTTAGCACCTTGAGCACCTTGAGCACTGAGCACCCTGAGCACCCTGAGCACCTTGGGCACCCGGGCACCTGTGCACCCCGGGCACCTTGCAGTTCGCCTGACATTTCCTGCCACCCCCTGACAGCCGGTGTCAGAGCCCACGGCCGTTTCCCGGCACCGTGCAGCACCGTGAAATCGATAGAACCCCCTGCGTAAGTGTTTGCGTATCAGTTGCTTAACGCCATCCGCGCATCTGCGTTTATCTGCGTCATCTGCGTTTCCCTGGTGGCATGGGGGTTGCTCTTAGCCTTGTCGCAGGCGCCGCCGGCAGCAACGGGCGGCGTCGGCCAGGCGAAGTCGGAGACGGCAACACGGACAGGACAGACAGGCAAGTCACTACGGCAACCTTTTCGGACGAAACGAACTTCTCGAGGATAGGAGAGACAACACATCATGCGTATTCGCGACACCAAGGGTTTCACCCTCATCGAGCTGCTGATCGTCGTGGCGATCATCGGCATCATCGCGGCCATCGCGATCCCCGGCCTCCTGCGCGCCCGCATGGCCGGCAACGAGTCGTCGGCGATCGGTTCGCTCCGCGCGATCAACAGCAGCCAGGCGGCGTTCTCGTCCAGCTGCGGCAATGGCAACTACGCAGCGTCGCTTTCG
>CAZJBN010000195.1:0-4667 GCA_964543955.1 uncultured Bifidobacteriaceae bacterium
GGCAGAGGACCCGAGGGCGGGTTACGAGCCGCCAGTCGTGGACAGGAGCTCGACGTCGAAGACGAGCATGCCCTTCGGGCCGTTCCCCCGGCCCTGGTACGCCAGGCGTTCGGGAATCCAGAAGCGCGTCTTCTCGCCTGGCTCCATCAGCTGCAGCCCTTCGGTCCAGCCCTCGATGACGTCGCCCAGGCCGAACGTGGCCGCCTGTCCCCTCATCAGCGAGCTGTCGAAGAGCTTCCCATCCGTCGTCCAGCCCGAGTAGTGCACGGTCACGCGGCTGGTCTTCGAAGGCCGGGCGCCGCCCTTGCCCTTGCGCAGCACGCGATAGGCGAGGCCCGACGGTGTCTTCTGCGCGTCGGCAGGCACGGACGCAACATCCGGCGGCGGGTTCTTCTCGGGCGACGGGACGATCTCGACGAGCTCGACGTCGAACACGAGCATCCCTTGCGGGCGGCCCTGCTGGCCCGCATAGGCGAGCTCCTGCGGAATCCACAGCCGCCGCTTCTCGCCGAGGGCCATGAGCTGGACGCCCTCGCCCCAGCCCTTGATGACGCGGTTCACCGGAAAGGTACTCGCGGCGTTCCGGGCGTACGAGCTGTCGAACATCTTTCCGTCCGTGGTCCAGCCCGTGTAGTGGACCGTGACGAAGTCGTCGGCCGTGGCCCTGGCCGTGCCGGACCCGGGCTCGAGGATCTTGTAGGCGAGTCCCGACGTGGTCTTCTCGACATCGGCGGGCGGTTTGGCTACATCGGGCGGTGCGGGAATGGGCTCGAACTGCGGCGGCCGTGCCTGCGCGCCAAGCGCGACACCGAAGGCGACAACCAATGGAAGGACCAGAAGTCTCATCCTGCTATGGTAGCCGAGCGCCACCGCTGTCAGCACGCGTCGATGCCCGAGTCCGGGATGCTTCCGTCAGCGGCGCGCTTCGGCCAGCAGGGCCTCGGCCTGCGCGATCTGCGCATCGCCTGGCGCGAGCCGCTTCGTACGGATGGCCAGCGCTTCCTCGAGGAGCGGCACGGCTTCGGCCTGGCGCCGAACGGCGATGAGCACCCGTCCGTTCACGAGGAGCGTCGTGGCCAGAAGTGGATGGTCGGCCGGCAGCAGCCGGCGGATTTTCGTGAGGGCTTCGGACGCGAGCGGCAGCGCGGACAGGAACTCTCCCCTTGCCTCCCTGATCCGCGCGAGCACGACCAGGCCCTGCGCCGTCTCGACGTGTTCCTCCCCGAGCATCCTGCGCTTGATGGCGAGCGACCGCTCGCCCAGGACCTGCGCTTCTCCCAGGCGATTCTGCTTGATGAGCACGATCGCCAGGTTGTTCAGCCCGCGAGCGACGGCGGGATGCTCGCCGCCGAGGGCTCTCTCTCGGATGGCCAGTGCGTCACGGAAGATCTCCTCTGCCTGGTCGAGATCGCCCTTGTCCTCCATGAGCGAGGCCAGGTTGTTGAGCGTCACGGCCGTCTCCGGATGGTCGGCGCCGAGGCGCTTTTCGTTGATGGCGATCGACGCGCGGTACATCTCCTCGGCGCGGTCGTAGTCGCGGCGATCGTGGAGGAGCGACGCCAGGTTGTTGTAGGAGGTGCCGACGTCGGGGTGATCCGTGCCGAGCATCTGCAGCCGCATGTCCAGCGACTCGCGCATGAGCGCCTCCGCCTCGTCCAGGCGGCCGAGCTCGTTTTCGAGCTGTCCGAGCTGCATCAGCGAGTTGGCCACCTGCGGGTGCCGCCCCTTGAACGCCCGGCGCCTGATGTCGAGCGCTTCCCGCAGGATCGGCTCTGCCTCGGTGTAGCGGTTGCGGCGCCTGAGCAGCAGCCCGAGGTTGTTGAGGCCGCTGGCTATCTGGGGATCGTCTGCGGGTCTCACTCTGCGCCAGATCGCGACAGCCTGTTCCAGCACCGACTCGGCCTCGTCGTACTCGGCGAGCTGCTGCAGGGTCTCGCCCAGATCGTTCAGCGCGAAGGCCACCGTGTCGTGCGAGTCGCCGTGAAGCGCCTGCCGTATCGCGAGCGCTTCCTGGTGATGCTGCCTGGCCAGCTCGTACTCGCCCCTGGCGCCGACAATGTCTCCCAGCTCGCCCAGCGTGTCGGCGACGGCGTCGCTGTAGTGCGACTCGACCTGCTCGCGCCGATCGAGCGCCCGCTCGAGCAGGTCCTGCGACTGCTCGAAGAGGCCGAGCCCGCGATACGCGCGGCCCATGGTCGTCATCATCCGTCCCTGTACGCCGGGCTGATCGGCCAGGGCCGCCTCGATTCGTTCGGCGCCGCGGTCGAGCAGCTCGCGGGCGGTCACCGTCGCCCCGCGCGACTCGCCGGGGTCGGCCACCTCGAACATGTCCACGAGGAACGATGCCACCTGCTCGGCCGCATCCCGCTCCTGCTGTGCCGTATCGCGCTCGCGCGCAATCCGCGCCGCCTGGAGCGTCACCACGATCGCGAAGCCGACGAGCATCAGCGCGACGATCGCGGCTGCCGTCACGGCCCAGCGGTGCCTGGACACGAACCGGCGGGCGCGGTAATGCCACGTGGCCGGACGCGCCTCGATGGGCAGCCCCTGCAGCATCCGGCGCACGTCGTCCACGAGCGCTTCGACCGAGCGATAGCGGCGCTCGGAGTCCTTCTGCAGCGCCGTTCCGACGATGATGTCGATGTCCTCGTCGAGCGCGTGACGGATGGTGCTCGGCCGGGGTGCGTCGGTCTCGCAGACCACGCGCTCGATCTCCTGCGCGGTGAGCGTGCGGAAGGTGTGCGGACGCTCGTCGGTCAGCAGCTCGAACAGCAGCACGCCAAGCGCGTAGACGTCTGTCGCCGTCGTCACCGGCTGGCCGCGCACCTGCTCCGGCGCGGCATAGTCCGGCGTGAGCACGCGCATCCCCGTCATCGTGTCCATCGCGAGGTCGGGGTCCCCGGCATCGAGCAGCTTCGCGATGCCGAAGTCGAGCAGCTTGGGCACGCCGTCCGCCGTGACGAGGATGTTGCCGGGCTTGATGTCGCGATGGATGATGAGGTGCCGATGCGCGTGGATGACCGCGTCGCAGACGGTCGCGAAGAGGCGCAGGCGCTCGGGAACGTCGAGGCGGCGCTCGCGGCAGTACTGGTCGATCGGCGTGCCCTCGACGTGCTCCATGACGAGGTACGGCAGGCCGTCGCTGGTCGCACCGCCGTCGAGCAGGCGCGCGATGTTCGGGTGATCGAGCGTGGCGAGAATCTGGCGCTCGGCGCGGAACCGGCGGATGCGGTCCCGGTCCAGCAGGCCGCGCACCACCTTGACCGCGACACGCTGCGCGAAGGCGCCATCGTCACGCTCGGCGAGAAAGACGGTGCCCATGCCGCCGCGGCCAATCTCCGAGACCAGACGGTACGGTCCGAGCCGCTGCTCCGGCGGGATGGCGCTGATATCGCGGATGGCACTCCTGACGATGTCCCCGACGTCGTCGGTGCCGGCCAGGTCGGCTTCGAGCATGGCGCAGACGAGGGCGACCAGCTCCGAGTCTCCGGAGGCCTCGCGTTCGACGTAGGCGCGCCGGTCGGGCTCGGCCTGCTCCGCCGCGCGATCGAACAGCGCCTGGACCTCGGACCACCGTTCCGGGGTCATGACTGGAGGGTGCCGGCGATCTCCACTCTGAGCCACGCCTTGGCCAGGCGAAGTTCGCGGTCCACGGTCGCGGCCGAGATGCCGAGCGCCTCGGCGGTCTCGTCGTAGGTCAGCCCGCCGAAGAAGTGCAGCTCGACGACCTCGGCCTTGCGGCCGTCGAAGGTGGCCAGCGTTTCAAGGGCATCGTGGAGGACCAGGATGTCCATGCCGCTGTCGGGTGCTGCCAGGTCCACCTTGTCGATGTCGACCCGCCCGGCGCCACCCCCGCGCTTCTGGCGCACGCGGGAGCGTGCGTAGTCGACGAGGATGCGCCGCATCGTGCGCGCGGCGATTGCCATGAAGTGGGCGCGGTCCTGGATCGCGACGTCCGCGTCGACGAGCCGCAGGTACGCCTCGTGCACGAGCGCCCGCGTCTGCAGCGTGTGATCGGATCGCTCGGAGCGGAGGACGTGATGCGCGAGCCCGGCCAGTTCGTCGTAGACGATGGGCAGCAGACGGTCCAGGGCCTCGCGATCCCCGCCGCGCCAGGCCTGCAGGAGCCGAGTGGCGGTCTGGCGGTCCGGGAGTGACATGCGGCACCCGATTGTATCGCCGGTGCCTGCCGATCAGGCTTCGACGACCATCGAGGCCGGGTCCTCGATGAACTCCTTGATCTTCACGAGAAACTGCACCGCTTCGCGGCCGTCGACCAAACGGTGATCGTAGCTGAGGGCGAGGTACATCATCGGGCGCACGGCCAGCTGCCCGTTGATCACCGTCGGCCGCTCCGCAATCTTGTGCAGGCCGAGGATGCCGACTTGCGGGGGATTGAGGATGGGCGTGCTCATGAGCGAACCGAAGACGCCCCCGTTGGTGATGGTGAACGTCCCGCCCTTGAGATCTTCGAGGGTGAGCGTGCCGTCGCCGGCCCGCCTGGCGAAATCGCGGATGGATTGCTCAACGTCGGCAAACGACATCTGGTCGGCGTCGCGCAGCACCGGCACGACGAGCCCGCCTTCGGCGCCGACGGCCATGCCGATGTCGTAGTAGTGCTTGTAGACGACCTCGTCGCCCTGGATCTCCGCGTTGACCGGCGGGAA
>CAZJBN010000196.1:0-4638 GCA_964543955.1 uncultured Bifidobacteriaceae bacterium
CCCCGGGCACCCTGAGCACCCCGGGCACCCTGAGCACCCCGAGCACCCTGAGCACCCCGGGCACCCTGAGCACCCTGAGCACCTTGGGCACCCTGAGCACCTTGGGCACCCTGGGCACCCTGTCTTTTCTATCCCGCCTGACTCACGAACTCGCGTTGAGCCTTGCCGCCATCCCGGTCGCGATCGCCCTGTTCCGGGTCGTCCGCCGGCGCGCGCGCAGCCTGCAGGACCTCTCACGCTGGATCGCGCCGACCATCGCCATCGTCCTCGGGCTGGCCGCCGCGCAGGCGCTCATCGTCTGGCTGCACTATCTCGCGCCATCCAGCGGCGAGACGATGATCCGCCGGTTCTTCATCTGGCAGCTGCTCAACCTGTTCGGGTCGCCGCTCGAGGCCTTCGACTTGTTCTCGCACATCGCGCGGACGTGGCCGCTCCTGACCGTTGCGGTTGTCGGGCTCGCGATCGTGCGGCTGACTGGGATCGGCAGACCGTCAAGCGGAGCGGAGAAGTTCGCGCACGTGCTCTGGGTGGGATGGGTGGTGTTCTTCGGCATCATCGATTCCGGCATCACGATCAACTACCTGCTCGTGCCGGTCACGCTCATGCTCGCGGCGCTTGCCCTGGATCTCGCGGCTGTCGTACCACGGCGCGTGCTGCCGCTTGCGGCGGTTGCGCTGGTCGTCGCGGTCGCGGCCGAGCAGTGGGGCCACCCCGCGACGGCAGCCGCACGCCTGGATGCCGTCCGGCCCACCATTGCCGTTCCGGACGAAGCCCGACTCCGACGGCTGGCCGCGGCAGCCGAGCGGGTTGCGTGCACGGACGAGCTCGGGTGCCTCATGCTGGTCGGCCGGGTGGATGCCTGGCTTGCGCTCGACCCGTTTCTCCGCGAGCGGTTCATCGTCGTTCGAGACGGCCGTGACGAAGGCGTGTATGCGGGGTCGACAGTGGCGACCAGGTTGAGCGACCTTTTTGAGCCAATCGACGACAGGATCCCCGACAGCGTTCTCGTCGTCGACGTCTTCAAGGACCTTCCTGTCGGCAACTCCTCCCGGTTCGTGCCGCGCGCGCTCGCCGAGGAGTCGGTCGACGCCCTCACGATTCTCGAAACGCCTCGCCTCCGCGTCGTCGAGCTTCGGCTCAGGAGTCAGCTGGCCGAACGGGGACAGCGGACCAGCCGGGCCGGCTGGCCTGTGCGATGATGGCCGCCGATCATGATGCGAACCTTCCACGCGCTGACGCTCGCGGCGGCCGTGGGTGTTGTCTCCCTGCCGGTCGCGTTTCAGCCCGATCCACCGTTCGCCTCTGTGCAACCCGAGCTGCTGGGAGTTCCTCATTCCTACTCGAACGCGTGGGGCGACTTCGACAACGACGGTGATCTGGACCTGGCCGTCTCGCTCGGCACGGGCGAAGTGCGGCTCCTCCGCAACGACGATGGCGTACTCGTGAGTGCTGGCGCGGAGGTGGGCATGCCGCAGGCAGGCAGCCATGAGCTGCGCGGCCTCAGCTGGGGCGACTTCGACGGGGATGGCGATCTCGATCTGCTCGGAGGATCCACGCCAGCCGACAAGCTGACGAAAGTGCTCCGCAACGAGGGCGGTAAGGGGTTCACCGACGTGGCCGCAGAGATCGGCCTGACGATTCCTGGACGTTCGGCGCGACAGACCAACTGGGTGGACTACGACAACGACGGCGACCTGGACGTCTACGCGGCGGATCGTGCGGGCGACAACAGGCTGTTCAGGAACGATGGCGGGAGATTCACGCACGTCTTCACCGGCGCCGGTCCCACCGACCGACGCCCGACCGTCGGCGCCTGCTGGTTCGACATGGACGCGGACGGGGACCTCGATCTCTACCTCGCGAACCAGTCCGGTGCGACCGATGCGCTCTGGCGGAACGACGGCGACGCCTTCACCGACGTGGCTCCTGCGCTGGGCCTGACGGGGCCTCCGCGGACGAAGGACATGGGCGGCGTCGGCTGCGCCATCGGCGACTACGACAACGACGGCGATCTCGACATCTTCACCGCCACCTACGGCCACAACCTGCTCTATCGCAACGACGGCAACGGGGCCTTCACCGAGGTGGGCGCCGCGCTTGGCGTCGGCGTGGAGAACCACGCCGTCAGTGCGGACTGGGGCGACTACGACAACGACGGCGACCTGGACTTGTCGGTGATCTCCTACGTCGGCACACCGGGCTCACAGCTTCCACTGAACGCGCTCTTTCGCAACGACGGTGAATGGGGCTTCGTGAACGTGCTGTCGAAGGCGAGCCCGCTCAACGTCGCGGACCACGGCGTGCAGTTCGCGGACTACGACAACGACGGCGGCCTCGACGCGAGCGTCACGGACGGCTACGGACCCGAGGGCGGCCACTTCGTGTTCCGCAACACGCTGCCCGACGATGCGAAGAGACGCAGCCTGAGCGTGCTGGTCCTGGACGCCAGGGGGCACCACACGCGCTTTGGATCCGAGGTTCGCCTGTTCGACCAGTCGGGCCGGATCCTCGCGACGCGCCTGGTGCCGGCCGGCGGCGGCTACAACGCGCAGTCGGCGGCGCCGGTCCACTTCGGCTTGGCCGCGCTCGCGCCCGTGAGCGTGGAGGTGACCTTCATGACGACGTCCGGCCGGAAGGCGCAGCGCATCGAGGCGGTTGATCCTGCCGACTTCAGGGGCAGGAGCCTGGTGGTGCGGCAAGAGCAGTGATCCTCCGGGATGTCGGGTCCTCGATGGAAGCATCCCTCGAGTTGTCCACCGCACATCGCGTACGCGCTTCGACAGGCTCATCCGACACGATGCGGTAGATCTCCCCGCTCTGCAGGACGAGGTAGAGCTCGCCAGTGGAATCGCGAGCGAACGACGCCAGTCCCGGCTTCGTTCCGCCGAATTCGTCCGTATGCTCGATGTCGTCCACGACCGATGCATCGCCGCTGTCGGGATCGACCGCCAGGCCGAGCGACCACACCCGTCCGCCGTAATCGCCGAAGACGTAGCGGCCCTGGAACCTGACTGGGAGTCTCGACCCTCGATAGACATAGCCGCCCGTCACCGCAAAACCGCGGCCGCGGCCGTAGTCGAACAGCGGCTCGATGAGCGGACCGAACTCGATTGGCGCAGGAGGCACTCCCGGCGTCGCGATCGTGCCTTCCCTGTGGCGCCATCCGTAGTTGCGGCCGCCGGCCCCGGCAGGCTCGTAGTCGATCTCTTCGCGCGCCCCCTGTCCGACGTCGCCCGCGATGAGCGCATTCGTCGCCTCGGGCCCGACATCGTCGAACGCATACCGCCACGGGTTGCGATACCCGAAGGCCCAGATCTCGGGAAGGATGCCGTCGCGCCCGACGAATGGGTTGTCAGGAGGCACTGCGTAGCCGCGCGGATCGTCGTCCGGCACGTTGACGTCGAGTCGCAGCATCTTGCCCAGGAGCGTGCCGGGCGATTGCGCGCGGTTCTGCGGATCGTTGGCCGACCCGCCGTCGCCCATTCCGATGTAGAGATAGCCGTCGGGGCCGAAGGCGAGGTGACCACCGTTGTGGTTCGAGTACGGCTGCGCGATCGCTCTCCGGCCGTCCGGCCACTGGAGATCGAATCGCGTGCCAGCGTCGGCAACGAGCAGGTCGTCGGCACGGCGGGAAAAGCGCGCGATCACCGTGTCGCCCGCGTGGTCCGTGAAGTTCACGAACACGCGACCGGACGCGGCGGCATCCGGCGGGAAAGCCAGCCCCAGCAGCCCGCGCTCTCCACCTCGGCTGATCGCGTCCCTCAGATCGAGAAACGGTGTTTCGCGTGTCACGCCATCGGCGATGGCATGCACGACGCCGTCCTGCGTGACGACCAGGAATGCTCCCGAGACGACAGGATCTTCGACGAAGGCCACCGCCGACGTGAACCCGCTGGCGACGAGCTGGAGACGCAGGGCTGGCTCGATGGGGAGGGGCTGGACCAGCCCGACGGCCGCAAGGGCAATCATCAACGGGCTCACTTCGCTCCTGTCTCTCCAGATGCTCAACCCAGGTAGTCCCTGATTGCCTCGCGCGTGCTGGTGAACGCCAGCTCATCCCAGGGAATGGACGATGCCTCGAACCATCGCACGTCGAGCCCCTCCTCGTCCACGGCCAGCTCGCCGCCGGTCATCGTCGCGGCATAGACGATGATGATGGGCGTACGGCCGGCGTACGAGTAGATGCCGATCAGGCGGTTGATCCGGATGTCGAGGCCGGCCTCCTCGCGTGCCTCACGAATGGCAGCCATCGTCACTTCTTCGCCGCGGTCGACGTATCCGCCGGGGAACACCCACTTGCCGTATCCGGGCTCGATGGCCCGCTTCACGAGCACGATGCGCCCGTTGTCATCGCCGATGATGGTCCCGACGGCCACCTTGGGATCGAGGTAGAAGACGAAACCGCACGTGTCATTGGTGCACACCAGGCGCGATGGCTCGCCGATGCGGAGCACGCGCGGCTCCAGGCGGGCGCCGCAGACGGGGCAGAACGTGAAAGCCGGTGTCATCTCCTCGTAGTCTAGACGCAGATGCACCGACAAGACGCAGATGACGCCGACCAGGACGCAGATGCGCGGACGAGACGCAGATGCACAGACGAAACGCAGATGCACAGACGAGACGCAGATGCGCAGACGA
>CAZJBN010000197.1:0-4567 GCA_964543955.1 uncultured Bifidobacteriaceae bacterium
GGGATCTGGTGTCCTTGCTTCTTCGCTAAGCCGGGCCGTTACCAGCGGTAGTGCGAGAATGCACGGTTGGCTTCCGCCATCTTGTGCACGTCCTCGCGTTTCTTGACGGCATTCCCCCGATTATTGGATGCATCGAGCAGCTCAGCCGAAAGCCGCTCCGTCATGGTCTTCTCGTTGCGGTCGCGCGCCGCGGCAATGATCCAGCGGATGCCGAGCGCCTGGCGCCGCACGCTGCGGACTTCCACCGGAACCTGATAGGTCGCGCCGCCGACACGCCGCGACCGGACTTCGATCGACGGCATGACGTTGTCGAGCGCCTGCTCGAACACCTGGATCGGGTTCTGCTTGGTCTTGTTTTCAATGACGTCGAGCGCGCCATAAACGATCGCTTCGGCAACAGACTTCTTGCCGGCGTACATCACGGCATTCATGAACTTGGAAACGACCAGATTCCCGAACTTCGGATCCGGATTGATCTCGCGCTTCTCGGCACTGTGACGGCGGGACATCGTTCGCTCCGTTACTTCGGACGCTTTGCGCCGTACTTCGATCGGCGCTGCTTGCGGTTCTTGACGCCCTGCGTGTCGAGCACGCCGCGGATGATGTGGTAGCGCACGCCCGGCAGGTCCTTCACGCGGCCGCCGCGGATCATGACCACCGAGTGCTCCTGCAGGTTATGCCCCTCGCCGGGGATATAGCCGATCACCTCAAAGCCGTTGGTCAGGCGGACCTTCGCCACCTTGCGCAGCGCCGAGTTCGGCTTCTTCGGCGTCGTCGTGTAGACGCGGGTGCAGACGCCGCGCTTCTGCGGCGACTGCTGCAGGGCCGGCACCTTCTTCTTCGCCTTCTGAACCACCCGTGGATGGCGGATCAGCTGATTGATCGTCGGCATGCTTGCCTTGTCCTCGCCCGAGAAGCGTCCTTCTCGGCGTTGGTGCGGCCCGGACCCGCGCATAAACGAAAACGCGCCAGTCCCGACCCGGTGGCGGGATGGCGTTGTTCGGCCAGAGGACCACGGTGGCTTGCACCGCGGTCATGTCCTGCAATTCTGACTATCGTCCGACGTCAGAGGCAGCGTTTGAGCATCATTCGTCGAGGCTCGGTGCGCTCCGTCCCGGCCAGAAAGATCAACGACCTTAAAGGCTTAGCGGAAATTTTGGAGCAGGCCGTTCCGACTGGCGACGCTCACCGCCTGCCGAAAGTGCGGCGTATGTATCGGCGGTTGCCCGCAGTGTCAAGGCAGAAAGGGCCGGATTTGCTGGCGTTTTGGCGTTTTCGCCGGCCTGGCCCGCGCAGCACTCCGCTGCCCGTAAGAAAAGGGCCGCCCCGGCGGGACGGCCCTGACTTGTGGCTGCGGGTGCCGGTTATTCCGCGGCGGGAAGCGCCGCCGGCGGCTCCGCAGCAGCCGCCTGGGCTGCCTCGGCGGCCTTGGCCGCCTCTTTCTCGCGCTCGTCGAGAATGAGCTTGTCGCGCTTGCCCGCGACCTCGCGGAGCTGGTTCATCATGGCTCCGGTGCCCGCCGGGATCAGGCGGCCAACGATGACGTTCTCCTTGAGGCCGTCGAGTGTGTCCGCCTTGCCGTTGACCGCGGCCTCGGTAAGCACACGCGTGGTCTCCTGGAACGACGCCGCCGAGATGAACGACCGGGTCTGCAACGACGCCTTGGTGATGCCGAGCAGCACCGGGAAGCCGCTGGCCTCCTTCTTGCCCAGCTCCCTGGCCTTGGCGTTGATGTCCAGCAGTTCGAGCTTGTCGACCTGATCGCCCTTGATCAGATCGGTCTCGCCGGCGTCCTCGATCTCGACCTTCTGCAGCATCTGGCGAACGATCACCTCGATGTGCTTGTCGTTGATCTGCACGCCCTGCAGCCGGTAGACGTCCTGGATCTCGTTCACGAGGTAAGCGGCAAGCTCCTCGATGCCCTTGATGGCCAGGATGTCGTGCGGCGCGGGATTGCCGTCGACGATGTAGTCGCCCTTCTCGATGACGTCGCCGTCCTGCAGATGGATGTGCTTGCCCTTGGGAACGAGATACTCCACGGGCTCCGCATCCTTGTCGTTCGGTACGATCGCGATCCGCCGCTTGTTCTTGTAATCGCGGCCGAACTGCACGGTGCCCGCGATCTCGGCGATGACGGCGGCCTCCTTCGGCCGGCGCGCCTCGAACAACTCCGCCACACGCGGCAGACCGCCGGTGATGTCGCGCGTCTTGGCGCTTTCGGTCGGGATACGCGCGATCACGTCGCCCGGCATCACGGTGGCACCGGGGTCGGCGGAGATGATGGCGTCCACAGCCAGCATGTAGCGGGCATCGCCGCCACGGCTGAGCTTCACCACCTTGCCGTCCTTGCCCTTGATCACCATCGCCGGGCGCAGGTCGGCCGCGCGGCTCGACGTACGCCAGTCGATCACGACGCGCTTGGCGATGCCGGTCGACTCGTCGACCGTCTCCGCCAGCGACTGGCCTTCCACCAGGTCCTCGAACTCCACCGTGCCTTCGGCTTCGGTCAGGATCGGCCGGGTGTACGGATCCCATTCGGCGATCCGTTGTCCGCGCTTGATCTTCTCGCCGTCCTTGACCCGCAGCCGCGAGCCGTTCTGGATGCGATGCACCGCCAGATCGTTGCCATCGGCGTCGACCACCGCGACGACGATGCCCCGGCCCATCGCGATCCATTCGCCGTCCGAGTTCTTGACCACGGCGTTCTTGCCCTTGGCCCGGAACGCGGCCGTTCCATCGAAGTTCGATTCGATGAACGACTGCTCGGAGATCTGCGCCGCGCCGCCGATGTGGAACGTGCGCATGGTGAGCTGGGTGCCCGGCTCTCCGATCGACTGCGCGGCGATGACGCCGACGGCCTCGCCCATGTTAACCGGCGTACCGCGGGCCAGATCGCGGCCGTAGCAGGCGCCGCAGATGCCGTTGGTCAGTTCACAGGTGAGTGCCGATCGGATGCGCAGTTCCTGCACGCCCGAAGTGACGACCTTTTCGACCTCCGGTTCGCCCAGCAGCGTGCCCTTGGTCACCACGACGTTGCCGCTGGACGGATCCTTGACGTCCTCCGCCACGGTGCGGCCGAGGATGCGGCTAGCCAGCGACGCCACCACCGTGCCCGCATCGATGATCGCGCGGACCTTGATGCCGGCGTCGGTGCCGCAATCGGGCTGCGTGATGATGCAGTCCTGTGCGACGTCGACGAGACGGCGGGTCAGGTAGCCCGAGTTCGCGGTCTTCAAGGCTGTGTCGGCCAGACCCTTGCGCGCGCCGTGCGTCGAGTTGAAGTACTCGAGCACCGACAGGCCTTCCTTGAAGTTCGAGATGATCGGCGTCTCGATGATCTCGCCGGACGGCTTGGCCATCAGGCCGCGCATCCCGCCGAGCTGCTTCATCTGGGCCTGCGAGCCGCGGGCGCCGGAGTGGGCCATCATGAAGATGGAGTTGATCTCCAGCTCGCGGCCGTCGGGGCCTTTCTCGCGGGTCGAGATTTCCGCCATCATCTCGTCGGCGACCCGGTCCGTGGCCTTGGCCCAGGCGTCGACGACCTTGTTGTACTTCTCGCCCTTGGTGATCAGGCCGTCCGCGTACTGCTGCTCGTACTCCTCGACCAGCGTGCGGGTCTCCTCGACGATCGGGGCCTTGCGGGCCGGGATGACGATGTCGTCCTTGCCGAACGAGATGCCGGCCTTGGCCGCCTCGCGGAAGCCCAGCGCCATGATCTGGTCGGCGAAGATCACCGTCGCCTTCTGGCCGCAGTGCCGGTAGACGATGTCGATCAGGTTGCCGATCTCCTTCTTGGTCAGCGCCTTCTCGATCAGCCGGTGGCCGACCTGCGGGTGACGCGGAAGGAGGGCGGCGATCTTCATCCGCCCGGGCGTGGTGTCGATGACCTTGCGGTTGGTGTTGCCCTCCGCGTCCATCTCGGTGAAGCGCGCCTTGATCTTCGAGTGCAGGGTCACGACCCCCGCGTCCATGGCGGCTTCGATCTCGCCCAGGTCGGCGAACGCCTTGCCTTCGCCCGGCTCGCCGTCGCGGGCCTGCGACAGGTAGTAGAGGCCCAGCACGATGTCCTGCGACGGCACGATGATCGGGCGGCCGTTGGCGGGGCTGAGGATGTTGTTGGTCGACATCATCAGCACGCGCGCTTCAAGCTGGGCTTCCAGCGAGAGCGGCACGTGGACGGCCATCTGGTCGCCGTCGAAGTCGGCGTTGAAGGCGGCGCAGACCAGCGGGTGGAGCTGGATGGCCTTGCCCTCGATCAGCTTGGGCTCGAACGCCTGGATGCCGAGACGGTGCAGGGTCGGCGCGCGGTTCAGCAGCACCGGGTGTTCCCGGATCACCTCTTCCAGCACGTCCCAGACCTGGGGCTGCTCGCGCTCGACCATGCGCTTGGACTGCTTGACGGTGCCCGACAGGCCCTTGGCGTCCAGCCGCGCGTAGATGAACGGCTTGAACAGCTCCAGGGCCATCTTCTTGGGCAGGCCGCACTCGTGCAGCTTCAGCTCGGGGCCGACGACGATGACCGAACGGCCCGAGTAGTCGACGCGCTTGCCGAGCAGGTTCTGGCGGA
>CAZJBN010000198.1:0-4497 GCA_964543955.1 uncultured Bifidobacteriaceae bacterium
CCCGAGCACCTGTGCACCTGTGCACCCCGGGCACCCCGGGCACCCCGGGCACCTGTGCACCTGTGCACCATGAGATCCCTATGGCCCTCTCCCACCGCGTCGAGCGCATTGCCGAACAGGTTCGCGAAGAGCTGAGCCAGATGCTGGCTACGGAGGTCGCCGATCCCGGGATCGGGCTGGTGACGATCACGCGGGTCAAGGTCACTGCCGACCTGTCCCTCGCGCGCGTCTACTGGACGGTGCTGGATGACGACGCCAGGGCGCGGAAGGAGACCGTCAGGGCGCTCAATCGAACCGCGCCGTTCCTGCGCCACCTCCTCAGCCAGCGGCTGACGCTCAGGCGGACGCCGGAGATCAAGTTCCAGTACGACGAGTCGGTGGCCGCGCAGGACCGGATCGAGAAGATCATCCAGGACCTCCATGCCGAGCGGGGGGAGCACGAGGGCTCAATGCCCGAGGGTTCAAAGCCCGAAGGTTCAAAGCCCGAAGGTTCAAAGCACGAAGGTTCAAAGCACGAAGGTTCAAAGCACGAAGGTTCAAAGCACGAAAGTTCAAAGCCCGAGGGTTCAAAGCACGAAGGTTCAGGGCACGAAGGTTCAAAGCACGAAGGTTCAGAGGCGAAGCAGGATGACCCGGAGCAGTAGGCCGCCGGCGGAGTTGCTGTCGGCCATCCGCACGGGGCGCCGGTTCCTGGTCTCGTCGCACCAGCGTCCCGATGGGGACGCCGTCGGGTCGGCTGTCGCCATGGCGCTCACCCTCCGCGCGCTGGGCAAGCAAGCCACCGTCGTCATGGACGCTGTGCCGCCGGCGTTCCTGCAGCCCTTTCCCGACGTCGAGAACATCCGGGTGACGACCGAGGTCGCCGAGACGGTCGACGCGTCGATCGTCATGGAGTGCAGCTCGCTCGATCGCACGGGCGTGGCCGGCCTCGATCGGTCGCCCGTGATCAACATCGATCACCATCCGGGCAACACGCTGTACGGCGCCATCGACTGGATCGACGAGGGTGCGGCGGCCTGCGGCGAGATGGCTTTCGAGCTCGTCGACGCGCTCGGCGTGGCGCTCACGCCGGACATGGCCACGCATCTCTACCTGGCCATCCTCACCGACACCGGATCCTTCCGCTTCTCACACCTCACGCCGGACACGTATGCCATGGCAGGCCGGGCGGTGGCGGCCGGCGCGGATCCCGTCTGGATCGCACGCACGCACTACGACAGCAATTCGCTCGCGCGCGTCCGTATCTTCGGCGCCGTGCTGAACGGCATGAGCGTGCACGCGGACGGCCGCGTCGCCGTCATCTCGCTCACGCGTGCCGAGGCCGCCGCGCTCGGCGGCACTTACGACGACACGGAGGGGCTCATCAACTTCCCGCTCACCGTCAAGGACATCGAGGCCGTCGCCTTCCTCAAGGAATCCGGCGAGGGCTCGTGGCGCGTGAGCCTCAGGTCCAAGGGCTCGGTCGATACCGGTGCCATCGCGCAGGCGCTCGGTGGCGGCGGCCACGTCAACGCCGCCGGCTGCTCGACGACGGGGACGCTCGAGGCCGCGCGCGAGCAGTTCGCGCGGCTCCTGGCCGGCGCCGTCAAGACACCCGGTTCCCTTTCCGGATGACCTCGACGAAAAAGGTGCCAGGCGTCATTTCGGGCGTCCTGGTCGTCGACAAGGCGTCCGGGCCGACGTCCCACGACATCGTGCAGATGGCGCGCCGCGCGCTCGGCGAGCGTCGTGTCGGCCACTGTGGAACGCTGGATCCGATGGCCACCGGTGTTCTCGTGCTGGCCGTGGGCGTGGCGACGCGGCTGGCGCCGTACCTCACGAGCGACGAGAAGCAGTACGACGCCGCCGTCAGGTTCGGCGTGGTCACCGACACGTACGATGTCACTGGCGAAGTGCAGCGCGAATCCGCCGACCGGCCCACGGCCGAGGCGATCGAAGCCGCGCTCGCACGGTTTCGCGGGGCCTTCGCGCAGCGGCCGCCGCCCTTCTCGGCCAAGAAGGTGCGCGGCGAGCGAGCCTACGCCATGGCCCGGCGGCAGGTGCCGGTCGAGCTGGCGCCGGTCGCCGTGGAGGTGCGTGCCCTGACGTTGGCCTCGTTCGACGGCACGACGGCACGCCTCTCCATGACGGTATCGGCCGGCTTCTACGTCCGGTCGCTCGCGTACGACCTCGGCATGGCGCTCGGCATGGGCGCCGCGCTCGAGGGGCTTCGCCGGACGGCGTCCGGGGCCTTCACGCTGGCCAACGCCGTGGGGTCTCACGCCCTGGTGACAGGGGCCCGCGACGACCTCCTGGCACGGCTGATACCCCTGGCAGATCTCCTGCCCGACCGGCCCGCCCTGCGGCTGACCGAGGCGGATGTCGCGGCCGTCGGCCACGGGCGCGACCTGGTGGGCGGGGATCCAACGCTCTGGACGGCCCTCTCGGGCGATGGCGGTGCGCTCGTCCGGCTCCTCGCGCCGGATGGCGGACTCGTGGCCCTGGCCGTTCCCGGCAAGGTCCGCGGGGTCCTGCACCCGTCCGTCGTTTTGCGCTGACCCGTCGTTTTGCGTTACGATTGAGGATTCTCGACGATCCGTCGGATCGTCACATACGGCGGACCGGAGCGGCATGCCCGCATCTGGGCCGTTCGTGGAGGCATCGTGGCACTGACGAAAGACAAGAAGGTTGCCCTCATCGGCGAGTACAAGACCCACCCCAGCGATACCGGCTCCCCGGAAGTGCAGGTGGCTCTGCTCAGCGAGCGCATCACCTACCTCACCGAGCATTTCAAGTCGCACGCAAAGGACCACCACTCGCGGCGCGGATTGCTGAAGCTCGTCGGCCAGCGCCGGCGGCTGCTCGACTATCTCAAGTCCAAGGACGCCGATCGCTACGCCGAGCTCATCAAGCGCCTCGGCATCAGGAAATAGAGTCAAGAGTTCAAAGTTCAGAGTTCAAAAGTTCAAGAGTTCAGCGTTCAAGAGTTCAAAGTTCAATGGATCAGAGCGATCCGGTTCGCGTTCGACCCCAAGCTTTCGAACCCCTTTTGGATCTTGAACTTTGAACTGTGAGCTTTGAATTCTTGAACCTTGAACTTTGAACTTCAAAGGGTTTGTATGCACAAAAGTGAGGTTTCTCTCGGCGGTCGCCCGCTGACGATCGAGACGGGCAAGTGGGCCAGGCAGGCTCACGGCTCCGTGATCGTGCGCATGGGCGACTCGATGGTGCTCGTCACGGCCTGCCACTCGGGCAGCCCGCGAGAGGGCATCGATTTTCTCCCGCTCACGGTGGACTACCGTGAGTACGCCTACGCCTCGGGGCGCATCCCGGGTGGCTTCTTCAAGCGCGAGGGCAAGGCGACCGAGAAGGAAGTGTTGACGAGCCGCGTCATCGACCGGCCCATCCGCCCGCTCTTCCCGACCGGCTGGCGCAACGAGACGCAGGTCATCGCGTTCGTGATCTCGGCCGACAACGACTACGACGGCGACGTGCTCGCCATCACGGGCGCTTCGGCCGCGCTCGCCCTCTCGGAGATCCCTTTCGAGAAGACGATCGCGGGCGTCCGCGTCGGCCTCATCGAGGGCGAGTACATCATCAACCCGAGCTACGAGCAGCGGAAGCAGAGCCGTCTGGACCTGGTCGTCGCCGGCAGCCGCGACGGCATCGTGATGGTCGAGGCCGGCGCGAAGGAAGTGACAGAGGACGAGGCCATCACGGCCCTCGACAAGGCTCACGAGGCGATCAAGGCCATCTGCGACAGCATCGACGCGCTCGCGAAGGACGCCGGCAAATCCAAGCTGCCCAAACCGGTCGTCACGGTGGACGAGGCGCTTCGCGCCGACGTGGCCGCCAGGGTGCTCGGTCCGCTGACCGACGCGATGCGCATCAGGACGAAGCTCGAGAACTACGCCCAGGTGGACGTGGTGCTCGACGAGCTCCTCGCATCGATCCCCGCCGAGGAGCTGGCCGCGAAGAAGGGCGCCGTCAAGGGCATCTTCCACGATCTGCAGGAGAAGGTCCTCCGCGACGAGATCCTCGAGCGCAACGTCCGGCTGGATGGCCGCAGGTTCGACGAGATCCGCCCGATCACGATCGAAACGAGCGTCCTGCCCCGCGTGCACGGCTCGGTGGTCTTCACGCGCGGCGAGACCCAGGCGCTCGTCAGCGCCACGCTCGGCACGGCCGACGACCAGCAGAAGATCGAGCATGTGGACGGCGAGTACTACAAGCGGTTCATGCTGCACTACAACTTCCCGCCCTTCTCGGTCGGCGAAGTGCAGTTCCTGCGCGGCCCCGGCCGCCGCGAAGTCGGCCACGGCGCCCTTGCCGAACGATCGCTCGCGCCCGTGGTCCCCGCCGAAGAGCAGTTCCCCTACACCGTCCGCATTGTCTCGGACATCCTGGAGTCGAACGGCAGCTCGTCGATGGCGTCGGTCTGCGGCGGCTCGCTGGCCATGATGGACGCGGGCGTGCCCATCAAGGCGCCGGTGGCCGGCGTGGCGATGGGCCTCATCC
>CAZJBN010000199.1:0-4497 GCA_964543955.1 uncultured Bifidobacteriaceae bacterium
ACGGGGGTTCGAAGCACGGGGGTTCGAAGCACGGGGGTTCGAAGCACGGGGGTTCGAAGCACGGGGGTTCAAAGCACGAAGGTTCAAAGCACGGAGGTTCAAAGCACGGAGGTTCGAAGCACGGAGGTTCGAAGCACGGAGGTTCGAAGCACGGAGGTTCGAAGCACGGCGGGTTCCGTTACATGGCGCGGTGGCGAAGTGGCAAACGCGGCGGCCTGCAAAGCCGCTATTCGAGGGTTCGAGTCCCTCTCGCGCCTCCAGAGTTGGCACGCAGGTTCAAAGCACGCAGGTTCAAGCACGCAGGTTCAAAGCACGCAGGTTCAAAGCACGGGGGTTCAAAGCACGGGGGTTCAAAGCACGGGGGTTCAAAGCGCGTAGGTTCAAAGCACGAAGGGTTCTGAGCGAGCGGCTTCAACCGCGGAGGTTCTCGACTCCGTACAGGTGGCGAACATGAGCGAACGACCGATTGGCATCTACCATGAGCACCCCGACTGGTTCCGGCCGCTCTTTGCCGAGCTGGACCGGCGTGGCACGCCCTACGCCCGCGTGGACGCGACAAGTCATGCCTACGACGTCACGAACGGCGATGGGAGCCAGTTCGGGCTGGTCTTCAACCGCATGAGCCCGTCGGCGTACCTGCGCGGCCACGGCCACGGCATCCTCTACACGCTCAACTACCTCGCTCACCTCGAGCAGCTCGGCGTGCGCGTCGTCAATGGGCTGACGGCGTACCGGATCGAGACCTCCAAGGCGCTGCAGCTGTCGCTGCTCAAGTCGCTCGGGCTTCCGTTTCCGGCCGCGCGCGTCATCAACCACGCCTCGGAGGCGCCCGAGGCCGCAGCCGGCCTGCGCTTTCCCATTGTCGTCAAGGCCAATGTCGGCGGCAGCGGCGCGGGCATCGTGCGATTCGACCGGCCCGAGGACCTCGAGCGGGCGGTGGCCGAAGGCCGCGTGCAGCTCGGGATCGACCAGACGGCGCTCGTGCAGGAGCTCGTTCCCGCGCGTGGAGGACACATCACGCGCGTGGAGGTGCTCGGGGGCGAGTACCTCTATGCGATCAACGTCTCCAGCGCGGGCGAGAGCTTCAACCTGTGCCCTGCAGACATCTGCCAGTCCACTGACGGCGTGGCGCTCGAGCGCGCAGGATGCGCGTCCGATGCGCCGAGGAACAACATCCGCGTCGAGTCGTGCACCCCGCCGGCAGATGCGATTGCCGATGTGGAACGGATCACGAGGGCAGCGGACATCGAGGTGGGCGGCGTCGAGTACATCGTGGACGACCGCGACGGCCGACGCTACTACTACGACATCAACGCGCTGTCGAACTTCGTCGGCGATTGGCGGCGGGTGCTCGGCTTCGACCCGTTCGTCAAGCTCGCGGACTATCTCGAGGCAGAAGCGCGGTAGCGGCCTCCACAGTCATCGGGTTGGCTCGCCCGGGTGCCTCCGGCGAGCCTCGGAAGGCCATCATCCAGCCCGGGTGGTGGCCTTCCGTGCTTCGGCCACCAGCTCGAACGATCGCAGCCGGGCCCTGTGATCGAAGATCTGCGAGGTCACCATGATCTCGTCGGCATTCGTGAGCGCGGCAAACGCCTCGAGGCCCTGCCGAACCGTCTCCATCGACCCGACCACCGCATAGCGCAGCACGCGTCCGAGGGTGAGCCGGTCGTCGGCCGTCCACTCGGCGTCGTTCACCTCGTCGGGCGACTGCAGCCGGCCCGGCACGCCACGGCGCAGGTTGATGAACTGCTGCTGCGCGGACTTGAACAGACGCCGGGCCTCATCGTCTGAGTCCGCCGCGATCGTGTTGAGCGCGGGCATCGCATATGGCCGGTCGAGTGATCGCGAGGACCGGAACGTCCGTCGATAGACCTCGAGCGCCTCGAGCAGATAGTCCGGCGCGAAGTGCGAGGCGAAGGCAAACGGAAGGCCCAGTTGCGCCGCGAGCTCGGCGCTGTACAGGCTCGATCCGAGCAGCCAGATTGGCACGTCGAGGCCGGCCCCGGGTACGGCGCGGATCGCCTGACCCGGACGGGCCGGCGCGAAGTACGCCTGCAGTTCGAGGACGTCCTGCGGAAACGCCTCCGCGCTTGCCATCGGATCGCGCCTGAGCGCGCGAGCCGTCAACTGATCGGTGCCGGGCGCCCGACCGAGTCCGAGGTCGATGCGTCCCGGGTACAGGGACTCGAGCGTGCCGAACTGCTCGGCAATGATGAGCGGCGCGTGGTTCGGCAGCATGACGCCGCCCGATCCCACGCGAATGGTCGTCGTGCCCGCGGCGACGTGGCCAATCAGCACCGCGGTCGCCGAACTGGCAATGCCGGACATGTTGTGATGCTCGGCCAGCCAGAATCGCCGATAGCCCCAGCGTTCGGCGTGCCGCGCCAGGTCGAGCGTGTTGCGGAAGGCGTCGGCGGGTGTCGCACCCTTGACGACTGGCGCGAGATCGAGGACGGAGAGCGGGATCAGGCCCGGCACGACGCTCCCCGGATCAATTGGACCGCGCCGTGAAGCTCGCGAGTACGGTCCCGGTGGGATCGAGAAGATCCAGCGTCGTCGGGCTCACCTTGACAGTGGTTGCCGCGCCGACGGCTTCTCGGAATCGTGCGTCCAGTCCCTTCGCGTCTTCGCACACCATTCGCGTGGCGACGAGCGGGCCGATCTTGATGTTGGTTCCCGAGAGATCGTACAAGCCCCGCAGCGTGTTGCAGCCATCGGCTCCCGACACGCGGCCACCGGCCTCGAAGATCAGGTGCGGCTCCCGCGGACTCGCAGGGAACGACACCTTGTCGTCGCCGAGCCGAGCGAGCCTCCAGTAGGTGGACTCGATGATCACCGCGTTCGCGGGCGGCTTGACCGCGGGCGCCGCCGGCTTGGTTTGCGCCCCAGCGGTACCGACGATCAGAAGCGCACACGCAACACCCCACGCCGCAGGCAGGCGACTTGCTCTCATGTGATGAGCTCACTTCTCGATTCGAACGGGGGAGGCTGGCCCGGGCCTCGACTCAGGATCGATGCTCGGGCCTTCGCTCAGGGCTAGTGATAGTGGCCGTGCTCCGGAGACCAGACCTGGCCTGGCGCCGGCCCCGTCGTCGTCGACGACTGACGCGCCGACGACTGACGCGTCAACGACGTCACGCCCGCGACGAGCCCGCCAGCGATCAGCGTGCCGACAATCGCCATCAGGATCCGGCCGCTCCAGAGGTTGGCCGGCTTCGTGGCGCAGCAGTGCTTGAACTTCTTCCCGCTGCCGCAGGAGCAGGGGTCGTTGCGGCCGACCTTGGTCTGGCGTGCCATCGGGCGATCCTTTCGTTCGTGAAAACCGCTGGAACCCCCATCCTACTACTCCGTGTCGGCGCTCGATCCGTAGATGGCCGGGACCCTGGCGCCCATCGATCGAAGGTAGGCCGCAAGCTGCCCGCGGTGGTGGATCGAATGATTGCAGGCAAACCCGATCCAGGCCGCGCCCGGACGCTTCATCATGCCGAAGAAGTCCAGGTCCGCCGCCAGCTGGTCGCCGTTCACCTCGCGCGCGGCCTTCAACCGGGCCGGAAGCTCCTTCTTGTAGAACGCCAGCACGTCGGCGACCGTGCCGAAGCCATCCTCGAACGCCTTGGCCTTCGCCTGATCGAAGGCGAACTTGTTGTTGATCACGCAGTCGACGAACCAGACGTCGGAGGTGGCGATGTGCGTCACGAGCTGCCAGGCGCTGCGCGACTTCGCGTCCGGCTTGTAGTCGCGGCTCTTGTCGGGCACGGCCTCGAGGACCGCGATGGTGGCGGGAAACTCGGTCTCCCACAGACGGGCGTGCTGGTCGGCCAGGAACGTGGCTTGGTCGGCGTTCATGTTGACTCCTCCAGGGAAGGCGAAAATGTAGCGAAACCATCGCGCGGCGTCAAGGCTTCTCCCGATCGCATCTTCCGATACCGCGACTGGAGCACCAATGGTAGATTCAACGCCATGAGAACCACCATCGATAAGGCAGGTCGACTGGTGATCCCGGCAGCGGTCCGCGAGCGCCTGGGCCTCGAGCCGGGCACGACGCTCGAGGTCACGGTGGACGAGGTCGGGATTCGGCTGGAGCGCGTGGCGGCGGGGCCGCAGCTCGTCCGCGTCGGGAAGCGCCTGGTCGCCCGGCCGACGGTTCGCCCTGACGATCGACCAGCCGTGGACGTCGCAGCGCTCGTCGAGGAGGAGCGCAACCGGTGGCCGTGATCCCCGGCGCCTCGTCGACCGCCCTGCGACGGCCCGTCTTCCTCGACACGAGCGTGCTGCTCGCGGGCCTCGTCGACTTCGGTCCGCCGAGCGGTCCCGCGCAGCAGGCCATGCACGCGGTGGCCGAACGCACCGTGACGGCCGCCACCGCGTGGCATTGCTGCCTGGAGGTCTATTCGGTGGCGACACGCCTGCCGCCCGAGTATCGATTGGCGCCATCCGACGCGGTCCGGCTGCTTCAGGAAGAGGTCTTCGCGCGGATGTCGGTTCACGATCTGCCGG
>CAZJBN010000200.1:0-3394 GCA_964543955.1 uncultured Bifidobacteriaceae bacterium
TCGCAGTGCAATACCAGGCGACGAACTTCAAGCAGCGGCAGATCGAGATGGAGTGGTTCGAGAAGTGGATTCACGGCCGGGCCTACACCTGGGAGACGGTGCCTGGCGAGGGGTCGAAGGCGTCGCAACAACCAACCCAGCCATAGGGGTTGGGCTTCTGCCCAAGCACAACCTGTGGGTTCTTTGACCCATCGAGGGCGGCAACGCTCCGCGACCCGGCCGTGCCGAAGCCTGGAGAAGACGTCGTATGCGGGCGGATGGTTCCTTGAATGGCCTGACAAGACTGTGATAAAACTCGGCTTGCGAAAATTTTCACAATATCGCCCGGCGGAGTTACTCGGAGTACAGTGCTTCGTCTTGCCGCGGGGGGTGTGCAGGGGACATGTCGCAGGTATTCCCGAAGAGCGCCAACGCCTGGTCTCGAGCCAGCATCATCGTCGTGTTGTTCACGTTGCTCGGAGCCGGGTGGATCGTCCTCACCCTTCAACGCTCGGACTTCGTGACCGCGGCCAACCAGTTCATCGAACAGCCGGTGCAGTTCTCGCACCAGCATCACGCCGGCGGCATCGGCATCGACTGCCGTTACTGTCACACCTCGGTCGAGGTGTCCGCGTCGGCCGGCATCCCGCCCACCAAGACCTGTATCAACTGCCACTCGCAGATCTGGTCCACGAGCCCGTATCTCGAACCCGTGCGCGCCAGCTTCCGCGACGACACGCCGCTCCAGTGGGTGCGCGTGCACGACCTGGCGGACTTCGTCTACTTCAACCACAGCATTCACGTGAAGCAGGGCGTCGGCTGCGAGACCTGTCACGGCCGCGTCGATCGCATGCCGCTCATGATCCAGAAGGCATCGCTGCAGATGGAATGGTGCCTCGACTGCCACCGCGATCCGTCCAGGTTCGTGCGGCCGCGTGACCAGATCACGACGATGGGCTACCAGCCGGCCGTGGCGCAGGCCGTGCTCGGCCCCCAGCTCGTGAAGGAATACAACATCGCTGGCGTCGAACACATGACCAGCTGCTCGGTGTGCCACCGATGAGTACAGAGTCCCTCGATATCAAGGCCATCCGCGCGCGGCTCGAAGCCAGGGGTGGTCCGCAGTACTGGCGCAGTCTCGAGTCGGTCGCCGAAACGCCGGAGTTCCAGGAGTTCCTGCATCGCGAGTTCCCGGCGAGCGCGTCGGAGTGGACCGATCCGGTAGGACGCCGCGGATTCCTCAAGCTCATGGGCGCCTCGATCGCGCTTGCGGGCGCGACGGCCTGCACCGTTCAGCCGAACGAGCTCATCGTTCCCTTCGTGCGGCAGCCCGAAGAGCTGATCCCGGGACGGCCGCTCTTCTTCGCCACGGCGATGTCGCTCGGCGGTGTCGCCACGGGCCTGCTCGTCGAGAGCCACGAGGGCCGGCCGACGAAGATCGAGGGCAACCCCGATCACCCCGGCAGCCACGGCGCGACGGACCTCTACGCGCAGGCCTCCGTCCTCACGCTGTACGATCCCGACCGCTCGCAGTCGGTGCTCCAGTTCGGCGAGATCCGGCCCTGGAGCGCGTTTCTGACGGCGATGAAGTCGGCGCTCTCGGGCCAGAGCACCTCCAGGGGTGCCGGCCTCCGCATCCTGACCGAAACCGTCGATTCGCCGACTCTCGCGGCGCAGATTCGCGACGTCCTGGCGCTCTATCCCGAAGCGAAGTGGATCCAGTGGGATGCGATGTCTCGCGACCAGGCGCGTGCCGGCTCGCGCATCGCGTTCGGTGAAGCGGTCGAACCGCTCTACGACCTGACGAAGGCCGACGTCGTCGTGTCGCTCGACGCGGACTTCCTCGCCTCCGACGGCCCGTTCAACCTGCGCTACGCGCGTCAGTACGCCTCACGCCGCCGGATCGAAGGCACCGCGGCCACGCCGAGCCGCCTGTACGTCGTCGAGCCCGCGCACTCGGTCACGGGAGGGCGCTCCGATCACCACGTGCCGCTCGCGGCACACCGCGTCGACGCCTTTGCGCGCGCGCTGGCCGCTCGCGTCGGTGTTGCCGATGTCACGGGCGCCGCGCCTGCGGGGACCGAGGCCATCGTCGAGGCGCTGGCCAGGGATCTCACCGCGCACCGCGGACGGTCCGCTGTCATGGTGGGCGACAGCCAGCCGGCGTCCGTGCATGCCATCGCCCACGCCATCAACGCCGCGCTTGGCAATGCCGGTGAGACCGTCGTGTATCTGCCGACGCCCGAAGCGGTCCCGACCGATCAGGTCGCCGACTTCCGGACGCTGGTCACCGACATCGATGCCGGCCGCGTGCAGATGCTGCTGATGATTGGCGAGTCCAACCCGGTGTACACCGCGCCGGCGGACCTCAACTTCAGCGAGGCGCTCGCGAAGGTGCCCCTGCGCGTGCACTCGGGACTGTTTCTCGACGAGACCGCGGTGCTCTGCCACTGGCACCTGCCGGCGGCGCACTATCTCGAGGCGTGGAGCGACGCTCGCACCGTGGACGGCACCGCGTCCATCGTGCAGCCGCTCATCCAGCCGCTCTACGGCGGGCACTCCTCGCACGAAGTGCTGGCCTCGCTGACCGAGCGTCCCGACCGGAGGGGCTACGACATCGTCCGCGAGTACTGGGCAGCCACTGCCGCCATGCCGGCTCGAACGCTCCGGCACCCGGCGGGAGGTTGGCTGCACGACGGCGTGATCGGCGGAACCGCGTTTGCTCCCAGGCCCGTGTCGCTTGCCGGCGACTGGGCGTCGCGCGCGCCGGCCGTGCCGGCCGTGAACGGCGTCGAGGTCAACTTCCGCCGCGACGCGACGATCTACGACGGGCGATTCGCCAACAACGGCTGGCTGCAGGAAACGCCGAAGCCGATGACGAAGCTGACCTGGGACAACGCCGCCCTCGTCGGGCCGGCCATGGCCGAGTCGCTCGGCATCGAGAACGGCGACATCCTCGAAGTGCGGCACGACGGCCGGCTGTTGCGCGTGGCGGCATGGGTGTCGCCCGGCCACGCACCGGAATCGCTGACGATCCCCATGGGCTACGGGCGCATGCGCGCCGGCCGGGTGGGCAATGGCGCCGGGTTCAACGGGTTCGTCCTGCGCGGGTCGACGGCGCCGTCGTTTGGCGCCGCCGAAGTGCGGGTGACCGGCGACCACTACACGCTCGTGAGCACGCAGGATCACTGGACGCTCGAAGGCCGCAACGTCGTGCGCTCGGCGCATCTCGAGGAGTTCAAGGCCAATCCGACCTTCGCTCACGAGATGGAGCACCTCACGATCGACCGGAGCATCACGCTGATGCCCCACCGCGAGTTCACGGGCTACCAGTGGGGCATGGCGATCGACATGAACGCCTGCACGGGCTGCAGCGCGTGCGTCGTGGCCTGCGTGGCCGAGAACAACATCCCGG
>CAZJBN010000200.1:3404-4449 GCA_964543955.1 uncultured Bifidobacteriaceae bacterium
GCAGGTCGAGCGGAACCGCGAGATGCACTGGCTCCGCGTGGACCGCTACTACGTGGGCGGCCTCGATAACCCCGACACCTACTTCCAGCCGATGCCCTGCCAGCAGTGCGAGAACGCGCCCTGCGAGGTGGTCTGCCCCGTGGCGGCGACCGTGCACAGCGCCGAAGGCCTGAACGACATGGTCTACAACCGCTGCGTCGGCACGCGGTACTGCTCGAACAACTGCCCGTACAAGGTGCGGCGCTTCAACTTCTTTCTCTACCAGGACTGGACGACGCCGCAGTTCAAGCTGCAGCGCAATCCTGACGTGACCGTCCGCAGCCGCGGCGTCATGGAGAAGTGCACTTACTGCGTGCAGCGCATCAACGCCGCGCGCATCGCGGCCAAGCGCGAGGAGCGGTCGATCCGCGACGGCGAAGTGCTGACGGCGTGCCAGTCGGCCTGCGCGGCCGACGCCATCGTCTTCGGCAACATCAACGATCCCGAGAGCCGGGTGGCGAAGCTCAAGGCCGGCCCGCTCAACTATTCGGCGCTGGCCGAGCTCAACACGCGCCCGCGCACCACGTACCTGGCACAGGTGCGGAATCCGAATCCGGAGCTGCCATCGCTTCCCGGCGTGGGCGGCCACCACGAGACGACGGACGATCACGGCGCGGCGGGTCAACACTGATGGCGAACAACGTTCACGCACAAGCGGCGTCCACGGCGGTCCTGACACCAGGGCTGCCACCGGTCATCGCACCGGGGCACGACTTCGAGACGGTGACCGAGGCCGTCTCGCAGATCCCGCTGGCCAGGCGAACGCCCTTCGGCTGGGTCTTCGGCTTCCTGATCGGGTTCTCGCTGCTGATGCTCCTCCAGATCTCGCTCGGCTACCTGGTGCTGAAGGGCGTCGGCATCTGGGGCACCAACATCCCGGTCGGCTGGGCCTTCCCCATCGTGAACTTCGTGTGGTGGATCGGCATCGGCCACGCGGGCACGCTCATCTCCGCCATCCTGCTGCTCTTCAAGCAGCAGTGGCGCATGTCGATCAGCCGCTTCGCCG
>CAZJBN010000201.1:0-4252 GCA_964543955.1 uncultured Bifidobacteriaceae bacterium
CACGTCCAGGGCCCCTCACGCGAGGCCGTCGCGTCCGCAGCTCGCGAGCTGCGCGAGGCCGCAGCCGCGGTCGAGCAGAGCCGGGGCACCGATGCCGGTCGCGCACGCACGCTGGCGCAGCTGCTGGATCAGGCGCTTCGGTATCACGCGCTCCACGTGGCGCGCGACGGGACCGACTTGTCAGGAGCGCAGTCGAGGGAAGTCCCGTCGCGCCAAGCGGACTGTCCGGTCTGCGGGACGTCCGGCGTCCTCGGCGCAACGTGGCGCGAGGAGACGACGACGGCGCTGGCTGACCTCAGGTCGCAAGCCGACGCCGCGGACCGTGCGCACACGCGCCTGGAGCGCGCCGCTTCCGCCGCGCAGGCGATGCTGCGCGTGTCGACCGCGCGCATCGAGCCGTTGGCCGATAGGGGCATCGCATCTGCCGCGCTGGCGCTGGCCGCATTGTCGCAGTGGAACGGCGGCGCTTCGATCGCGGATCCGCTCGCCCTGGCCGCACACCTCGAGCAAGGCGTGGACAGTGTCGCCACCGCTCTCGAGACGCTGCGCACCGAGGTGCTCGACGATCTGAAACGGCGCGAGGACCTCTGGCGGCCCATGGCCATCGAGCTCCGCGACTGGGTGCCGCAGGCGCTTGCCGCTTCGGCTACGAACGCGCAGGTTAGTCAGCTGAAGAAGGCCGAAGCGTGGTTCAGGGATGTGCAGGCCGACATGCGCGCCGAGCGATTCCGGCCGATCGCGGATCGCGCGAAGGCAATCTGGCGCCAGCTCCGGCAGCAGAGCAACGTCGAATTGGAGGACGTGGCGCTCAAGGGCACCGCGAACCAGCGGAGCGTGGCGCTCGACGTCACCGTGGACGGCGTCGCCGGGGCGGCTCTCGGCGTGATGAGTCAGGGCGAGCTCAACGCCCTGGCGCTCAGCCTGTTCATGCCGCGTGCATCGCTGCCCGAAAGCCCGTTCCGCTTCATGGTGATCGACGACCCGGTGCAGTCCATGGATCCGTCACGCGTGGACGGTCTGGCCCGGGCGCTCCACGAAGCTGCGCGGACGCGGCAGGTCGTGGTGTTCACCCACGACGATCGCCTCCCCGAGGCGCTCCGTCATCTGCTGCTGCCGGCGCGGGTGATCGAGGTGACGCGACGCCCGCAATCGGTGGTCGAAGTACGGGAGCTGAAATCGCCCGTCAGGCGCCACTTCGACGATGCGATGGCGATCGTGAGGACCGAGGATCTGCCGGTGGATGTGCAGCAGCGCCTGGTCCCGGGCTTCTGCCGCTCCGGCGTCGAAGCGGGGTGCATCGACGCGGTTCGGCGCCGCCGGCTCAACGCGGGCCAGATGCATCACGAGATCGAAGCCCGGTTGGACGAGGCCGATACGCTGAGAAAGCGCCTCGCGCTGGCGCTGTTCGACGATGTGTCGAAGGCGGGTGAGGTGGGGCGGGGATTGAACAACAGGTGGAGTGGATCCGAGGCCGTGTTCCGCGCGCTGAACGAGGGGTCGCATGGCAGCTACGACGGCGGCCTCGAACGACTCACGCGCGATGCCGAGCTCCTGGCAGGGCAGATCGGAAAGCTCCAGTGACGGCGCTCGAGCTGACCTCCGCGGCCCGAGCCTTGATCGGCGAAGGCTCATTCGATCGTCCGAGTACGCACGAGCGTGACGCAATGAGCGGCGCTGCCAGTCCGCAGGAGCTTGCCGGAATCTGGCCGAGGGCCGTGGCGCTCCTGGGACGCCAGGGGCTGGAGCAGGGGCTGGACGATCTCTGGAGCGCGGTGGCTCGCCCCGTGAGAGATGCGTCCCGCCACGCACAGCTGCTGTGCCTCGGTGCTTACGTGCCGAACCAGGAGCTCGTGAGCGAGGTGCGTCACGCGTGGCATGGATTGAGTCGGGCATGCCATCACCAGGTGTACGAGCTGGCTCCGACGGCGGCCGAGCTCGCGCGGTGGCTCGACGCCGTGGAGCGGTTCCTGCGCTACGACCCGATGGGACGCTGAGGAATCTGGGCCCCGGGCGCCGGAGCCGAGTCCAAGTCGATGTCAAATCTTGACATAAATGGATATGGCTCGTACCGTGGGCTCCAGAGGCAATCAGACGATGAATGTGTCCCTCACCCCGGAGCTCGAGCAGCTCGTCAACGACAAGGTCAAGAGCGGCTTCTATCAGACGGCCAGTGAGGTCGTTCGCGAAGCCCTGCGTCTGCTGAACGAACGCGATCGCGAGCGGGAGCGGCTCCGGGCGGACGTTCAGGCCGGCTTCGATCAGCTCTCGCGCGGCCAGGGCAGCACCTGTGACAAGGCCACCGGCCGCGCGCTTGCCGAGCGCATCAAGGCCGAAGGCCGCTCGGCCCGCTCCAAGAAACGCTGATGCAATACCGGCTGTCAGATCTTGCCGAGCAGGATCTGCTGGAGACGTGGCTATCTGTTGCGGCCGACGCGAGCGTCGAGACAGCGGATCGGTTGATCGACGCGATCGTTCAGAGACTCGACCTCCTGACAGAACAGCCGCGCATCGGACGACTCCGCCCGGAGTTCGGGCAGGACGTCCGCTCGTTTCCGGTCGAGAGCCACGTGATCTACTACCGTGTCGAAGATCAAGTGCTGATCGCTCGCGTCCTTCATGGCCGGCGCGACCAACTCGCGGCGTGGCATGAGGGATCGGCCCAGTAGGCGAATACCGACCGGTACGTGCTCGGCCTGGCCCGTCGCCACGGCGGAAAGCTCGTGACGTTCGACGGCGGCATCGCCGCGGCTGGCGGTGATGACGTCATTCATCTGCCGCCGCCCGCTCACAAGGTGTAGGCGTTCACGATGGACAAGGAACACCTCCACCCGGGCATCTCGATTCCGGGCCAGCCTTAGCGAGGGTACACCTTCCGATACGCCGCCAGTCCCCTGCGACATCGACGGGCGGGATGACATCTCTCGGTTCCATGGCAACCTCTCGACGTTGAGTCGAGGTGTCCTGGGGAGGATGTCGTGTGATGCGGTGTGCACGCGAATGCCGGACTCGTGGTCGTCAACGTCATCCGCGCATTGGCAGCGCATGGCGACGCCCGGCACACTCCGAGGGCTGGCCGCTTGGGCCGGCGACGATGAGACACTCGATGTTGAGACTGAGACATGCGAATCGTTGCCCTCAGCGACCAGCACGGGTTCCTTCCGGAGATCCCGCCGTGCGATCTTGTGATCGTGGCCGGTGACGTGTGCCCGGACCGCTTCGGGCCGTTTATGGCGCTGCACCATCCCCATCAGCAGCAGGCATGGTTCGATCGGAAGGTCCGGCCATGGCTGGCGGCTGCGCCGGCCACGCACAAGCTCCTCACATGGGGGAACCACGACTGGTGTGGGCAGGCCTGCAGCTTTCGCGCGGACTCGTCGGCACGCTCGCGCTCCACGAACCTTCAGAACCTCGTGGACGAGGCAACCACGATACCGTGCTCCGGCAGGACGAGCGGACACATGTCGATCTGGGCGACGCCATGGTCGAACAGATTCATGCGCTGGGCGTTCATGAAGACGCCGAGCGAGCTCGATCCCATCTACGCGGCGATTCCGGAGGGCATCGACATCCTCGTGTCACATCAGCCGCCGCTGTACCACGGCGACCGCACGTTCAGCCTGGAGACTCTGGCCGCGTCGAACACATCGGAAGCCGCGAGTTGCTCGCCGCGATCGAACGAGTGCGACCACGGCTCGTCATTTGTGGACATGTTCACGCGGGCTTCGGCCGCTATGAGCACCAGGGAATACCGGTCTACAACGTCAGTGTTGTCGATGAAGCCTACCGGCTCGTCAACGTGGCCACGGTCATCTACCTGCCGGACCCCTGAGACGCCAGCGATTCATGTTCAGGGAGCGATGCAAACCCCCGCGCTGCCCTCCCGAGAGCACCGCTCGAACAACGCGATCGGGCTCGCGCCGTCCAGCGTCACCGTCCCCGCGATTCCCTTGGGCTAACGGCTACGAATACGGGGCCCAGCGTTCGTATGTGGATAGCATCGAGCGCAGCTTCGGTTTGCAACGCCGCTAGTGCAGGCGACAGGCGTTCTCGACGAGGAGCTTCATTTGCCGACGGCGAGGGGCAACATCCGCCCTCGAACGGCCTCAGCCGCAAAGCGTGATCAGGATCGGCTGAGATCGCGGGCGGCGGCCAGTCCAGTGACCCCCTGCGCCCAAGGCAGGCCCCGGAGAGCATCGGAAGTGCTGATTCTCGAATGATTTGCAGCGGTCGCCGGAAGGTGTGACCAGATTTG
>CAZJBN010000202.1:0-4249 GCA_964543955.1 uncultured Bifidobacteriaceae bacterium
GGACGGTTTGCGCCAAAGAACATGACCGCGAACTCCTTGTAGAACTGCGATCGATCCTTGACCAGGGCCGATCTGACGCCATCGAACGCCTCGATCGGCGTGCCCTCCGGATTCGCGCTCGACTTCACCATGATCGGCGGCACCGCCCCAATCAGCACCGCCCTGGCCACGCGCGCGGTGCCGTGACGCCCGATGTAGCGCGCCACCTCGCCTCCGCCGGTGGAGTGGCCGATCAACGTGGCGTCCTTCAGGTCGAGCGCTTCGATCACGGCCGCCAGGTCGTCGGCATAGGTGTTCATCTCGTTGCCCGACGACGGCTGGCTGGATCGGCCATGACCGCGCCGGTCGTGCGCGACGACGCGAAACCCGTTCTGTGCGAGGAAGTGCATCTGCGGGTCCCACGCGTCGGCGTTGAGCGGCCAGCCGTGGGAGAAAGTGACCGCAGGCCCGGTCCCCCAGTCCTTGTAGTAGATCGTCGTCCCGTCCGCTGTCGTGATCGTGCTCATCTTCGTGTCTCCCTGAGAACAGTGTGGATGCGTTCGCGCCCGGCGCGCTCGAGAGCATGGTACGTGCGCGTTCCTGAAGACCGGACACCACGTCGCTCCGTGACAGGTGTCACGGCACCGCTGTGCACGCGGTCTGTCGTGACGACGAGCAAGACGCGGCGGCCGCGGATGGAACGAGGCTGCCCGGCGCTTCGGAAGGGAGTGGAGTCATGACGGTGTGGCAGAAGCTTGGATGGGAACAGCTCGAGGAGCCGGGGCCGCAGACCGAAAGCGCGATCGAGCGTGGCTTCAGACTGGCTGGCCCGGTTGACGATGAGTGGGGCCGATCGGAGAGTCTCGATCCGGACGGTGTCGGTGACATTGCCGACGAGGGTGCAGGACACCGCGGCTAGCCTTCGGGAAGCGATTCCTCTTCGCGCCGCATCCACTCCCGGACGTACGCGGGGCACCGGGCGAGCCGGATGCCCTGCGCCTCGCACTCCACCAGGAATCTCACTGCCCCGGTATCCACGAGGCCGACCTCCGCCAGGTCGAGCACCAGGTTGGCAGGTTGCTCTCTGCCGACCAGCTCGCTCAGCTCAGGCAGGTCCGTCGTGCCGATGCGCCCGCTGACAACCAGGACGACGGTGCCGGACTCGATGACGCGGCGGATCTTCAGCATGAATCGATGACGTCCGTGTCACCACACAGCAAGCGGGACGCCAGACGAAACGGCCACGTTTGTTGGGGAATCGGCGCGGCACTCGCGAAGGCTCGTCACGCGCTCGCGAAGGACCGCGAGGGACGTGGGCGGTCCGCCTAGAATATCGGGATGACACGGACGCCGCGTGGCGCGAGCGAGGCGAGGTGACCGGAGCCGGCCAAGCCCCACCCGGGGACCGTGACCGGCGTGCCCGAGCCGAGGCCGCCCTCCACTCGGGCGAGCCGAGCTATCAGCTCATCGTCGATACCATTCCCGCGCTGATCACGACCATGACCGGCGATGGTCAAGTCGAGCACGTCAACCGTCAGGCCTATGAGTACTTCGGCCGGAGCCTCGACGAGCTGAAGGAATGGAGCACGGCTGACGCCGTGCATCCCGACGATCTGCCGGCCGTGGTCGACGCATGGCGAGACGCGGTGGCGACCGGCCGTGCCTACGATGTCGAACACCGCATGCGACGGTCGGACGGTGTCTACCGATGGTTCCAGGTTCGAGGCGTGCCCCTGCGCGATGACGAGGGACGGATCATCCGGTGGTATGTCCTGATGACCGACATCGACGAGCTGAAGCAGTCCGAGGCGCGGCTGCAATCGTCGCTGACGGAAATCGAACGCCTGAAGGACCGGCTCCAGGAGGAGAACCTGGCCCTGCGCGAAGAGGTCGATCAGGCCTTCATGTTCGAGGAGATCGTCGGCGCATCGAAAGCCCTGAAAGCGACCCTGTCCCATGTCTCGAAGGTGGCGCCTACCGACTCCACGGTTCTGATCACGGGGGAGACCGGGACCGGAAAGGAACTGATTGCCCGTGCCATCCACAAGCACTCGCGCCGCGCGGGCCGGGCGTTTGTCAGCGTCAACTGCGCCGCGATTCCCCCATCCCTGATTGCCTCGGAGCTCTTCGGGCACGAGAAGGGCGCCTTCACCGGTGCGTCTCAGCAGCGCCGCGGCCGCTTCGAGCTGGCGCACGGCGGCACCATCTTCCTGGACGAGATTGGCGAGGTGCCCATGGATACGCAGCTCGCGCTCCTTCGGGTGCTGCAGGAGCGACAGCTCGAGCGCGTGGGTGGCAGCCGTCCGATCCCCGTCGACGTTCGAGTCATTGCCGCCACCAACCGCGATGTGCCGGCCGCCATCGCCGACGGGACATTCCGGGCCGATCTCTACTACAGGCTGAACGTCTTCCCCATCTCCGTGCCGCCGCTCCGTGACCGGCGCGACGACATCCGCATCCTCGTCGAGTACTTCGTCAAGCGGTTCGCCGAACAGATGGCCAAGCGCATCCGTGCGATCGAGAAGCGCACGCTGGATCTCTGCGAGCGCTATCCCTGGCCCGGGAACGTTCGCGAGCTGCAGAACATTGTGGAGCGATCGGTCATCCTGTGCAGCGGCGACACGTTCTCGATAGACGAGGTCTGGCTGGAGAGTCAGACGCCAGGCGGAGCCGAGGCCTCAGGTCCCCTGATTCAGACGCTGCACGATCAGGAGCGATCGATGATCGAGACCGCGCTCAGGGAGAGCGGGGGCAAGGTGGCCGGCGCACGTGGCGCAGCCGCAAGGCTCGGCATCCCTGCGTCGACGCTGGAGTCCAAGATCAAGCAGCTCAAGGTCGACAAGGACAAGTTCGGCCGCCCCCGCTCCTGACGCGGCCGCCTCCACTCGAGTGGTCGATCCGGCCGGTGCACGCGTCAGGCCCAGTCTCGCGAAACTTCGTGACTTGCGAAGGCTCGCGACGCCGGCCTGGCGCGATACCCCGCCATTACGCTCGATCTGGATGGCCCGTGCCTTGCCATGTGCAGTGGACGAACAGGCCGTGGTGAAGGGCTGCACGGCCTGGAGGATCCGCGGACCCGGCTGATCGGGTGCCGCAATCCACCAGGAGGCAACATGATGACTGCGCTCGACACGCCAACCCGGGATCTCCCGGCGGCGACCATCGCGATCCAACCGGCAGACGACCGCGCCCCGGAAGGTGAGATAGACGACGGTCTCTCGGCGTTCCTGCAGGTTCGGCGGCGGCTGTTCGGTATCGCCTACCGGATTCTCGGCAGTGCGGCCGAGGCGGAGGACCTCGTGCAGGACGTCTGGCTCAGGTGGCAGACGACGGACCGCAGTACGGTCCGCAGCCCCGAGGCATTCCTCGTCACGACTGTGACGCGGCTGGCGATCAATGTCCTGCAGTCCGCACGCTCACGCCGTGAGACGTATGTGGGCCCGTGGCTGCCGGAGCCCGTCGACACCAGCGACGATCCGCGTCTCGGAGCCGAACGGGGAGAGGCGCTGAGCTTTGCCGTCCTCGTGCTGCTGGAGAAATTGTCGCCGACCGAGCGCGCCGCATATGTGCTTCGAGAGGCGTTCAACCACCCCTATCGCGAGATCGCGGCCATCCTCCGCATCGAAGAGGCCAATGCCCGCCAGCTCGTGACGAGGGCCCGGGAGCATGTGTCGAGCGGACGGAGACAGCCCGTCAGCCCGCACGAGCAGCGGCGCCTTCTCGATGCGTTCATCTCGGCTGCGAGGCTCGGCGATCTTGCCGGACTCGAAAGCATGCTTGCCGCGGACGTGGTCTCGAGCTCGGACGGTGGCGGCCTCGTCCGCGCGGCCCGTGTCCCGGTCGTCGGCCGCGTGCGTGTCGCCAGGTTCATCACGGCGTTCTCGGGTCACTTCTGGCACGGCGTGACGCTCTCGAGGCTCGAGGCCAACGGAGAGCCCTGCACGCTCATCAAGCGTGGCGGCACGGTCGTCGGGCTCGTGTCGATCGATGTCTCGACCGATGGCATCGATCACATCAGGTGGTTGATGCGACCCAGCAAGCTCGCCGCCGTGTCCACCACGTTCCGTGAGCACGTGCAGCAGCTGAACTGATTCGGCCGGCGAGCCAGGCGGTGGCTGTTTCGACGGCGCGTGTCACAAGTGAGCGCCCTGGGTGGTCTTGGGCTGGTACACAGTCGGAAACAGTGAAGCAGATCACACACGGAACAGGAGATCGATCATGAAACTCGTCATCATCGGCGGCACGGGCCTCATCGGCTCGAAGCTCGTCA
>CAZJBN010000203.1:0-4233 GCA_964543955.1 uncultured Bifidobacteriaceae bacterium
CCTGGGCACCCTGCGCACCCTGCGCACCCTGGGCACCTGGGGCACCCCGGGCACCTTGAGCACCCTGGGCACCTTGAGCACCCTGGGCACCCTGGGCACCCCGGGCACCTTGATCTCCCGAGTATTGAAGCATCTGCACCGTCAGGTCTTTCGGATAGGAGATCGCCACATCCACGATCTGTCCGTCCCCGTCCGTCATGGGCTCGAGACGCGGCATCACGAAGCCGGTGTACGACGGCAGGCACAGGCGATCGACGCGTGCGACGACCTCGTCACGCAGCGCCGGATCGAAGTGCACGCCGTAGCCCTCGAAGAGGGCCCGCGCGGCCTCGTAGTCGCCCTCCGACTTGATCCGCTGTACGTCGGCCAGCAGCGCCGCGACGCCGGCCCGGAACACGTGCACATCGGTGACAACATGGAAGGTCTTGCCGTCCCGCGTGCGCCGCTCGATGGCAGTGGTGTTGGCCATGAGCCAGTGCACGATCGCCTGGCGATTCCGCATGTGGTCTTCCTCGAGCGAGGTCCCCTCGCGCACGCGCCGAAGCTGCACGAGCGCGTTGCGCGCGTAGGCCTCGTACTCGGCCCGCACGATCTCCGCCTGGTCTTCGGGTGGTACCAGGCCCAGCGCGGCGAGATACGGGTCCGCCACGAAGTACAGCGCGACGAGATCGGCCCGTGTCTCCTCGAGCGAGGAGTACTGCTCCTTCAGGACGTCCTGCGGCGAAGCCGTCACACCCTCGGCCATCCGTCCCGATCCGTGGCCCAGCACTTCGTGGATCTCCGTCGTCAACTCGCTCGCGAACGCCGCCCACTGCTTCGCGCGCGCCGCTTCCTCGTCGTCCCACGCGAACTCGTGCCTGAAGCTGTCGGGATGTGAACGGTCGTAGGCCTCGAGGACGTTCGACAGCGTCACGGACTTGCTGCCGTGATCCTCGCGGATGCGCTGATCGTTCGGCAGGTTCACGCCGATCGGCGTGATCGGGCCGGAGTCGCCGATCTCGACGACGACCTCGATGGCACGCGCCGACACGCCCTGCACGACCGGCTTTCTGAAGCGCGGATCCACGGGAAGGTGGTCTTCGAACCACTGCGCGTGCTCGGCGAGCGTCCGGATCTGTCCGGTCTTCTCGGGGTTGGTGTAGTAGACCACGCCTTCCCACGCGCCCTTGATGCCGCGTGCGTCGAGATAGACCTCGATGAACCCGTTCATCGTGTCGACGGTGGACTCCAGGTTCCGGACCCACGCGATGTCGAAGCGCTCGCGATCGGCGTCCTCCCCGGTCTCGTAGACACGGATCAGCGCCTCGAGGGCGGCGCGCAGACTGTCGGGCGCCACCCGGGCCGCGTCGCGCAGGTGCGACACGATGCGCGAGATCTCCTCGTGATAGCGGCCACCGATCCGGTAGACCTCCTCCTCGAGCCGGCCGTCGCGCTTGACGAGCCGCGAGTTGAGGGGGTAGCGCTCGTCGAACCCGTCGAGGTCGGCCATCGAGACGCCCTCGTAGAGGTTGTTGGCACTCGACTCGAGGAGATCGCGCCCCTCTCCCGGCGTCTTGTTGGTGACCATCGGCTCGAACGCGGCGTCGAAAAACATCGGTGCGTACCGGGCGACGAGCGCCTCGGCGGTCTCGCCTGGCGCAAGGGGCAGCCGCGCCCCGGCGGCGCTCGCGCGGCCGACAGCCGCCGCGAAGTCGGCTGCCGGAAGGTTCAACACGAACTTCCGCGCGGTCAGGTTGTTGTACGGACCGGTGTTCAGCCAGAAGAGTTTCGTGTAGCGCGCGATCTCGGCAAGGTGCCCGGCCGGAGTCCCCGCGGGATGTGTGATCACGGCTTCGAGGACCTGCCGCATCGGCAGGTTGTGGCGGTACCGCTGATCGTAGTAGATGTCCCGCCCGGCAAGCGCCGCGAGATAGAGGTGCCACACCAGGACCTTGTCACGCCGGTCGAGCGCCGCGAACCCATCCGCATACAACTGCACCACCGCGGCATCGTCCACCTGTTCGAGCAGGTAGGGCCTCGTCTCGGTCTTGCCCAGCCGTTCACTCATCGATCGGTCCCGTGCTCCGCACTCTGCTCTCCGCACTCTCCGCCGCACGCTGCACGCTGCACCCTCCGGGCTTCCGTCCTCAGAACGGCAGCTCCACCTTCTCCCCATGCCCGGGGATGCGCACGGACCACCCGAGCTCGCGCTCGATGCGTGCCTTGAGCGCCACCTGCGCGGGCGGTTCGCCGTGAACGAGGTAGGTCGTCGCGGGCGCCTTCGGAAAGGTCCGCAGCCAGCGAACGACCTCGCCGGCATCGGCGTGTGCGGACATCGCGTTGAGCTTCGCCACCCTGGCGTTGACCGGCACGTAGCGGCCGAACATCTTGACCTGCGTTGCGCCTTCGATCAGATGGCGGCCGCGCGTACCGGCCGCCTGGAAGCCGACGAAGAGCACCGTGTTGGCGGGATCGGGCAGGCCGTCCGCCAGATGATGGAGAACGCGTCCGCCCGTCGCCATGCCGCTCGCCGAGATGACAATGGCCGGACCCGGCCGCGCGACGACATCCTGCGATTCGCGGGCCGACTCGACCGGTTCGAACCGGGCGGTGCAGAACGCGCAGACGTCACGCCTGGTCGGACGAACGTCGGGATCGAGCTCCCCGGCGTGCGCGCGGTAGTAGTCGAGCGCCTTCACGGCCATGGGACTGTCGACGTAGACGGGCAGGACCGGGATCCGTTTCTCGTCCTCCAGCTTCTTCAGCCAGTACAGCACCTCTTCGACGCGGCCGATCGCAAACGCCGGAATGATGAGCTTGCCGCCACGCGCCGCCGTCTCCTTGACGATCCGCTGCAGTTGGGCGCCGTCATCCTCCGGCGGATGCTCGCGGTCGCCGTAGGTGGACTCGACGAGAAGGACATCGCACTCCATTCCCGGCTGCGGGTCCGGCAGCACGGGCCGGCCGTAGCGGCCGAGGTCGCCGCCGAAGAGCACCGTCCCTCCCCGGCCGTCCTGACGGCGGACGCGGGCGAAGGCCGAACCCAGCAGATGGCCGGCGTTGATGAACTCGGCTTCGATGCCGGGCACGACCGGCATCGCGCGGTTGAAGCCGAACGGCTGCAGTTGAGTCAGCGCTTCGGCCGCATCGGCCTCCGTGAAGAGCGGCAGAGCAGGCGTGTGCTTCGAGTAGCGGCCCTGGTTGGCGCGGCGCGCGTCCTCTTCCTGCAGGTGTCCCGCGTCAGGCAGCACCAGCTTGCAGAGATCCGCCGTGCCCGGCGTGCAGAAGATCCGGCCGGAGAAGCCGTTGGCCACCAGCCGAGGCAGCATGCCGGAGTGATCGATGTGCGCGTGGGTGAGGACGACGGCATCGATCGAGCCGGCCGGGACGGGCATCGGGGCCCAGTTGCGCTCGCGAAGTGCCTTGAGCCCCTGGAACAAGCCGTAGTCGACGAAGAAGCGATGCGAGTCGACCTCGACGAGATATTTGGATCCGGTCACCGTGCCGGCGGCACCGAGAAACGTGAGAGACGCCATTGGAAAGTCACTGTACTAGAATCTGCTACGCTGTTGGGCTCCCGGGATGACGCTGCTCGAATCGGGGGTTCCACTCATGACGCGATCTGCGCTGTTCGCGGTCCCGCTGGCCGTGGCCACGGGCCTCCTCCTCCCTTCGGCCGCGGCGGCGCAGGCCGGATCGCTCGCGGCGTTCAGCCGCGATCTGCAGGTGCTCGTCGAGACCGTGGGGCCGAGCGTGGTCCAGATCAACGTGTCCGGGTACGCGCTGGCCAATCCTTCGGGCGGCGCACCATCGGACACGTTGATCGAACGCCAGCGCAGCACCGGCTCGGGCGTGGTCGTCGAGGCCTCGGGCTTCATCGTCACGAACTTTCATCTCGTCTCGGCCGCACGGCGCATCCAGGTCGTCCTGCCGCCGATCCCCGGCAAGGGATCCATCGTCAGGCCGCGAGGGCGGACGATCGAGGCGACGGTGGTCGGCGTCGACGAGGAAACCGATCTGGCCGTCCTGAAAGTCGACGCAACGGGACTGCCCGCCGTGGCGTTCGGCGACTCGGATCGCCTGCGCGCCGGGCAGGTGGTGCTCGCCTTCGGGAGCCCGCTCGGCCTCGAGAACTCGATGACGATGGGCGTGGTGAGCGCGGTCGGACGGCAGCTGGCGGCCGACGATCCGATGGTCTACATCCAGACCGATGCCCCCATCAATCCCGGGAACAGCGGCGGCGCGCTCGTCGAC
>CAZJBN010000204.1:0-4125 GCA_964543955.1 uncultured Bifidobacteriaceae bacterium
ACTCGAACTTGTCCACGGCCTTCATCAGGCCGATATTGCCCTCCTGGATGAGGTCCAGGAACTGCAGGCCGCGGTTCGTGTACTTCTTGGCGATCGAGACGACGAGCCGGAGGTTGGCCTCGACGAGCTCCTTCTTCGCCTGCTCGGCCTGCGCCTCGCCGCGCATGATCACCTCGAGCGTGTGCCGCAGGTGGTCCACGCCCTCCTCGAGGTCGTCGGTCCTCTGCTTGATCTCGGCGGCCAGCGCCTTGCGGCGCATCTCGAGCTGCTTGCGCTCCTCCTCCTTCAGCTTCGGCTTCCGGGTCTTGAGCGCCAGGTTCTTCTTGATGTGGTCGAGCTCGCGCTGCATCTTCGAGACGCGCTCGACGATGTCCTTGACTTCCTCGACGAGGCGGCGCTTGACGGGCTCGGTGAACTCGATCCTGCGGATGAGCCGCGAGAGCTCCACTTCCGCCCGCATCTTCTTCCACTTCGCGCGCCGGTACTTGCGCTTCTCGGACTTGAGGATGCCGTCGAGCTTCTCGCTGAGCTTCTCGACCGCGAGCCGCGCCTTGCGCACGCCTTCGACCTCGCGCAGGAACTTCTGCGCGCGCTCCTCGATGCGATCGTCCGTGATCTCCTCGTCGTTGAAGATCACGAGCTCGCGGATCGTGCGCTCGCCGGCCTTCAGCGCATCCCCCATGCGGATCACGGCCTTGGCAATCGCCGGCATCCGGGAGATGGACTTGATGACCGAGAGCTTGCCCTGCTCGATGCGCTTGGCAATCGCCACCTCACCCTCGCGGGTCAGGAGCGGCACCGTGCCCATCTCACGCAGGTACATGCGGACGGGATCGTTGGTCTTGTCGAGCGCGCCGGGCGTGAGGTCGAGCTCCATGCCGTCTTCGCCGGCGGCCGGACCCTCGCCACGCTCCATGCCCTCGCGCTCGCGGTACCCCTTCTCGGAGTCGACCAGGTCGATCCCCGCCGCCGCGAACACGCTCATCAGCTCGTCAAGGTCTTCGGGCGACGCGGTGAGCTCCGCCGGGAGCACATCGTTCACCTCGTCGTAGAGCAGGTAGCCCTTCTCCTTGCCGACGATGATGAGCTGACGGACTTCATCGAACTTGTCTTCGAGGGACAAGGTACCTCCAGAATGAGTGCGGGTCCCCCGCTGGGGAGAACTATCCATTGTATAACGATTCCTACAGGCCGCGGGTTTACAGGTCGTCGTGGTCGAGGCGCCGCCCCAGTTCCTGTTTCTTCTGGAGCAGGTCCATCAGGATCGCGCCGGAGTCACCGGCCGATTGCAGCCGATCGATTTCCCTCTGCAGATCGGCCTTCTGGCGCTCGAACCGCATCCGCTTGAGCGAGCGGACCGCCGACTCCGCGTCGAGGACAGGCGGCGAGGACTCGGAGGCGGTAGCGGCCAGCCACTGCGCCTCCACACTGTTTAGACGCTCCATCAGCGAATTTGGCACGGCAGCCGAGTCTTCAAGGGCAAGTGACCGAACGGTCCGGAGGATGCCTTCGGTGCTAAGCCCTTCCAGGTCTTCATCTTCCAGCCGGGCAATCCACGGGACGACCGCCTGCGGATCGTGCACGAGCCCCCACAACAGGCCCCTTTCGGCCGGGCGAATCCGGGCGTTCATGGTGGGCAGCCGGTCTGCCGGCAGCTCCGTCTTCCGGGCGGCCGCCGCCTTGCGAATCTCGGCCCTTACGACCTCTTCGGTGACCCGGGCCTTGTGCGCCAGCCGGTCGGCAAACTGGTCCCGGGTCGCCGGGTCAGGAATACGGGCCGCCACCCCGAGCATGGTACGCAGGAACTCGCGGCGCGCATCCTCCCGTGTCAGGTCGTGCCCCGACGCCGCCCGATCCAGCAGGAAATCCAGGTACGGGCGCGACCGCCTGAGCTCGGCGACAAACGCCTCCCGGCCATGCGCCTGCACGAACGTGTCGGGGTCCTGGCCCCCCGGCAGCAGGACGACGTTCACGTCGAAGCCTTCGGCGACGAGCAGCTCCGAGCTGCGTTCGGCGGCGCCCTGGCCGGCCGCGTCCGGGTCGTAACAGAGCACGGCCTTTGGCGCGAAGCGGCGCAGCATCTGGGCCTGGGCCGAGGTCAGCGCGGTGCCACAGGTGGCGACCACCGGAAGCCCGCCCGCCTGGAACACCTGCGCAAAGTCGAAATAGCCCTCGACCACGATCGCAAAGCTGGCCTTCCGCAGGTCGCCCTTGGTGAGGTTCAACCCGTAGAGCGTCCGGCTCTTGCTGTAGATCGGCGTCTCCGGCGAGTTCAGGTACTTGGGCTGCTGGTCCCGCTCGAGCGCGCGCCCGCCAAACGCGACAACGGTCCCGCTGTCGCGCGCGATGGGAATCATCAGCCGGTTCCGAAACCGATCCACCTGGCTCCCATCGTCGCGGACCGAGACGAGGCCGCTCGCGACGAGCTGCGGCGGGGTGAAACCGGCGGCCAGCAGCCGCTGGCGGAGCGCGTCGCGGCCGGGCGGTGCGTATCCCAGCTGCAGTCGGGCAATCGTGTCGGCACTCAGCCTACGCTGGTTGAGCAGGTAGTCCCGAATGCGGGCGCCGGATGGCGAGTCGAGCTCGGCGCGAAAATGCGAGACCGCGATCTCGTGCATCTTGACGAGCGCCTCGCGCTCGGCGGCGCTGTCGCCTGCCCGGTCGCCGCCCTCCAGCTCCGGGACGGGAATCCCGAAGCGCTGCGCCAGCTGCCGGACGGCATCCTGGAAGCCGAGCTGCTCCTCGAGCTCCATGAACTTGAACACGTCGCCGCCGGCGCCGCACCCGAAGCAGTGGAAGAACCCGCGATCGCGGTTGACGTTGAACGACGGGGTCTTCTCGGCGTGAAACGGACAGAGACCCTTGTAGCTCGTGCCGGCCTTCCGCAGCGACACGTAGTCCGAGATCACGGTGACGATGTCGGCCGCGGATCGAACTTCGTCGATGAACGCCTGAGGGAACTTCACGGGTGGACCATCCGATCATATGCCCGGCGGCGATCGGCAGCGTTCGTGTTCGGACCTTGGTGATTCGAGGAGAAACCTACGAGCCGAGGACCGGGAACCCCTCGAGGCGCGCAGCGCGGGCCATCAGCTTGTCGAGCGTCACGAGTTCCAGCGTCTCCGGTCGTTCCCGGGACACGACCAGGGCCGCGGCCAGTTGCAGGGCGTCGGCCGCGCTCAAGGCGTGGACGCCGACCAGTCGCTCGGCCCGCATCCGCACGGCATCCACCATCGTGACGGTGTAACAGCGCCGGATGCGCTCGAGCGCATCCCGGCGCACGCCGCTCAGCAGGTCGTCGAGTCCCGCGGACGATCGTTCGAGCCGGGCGATCGTGGAGAGCAGCTCGACGCTCGTGAACATCCACACGACGACCTCGGGATCGTCGGCGACGAGCGCAGTCATGGCTGCGCTTGCTGGTTCGTCGAAGACGAGCGGCACGAGCGCCGAGGTGTCCCAGAACTTCACCGCCGGGTCTCGCGTCGCATCTGGAGCAGCACGTCGAGCGGCCGCCCGGCTCCCCTGGGCAGCTTGACCGGCGCATGCGTCCGTACCGTATCGGCCAGCCCTTCGGGATCACCGGCGCCGAGGATGCCCAGCCGCTGCAATTCGGTCAGCCGCTGCCGCGCGTCCGCGCGCTCGGCGCCGCGTCCGGCTCGGCCCGGGCGCGGGGCGAACGGCACGATGCGGGCGATGGGGATGTCACGGTCGAGCACGGTGAGCTCCGCGCCCTCACGGACCTGTGCGAGATGGCGCGACAGGTTGTTCTTCAGGTCAGCTATTTTGACCGCAGTCATATAGCTATTATAGCTCGATTGGTCGATTCGTTCCGGGCTCAGTCCTTCAACTCGACAATCGTCGCTCCCGCGCCGCCCTGGTTGTCGGGCGCGGGTGAGTACTTTTCGACCAGCGGATGCTCCTTCAGGTAGGCGTGCAGCCCGCGGCGGAGCTGACCGGTGCCGTGCCCGTGGACGATGCGCACTTCGCGCAGGTCGGTGACCAGCGTGTCGTCGAGGAAGCGCGAGACGCGGTCGACGGCTTCTTCCACCGTGCAGCCGATAACGTTGATCTCGCTCAGCAGGCCCTCGCGGGGGCGGAGATCGACGCTGACATGGACTCGAGGTC
>CAZJBN010000205.1:0-4122 GCA_964543955.1 uncultured Bifidobacteriaceae bacterium
GGAACGGCCGGTGCGCGGGCTCGTCGCCTGTCGGACGTCCGCGCGCGAGGCCTGAAGCGCCGGCGCCAGCCCGAAGAGGATGCTCGTGGCCGTCGCGAGGCCGATGGCCATCAACAGCATCTGCGCGTCGATCGTGAGCTCGGTCGCTCGCGGAAGGACGCTGCCGCCGAACACGAAGCGGAAGACGCCCGGGGCTTCCGCTGTCGTCAGCGTGCGAAGCACGGCGATGCCTGCGGCGCCGACCAGCGCGCCCAACAGACCACCGGCGATCGCGAGAACGAGGCTCTCGGTCAGCAACTGCCGGAGGATCCGGCCGCGGCTGCCGCCGATGGCGAGGCGAACGGCAATTTCGCGCTGTCGGCTGGATCCTCTCGCGAGGAGCAGGCACGCGAGGTTGGCGCAGACGATGACGAGGACAACGGCGACTGCGGCCACGAGGACCTCGAGCGCCGGACCTACCGGCCTCACCATGTCGGTCTTGATCGGAGTCACCGTCATCTGGCGCGGCTGATCGGCGCCGGGCGCGCCCGCGGCACTGCGAATGGCCGAGAACAGTGTGGTTGCCTCTTCGACCGCCTGGTCGAGGCTGACGCCGTGACGAAGGCGCCCGAACACCTGAACGCCACCCGGACCTGAAGCCGCCGGAATCCAGAACTCGAAGTACCCCGTCGGATTCTGGAAGCCGTCGGGCATCACACCGACGATCTCCACCATCTGTCCGCTCATCAGCGTCGAGATCCGCGAATGGAGCGTCATGGTCTTTCCGAGGATGTCCGGGTCCGACGCGAAGTAACGCCGCCACGCCTCTGCGCTCAGAACGACGACGTTTCGTCGTTCGGCGACATCGGCCGGGATCAATGTGCGCCCGATCATGGCTGGCGTCCCGAGCAGATCGAACCACTCTGGCGTGACGAGCCCGCCCGACAGTCGTGCCGTGCCGCCCGGCGTCGGCGCCATCACCTGCGGGTCCCAGCGCGTCGCCGCGACAGGCGCCATCGTCGTCGTCCGCGTGCGCCACTCGAGGAACTCCGCGTACGTGATGTTCCGCGGCGGAGCGGGACGCCCCGGCTCCGGCGGCGGCGCGATCTCGGTGACGCGGACGAGTCGATCGGATTCGGGATACGGCAGCGGTCGCAGCAGCACCGTGTTGACAACGCTCAGGATGGCGGTGGTGGCGCCGATGCCGAGCGCCAGCGTGAGCACGGCAGCGAAGGTGAATCCCGGCGTGCGTCGCAGCCCGCGCAGCGCGTAAGGCACGTCGCGGCACAGATCCTCGAGCCATGGGAACGAGCGCTCGTCGCGGTGGCGTTCCTTTGTCTGCTCGATACCGCCGAGGGCGAGGCGGGCCTGCCGTCGCGCCTCGTCATCAGAAAGGCCGCGAGCGCGAAAGCCATCCTCGAGCAGCCTCAGGTGTGCCGCCACCTCGCGCGACAGATCGTGCTCGACACGATTGCGGCGGAACAGGGCGACGAGACGCTGAAAGAAGCGGCGGAGCATCACGTTTCCATCAGGAGCTTGTCGACGAGACCCGACAGCCGGCGCCACTTCTCCGTCTGCGCCCCCAGCGCGCGCGTGCCGCTCTTCGTGATGGCGTAGAACTTCGCCTCGCGGTTGTTCTCCGTGCGGCTCCACTCGCCCTTGATCCAGCCCTTCTGCTCGAGGCGGACGAGCGCGGGGTAGAGCGTGCCCTGGTTGAGCAGGAGCGGATGGTCCGCTACCTGCTCCAGGCGCGACGCCAGCCCGTACGCGTGCTGCGGACCCATGGTGGCCAGGGCCCTCAGCACGATCAGATCCAGCGTGCCCTGGAGAAGCTCGACGCGGCCGGTGTCTTTACTAGACATACCAGTGTATGAAGGGTGACAGCGGGAACACTCGGATGTCAAGTGGAATGGCTGAGGCCCCAGAGATCAACGCACGCCCTTGCGGCGGAACTGCCTTCGACTTCGCTCAGGCCCGAGAAGTTCCGCCCTATGGCCCACAGCCCAAGCTCAACCGATGTAGGCTAACGGCACTGGAGGAAGGACGATGACGCTTCGATACGCGCTCAGTGCCATGGCCTGTCTGACCGTGTGGCAGGTCACGGTCACCGACGCACGCGCGCAGGAGACGCCGACCGAACGCGCGGCGGCCCGCGAGGTGCTCGCGAGCATGGCGGAGATGCAGAAGGCGCTCGACGTTCCGGGCATGGTCGCGAAGTACACCGCGCCCAACCCGGCGCGCGACCGCATCGTTGCACGGGCCGAGGCGCTGATGAAAACGGAGCTGCTCGCCCTCTCCGACGACATCTGCAGGAACCCGGAGGTCGGCTACAAGGAGACGCGCTCCGTGCAGAAGCTGGCCGAGGTGCTCAAGGCCCACAACTTCAGCATGGAGATTGGCGTGGCGGGCTTCGACACCGCGTTTGTCGCCCGCCATCGCGGCGGTAGCGGCCAGCCCAGGCTCGGCGTGATTGTCGAGTACGACGCACTCCGTGGCACGAGCGGCGCCTTCCACGGCGATCAGCACTGCTCGCAGGGGCCGATCGGCATCGCGGCCGCGGTCGCCATCGCGGAGTTCCTCGAGCAGGAGAAGCTGCCGGGCACCGTCACCGTGTTCGGCACGCCCGCCGAGGAGCTGCTCGAGCCCTCCGCCAAGACGACCATGCACAGGAACCACGTGTTCGACGGCATGGACATCATCGTCCGCAGCCACGCGAGCGCGCAGACCAGCCGGCCGGCGCCGGGATTCGGGACCTGCTGCCTCAACATCGACGGCGTCAAGTACACGTTCAGCGGCGCGCCGGCGCACCAGATGACGGCGTGGAACGGCCGGAATGCGCTCACGGCGGTCATGCACCTGTTCAACAACATCGACGCCGTCCGGAGCAACATGCGGCCGGAGACGCGCATCCAGGGCATCATCACCGAAGGCGGAGCAGCGCCGAACGTCGTGCCCGATCGGACGCAGGCGGACTTCTATATCCGCTACCCGGACGAGGTGTACCTGCGGCAGGTGCGGGAGTTCGTCGACAACGCCGCGAAGGCGGCTGCGCTCGCGACCGGCACGAAGGTGACGATCGACAACTACGGCAGCAACAGGGACGGCATCTCGGTCGCCACGCTGGGGGAGCTGGCCTTTGCCTACATGAAGCAGTTCGGTGCCGGCAAGGTGAACGAGGAACCGGGCAAGCCGCAGGGTTACGAGGAGAGCGGCAGCGTGTCTCGTGACATTCCCGGCATCGGGTTCAGCGCCTACACGTCCGACTGGCCGAACCACACCTACGAGATGGAGGAGGACAACTTCAAGCCCGTTGGCCACGACGGCTTTACGGTACAGGCCAAGGCCATGGCGGCGCTGCTCTTCGACTTCGCGACGCGGGAGGAGCTCCGCGCTGCCGTCCACAAGGAGTTCGCGCACACCAGGGCACAGTTCGACGCATACCTGGCCGCTCTCGAGAAGGTGTATGTCGTGCCTGTGGTGGCGGATCCCAAGTAGGGACGCTCATCGAACGCTTCCTCGGTCGGCGTTCGCGTCTGGCTCCGTGGCTCTTTCCGATCACGTACTTCATCCATCTCATCGAGGAGTTCGCCGCCCCCGAATGGTTTGGCGCGTGGTCGGAGCGCGTGCTCGGCATGCCCGTGACGATGCAGACGTTCCTGATCTGGAACGGGCTGGGGCTGGCCGCGATGTGCGTGAGCGCGGCCGTGACCCTCGCCTACCCGCGGCTGCGCTGGCTCGAGATCGCCATGGCGCTCGCCGTGCTCGGCAACGCGTTCGCGCACGTCGTGTTGAGCGCCACCACAGCCACGTACTCGCCCGGCCTCGTCACGAGTCTCCTGCTCTGGATTCCCCTCGGCGTCGTTCGGTTACCGATTGCGTATCGTGAATCACCGGTCTGGGGACGCTGGCTCGGCGTCGCCAGCGGCGTGGCGGTCACGGCCATCGTGGTGGTCGTCGTCGCGTCCGGAGCAGGGTAGCAGAGCAGCAGGGTGGGACAGTCCCGTGACCCGGAGGCTCAGTGGTTTCTCCGTGCCTCGATGGCCCTTCCAGAAAGTTCAAGGTTCAAAGTTCAAAGCTGGTCTCGCCCTTGTCCCGCGCCTCCGTAACTCAGTGCCTCGGCGGCTCGGTGGTTCCCCGTGCCTC
>CAZJBN010000206.1:0-3994 GCA_964543955.1 uncultured Bifidobacteriaceae bacterium
CACCCGTGCACCCGAGCACCTGAGCACCCGTGCACCCGAGCACTTGTGCACCCGGGCACCTGGAAGTGCAGGGATCGCTCTGATCGTCGTCTTGCTGGTTTCGAGCCTCCTGTTCGTGCTCGCCCTTGGCCTGTCGCTCGTCACCGCGGTCGACCAGATGTCGATGCGGAACTACCGCGAGTCCACGTCACTGATGTATGCGGCGCGCGGCGCTGTGGAGCTCGCGGCGCGTGCGTTGTCCGACGTGGGCGCGTGGGACGGTGTCCTGGGTGGGCTCGTGCAGGCGCCGGGTGTGGATGGCCCTCCGTCGGGCACGCGGGACATCGGGGGCGGACGGCTCATCGACCTGGCGGCACAAACAGGTCTTCTCAACTGCGGGCGGGCCGGCGGATGCTCGACGGCGAACCTGCAGGCCGTCACGGCCAGCCGGCCGTTCGGCGCCGACAATCCGCACTGGCAGCTCTTCTGGTACGGACCGGACTCGGCCATCGCGTCCTGGCGGCATCCAATCCCCGCCTACCTCCTTGTCTGGATTGGAGACGATGCCAGGGAGGTGGATGGGGATCCGGCGCGGGACGGTGGGGGACCGGCGGGAGAGGGGGAGGGCGTCGTCAGGGTCCGGGCGGATGCGTTTGGCTGGAACGGCGGCCGCCGGGCCGTGGAGGCCGAACTGACCCGCGTCTGTCGCCGCGATCTCGGATTGACGACGTGTCTTCCCGGTATTCGTGTGCAATCGTGGCGCGACGTGCGCCACGCGATTCCTTGATTTCGCGAGAGAGCGGGCGTACGATCCGCCTATGATATTCCGCGCTGTTGCTGCCGTGTGTGCGGTGCTGGCTGTGGCCGGTCTTGCCCGGGCGCAATCGCTGGCCGATGTCGCGCGTGCCGAAGAGGCTCGCCGCCAGGCCCAGACCGCGACGGCCAAGGTCTACACCAACGACAACCTCCGCCCGGACTTCACGCGTCCGACGCCGCCGCCGGCACCGGGCGGTGCCACGGCCGCCAGTCCCGCGACGGCTGCGGAGCCGGGCGCCGCGGAGCCGGCAGCCGAGGGCGCGTCTGCGGCGGCTGCGGCGGGCGGGGACCCTGCGCAGGGCGAGGCGTACTGGCGCGGGCGCATGGCCTCCGCGCAGGCCGATCTCGAGCGCACGCGCATGTTCGCGCAGGCCGTCCAGAATCGGATCGACATGCTCTGGACCGACTTCGTCAATCGCGACGATCCCGTCCAGCGATCGATCATCGAGCAGGATCGCAACAAGGCCCTCGCCGAGCTCGAGCAGCTCCAGAAGGACATGGAAAACCAGCAGAAGGCCATTGACGAAATCGAACGGGACGCGCGCCGCAACAACGTGCCCCGCGGCTGGCTGCGTCCGTAGGTGTCTCCGATTCGGATTCTTCCGCCCGTCGTTCATCCGACACACACTCCCGACCCGCAGGCGCTTCGCTGATGCCATCCGGTCGCGGCGTCGAGCCCGTGCTGCTCGTCGAGGACAAGGAGTCCCTGCGCACGATGCTGCGCCTGGCGCTCGAGGCGCAGGGCTACACCGTCATCGAGGCGCGTGACGAGGCCGAGGCCCGGACGCTGCTCGGACAATCGCTGCCGGCGGTCGTCCTGACCGATCTCCGGCTTCCGGAGGGCGATGGCTTTGGCGTGTTGCGCGCCGCCAAGGATGCCGACCCTGACCTTCCCGTCATCGTGATGACGGCGTACGGCTCCATTCAGGACGCGGTTGCGGCCATGAAGGAAGGGGCGCTCGACTTCCTCGCCAAGCCCGTCGAGCCGGATCACCTGCTCCTCATGGTGGAGCGCGCGCTCGCGCAGCGCCGGCTCCTGAGCGAGTACAACCTGCTCAAGGAAGAGGCCATGAAGCGGCGGGGCGTGCCCGCCATCATCGGCGAGTCGCCGGTGATCAGGCAGACGCTCCAATCGGTACAGCGGGCGGCGGGCTCCGACACGACGGTGCTGCTCGAAGGGGAGAGCGGCACGGGCAAGGAGCTCTTTGCGCGCGCGGTCCACGCGCTGAGCGAGCGATCGACCGGGCCCTTTGTCGCCATCAACTGTGCGGCCATTCCCGACACGCTGCTCGAGGCGGAGCTCTTCGGCTACGAGAAGGGCGCCTTCACCGGCGCCGCGCAGCGCAAGCCCGGGCGCTTCGAGCTCGCGCAGGGCGGCACGCTGTTCCTGGACGAGATTGGCGAGGTGCCGCTCTCGGTGCAGGCCAAGCTGCTGCGCGCCATCGAGACGCGACGCTTCGAGCGACTGGGAGGCACCGCCACCATCCATGTGGATGTGCGCCTCGTCGCCGCGACCAACCGTGGACTGCGACAGGCGGTCCAGCTCCGTCAGTTCAGGGAGGACCTGTACTTCCGGCTGTCGGTGTTTCCCATCACCATTCCACCGCTCCGCGATCGGCCGACCGACGTGCCGCTGCTCGCAAGACACTTCGTCGAGCGCACGTGCAACGACCTTGGAAGGAAGCCGCTGGCCTTGAGCGATCGCGCGGTCGAGGCCCTGACCCAGTACGGCTGGCCGGGCAACGTGCGCGAGTTGCAGAACGCGATCGAGCGCGCGGTCATCCTGTCGGACGGCGACACGCTCGTGCCCGGACACCTGGACCTCCGCTCGGCGCTCCTGCCCGCGGCCCCCGCCGACCCATGGGATGCGATCGATCTCACCGGCAGCCTGGCCATGGTCACCCAGCGCGTGGCTGCCGAAGCCGAACGCCGCAAGATCCTCCGCACGCTCAAGGAGAACAACGGCGATCGAGCCCGTACCGCGGATGTGCTGCAGGTCGGCTACCGAACGCTGCTCGTCCGCATGAAAGAGCTGGGCATCGAGCACACCTAGCCAGCGTTCCTAGCCTCGCAGTCCCATTTCCTTCAACGACGCTTTCAGCTCCTTCTCGCTCACGTCGGTCAGCTCCACGGTCCTGCCGAGCTCGGTCGCGGCCACGAAGTGCAGCGTGCCGGCGACGACCTTCTTGTCGCGCTTGACGACGGCGATGACATCGGCGATCGGGAGATCGGCCACGGTTGGAAGCGGACCAAGGCTGGCAATGACGTCACGGAGACTGACGAGCACATCGGGATGGGTGACGCCGCGTCGGACACCGAGGAGCGCGGCGCCGATCATCCCCTGAGCAACCGCCTCGCCGTGCCTGAACCGGCGGTAGTCGGTGGCGGCTTCGAGCGCGTGGCCGATGGTGTGCCCGAAGTTGAGGATTCGCCGGCGCCCGGCTTCGCGTTCGTCGTCGGACACGATCTCCGCCTTGATGCGGCAGGATTCGCCGACGACGGCGTCGAGCTCGGCCGGGTCGAAGCCGAAGAGCGCGTCGCGAGCGGACTGGACACGCGCGAACAGGCTCGGGCTGGCAATGACGCCGTACTTGACGACTTCGTAGAGGCCGGCCCGGAACTCGCGCCGCTCGAGCGTCGAGAGCACCGATGGATCGGCCACGACGAGCCGCGGCGGGTGAAACGCACCAATCAGGTTCTTGCCGAGAGCATGATTGACGCCGACCTTGCCGCCGACGGCGCTGTCCACCTGCGCGAGCAGAGTCGTCGGCACCTGCACGAGCCTGACGCCGCGCAGGAACGTGGCTGCGGCAAACCCCACGAGGTCGCCGATGACACCGCCGCCGATCGCGACGATGACGGTGGCCCTGTCCGCGCCGCCCTTGATGAGCGCTTCGTACACGCGGCCGACCGTCTGCAGGGTCTTGGAGCGCTCGCCGTCGGGCACGAGGACCGGCTGCCGCCGGTTCCTCGCGCCGAGGAGCGGCGCGAACCGGTCGCCGTGGAGGGCCCACACGGCGGGACTGGAGACGAGGACGCGGTCCGGGCCGAGGCCTTCGGCGTCGAGCAGGCCAGGCAGCGAGTCGAGCGCCCCGGCGCCCACGATGACAGGATAGGCGCCCGCGGACGCGGTCACCCCGATGCGAATCGCGCACATGGAAGCACGGATTATATCGGTGCACCTGTGCACCTGCGCACC
>CAZJBN010000207.1:0-3974 GCA_964543955.1 uncultured Bifidobacteriaceae bacterium
AGACGCGCCTCATGTATCCCCTGCTCCAGGACTTCTCGGGTGCGGTGACGGGGCTCATCGCCGGCGGCGACCGCAAGGTGCTCATCGACCTCTCAAAGGTCACCTATGTGGATTCGGCGACCATCGGCTGCCTGATGGACCTGTACCGCCAGACGGCCGCAGCCGGCGGCGTGCTGCGGCTGGCCGGCGTGCAGAAGCGCGTCGAGACCATGCTGACGATGACCGGGGCGCACAACTTCCTGAAGATGTTCCCGGACGAAGCGAGCGCCGTTCAGAGTTTCGAGGGCTGATCATGCACAGCATCAAGACGACCACCGGCGTCGAGATTGCCCTCGACAGCGATCTGCTGGCCATTCTCGAGACGCTCTTCCACGAAGTGACCGCCAGGCGCGAGCTCGAACGCAGCTTCGAGGACATGCGGAGCGAAATCGATCACCTCGTCTCGCAGATGACCGACGAAGAGCGGCGCGCCTACCTGGCCGAGAGCCTCTTCCTCAACCAGGTGACCTACGAGAACGACAAGCTCGAGGCCTACATGAGGAAGCTGGAGAAGAAATAAGGATTGAGTCGGAACCGGGGACCCGGAGTCGGGAACCGGGAGCGCAGTCCGACGGTCGAACATGTCCGACAACTTTCTCGCCACCCGCTACACCTGCTCCTGGCCGCACTCCATTGCCGTGCTGCTCTGCGACGGCCGCATCGTTTGCGGTTGTGCCGATCCGTACGCCAAGCGGGTCCTGGGAGACTTCAGGACGACGCCCCTGACGGACATCTGGCAGGGTCCGGTGGCGCACCAGTTGCGCGTGGATCTGAATGGCGGAGGCTCCTCGTTCTGCGGGGACTGCCCGCTCAAGCTGCCGCTCGGTCCCGACGATCCGACGCCGCAGCGCGGGGTCGACGTCGGGCCGCTTCCCAGCCGGCTCTATATCGAGTGCACGGCCGCCTGCAACATCTCGTGCTTCCAGTCGTGCTGCGCGCCGGAAACGGGCATCACCCGTACGCGCCAGGCCGGGATGCTCGACTGGGACGTGTTCACGCGGGCGGTCGACGAGGCCGGTCCATCGCTCGTGCGCATCGACTTCTTCAACTACGGCGAGGCGTTCCTGCACAAGCGCGCCGTGGAGATGTGCGAGTACATCAAGGGGACGTTCCCGCACATCTACCTCTACACGAGCACGAACGGGCTGGCGCTCACGGAGGAGAAGGCCAGGCGCCTCGTGCACTCCGGCATCGACGAGGTGACCTTCTCCATCGACGGCGCCTCGCAGGACACCTACGTGCGCTACCGGCAGCGCGGCAACTTCGACAAGGCGCTGGCCAACCTCCGGGCGATGGCCGACGAGAAGCAGAAGAGCGGACGCGACGTGCCGCACCTCAACTGGCGCTACATCCTCTTCAACTGGAACGATTCGGACGAGGAGATGAATCGCGCGAGGCAGCTGGCGGCCGAGGCCGGCGTCGATCGACTCTGCTGGGAGATCACCGACCATCCGGAGGATGCGTTCTCGCGCCGCTTCGCGCCGGGAACGCCGGATCATGAGCGCATCGTCCACGAAGTGTGGGACATGAGCGGGCTCGGCAACGCGATTCCCGGCATGACGCCGCGTGCGGCCATCGACGTCCGCACCCTCATTCCGGGCCTGCCGCTCAGGGCGAAGGCCGCCCAGGCCGTCAAGGTCAGGACGCGAGTGAGGAACCTCTCTGCCCGCCCGCTGCGCGCGCAGGCCAGCTACGGGCGACGGCTCGTGCGTCTCGGCGCACAGCTCGTCGGACCCGACGGCACGATGATCAACCGCGATCACGCGCGTGCGTGGCTGCCCGGCGACATCCCGCCGGGAGGCTCGGCTGACGTGGACATCGACGTCCCCGCCCCGGAGCAGCCGGGGCGCTACGCGCTCAAGTTCGACCTGGTGAGCGAAGGCATCGACTGGTTCGAGAAGTGCGGGTCGCCGACGACGACGCGCGCCCTCGTCGTGCGATAGGTTCGCGTCGGTTCGTGTTCGGTGTCAGGTCATCCAACGTGACTACGGTTCGAGCGACGCGGTGTACGCCGCAATCGCAATCATGTCGTCGATGGTGAGCTGCTCCACCGCGGCCGTCATCAGCGCCGACCACGGCCCGCGGCGCGCGCCCTGCTGCAGGTCGAACAGCTGGCGCACGGTGTAGCTCGGCGAGCGTCCCGCCAGCGGGGGAACCGGGCCAAGCCCCTTCAAGTCCCTGCCGTGGCAGGCGCCGCACGCGACCGTACGTCCGCCGCCCGTCTGCACGAGCGTCTGCCCCCTGGCCACGCTGCCCGGCGGGACGTAGGCGACAAAACCCGACGAGGCATCGCGAAGCTCGGTCCGCTGGCGATCTTCCGGCATCTCGATGATCCGCTGGCCGAGCGGCTCGTCGCCGGCGTCGGCACCGCTCACCGGTACGTGCATCCAGCCGGCCACGCGCGTCTTCGGCGCCGTCGCCGACTCGACGACCCGCACCCACTTCCGGTATGGGAACGACGCGAAGTACTCCGCCGCCTCACGAACCTCGTCGTCGCTCGCCGCCTTCGCATCGACAATCATCGCGTTGGGCGGCCCCATGCGCGGTTCGGAGCTCCTCCTCGCGCCGCTCCTGAAGTCCGCCATCTGCTGGATGATGTAGGCGGCAGGGAGACCGGCGAGCGAGGCGTTCTCCGGACGTCCCTGACCGTTCGGCAGGTGGCAGAATCCGCAAGCTCGCATCTCGGGCTTGCGGCCGGCGGCGACCGCCGCGGGCATCGGCGGATGACCATCCGGATGCCAGTCGGGAGGGTTGAAGGCATCGCGAATCTCGGCCAGCGTGAACGACCTCGGGCTGCCGGGAACACTCAGGCGGCCCTCGTCCGGCCGAGCAGCAGCCGGCGGCGAGGGCGGCGCATTCACCGTGAACGCCCATGGGGGCGGCGTCGGGGCCTGAGCTGTCACGCTGACCGCCTGGGCCATGGCGAACAGCAGGATGCCAATCGAGAGAGTCCAGCTCCTCACGTTCGTCGTCTCACGGGTACGGCTCCCTTCAACGCTCCGTCGCCCTGCCCGAAGTCGCGGACGTCTCACGGCTCGGCCGCAATCGGCGCCACGCAGTCCTTCTCCACATCCGCCACGACCGGCATCCATCGCGAGAAGTCCGGCTGAGCGGCAAGCAGCATGACCGGCGAGAGCGCGGCTGGATCGAACGGCGGCACGGTCGCGTCGCCGAGGCGCGCGGCCAGCGCCTCTCTGAAGCGCGCGAACTCCGGCATGTCGAAGAGCACGAAGTACAGCTGACGGATGGATCCGGGCTGCGACTCGCGCCGATAGGCCATGCACCTGGGATCGAGCGTCAACCCTTCGAGTCCCGCCTCCCGCGCGAGCGACAGCAGGTCCTCGGCCGGCGGCGCGGTCCCGCCGACCTCCGCACGAAGCGCGAGCGCAATGCCCGGCGCAGCCGGTGTGCTCAGCGATTCGCCGGCGCGGCCGAACACCTGGCGGAACAGCCGCATCGGCAGTTCCGGCGGCGGCTGGAGCTGCAGGAGTGGCGCATCGGGCTCGCTGGACGTCCCGGCGACGAGTGTCCACCCGGATAGCTGGTCGGGGCGCACGGTGTAGGGCTCGGCGCGCGAGTCGTCCAACGACCGCCAGAACAGCCCGGCGACGACCACGAGCAGGACGAATCCGATGGCGGCTTTGACGAGCGGAGATGTGCGGCGTGGCGTCATGCGTCGGGAGACCGGCCCGGACTCGGGTGATCCGTGGGCTCAATTCTATCTGGCTCGCCTCCTGGTGTCGCGACACGAACGCCGAGGTACCCGCGGTACATGGTGGTCGCCAACCGCCGACCGCGGTGTTCCTGATGCCGTCCGACTCGAGGCATCGGCTCGATCCAGAGCCGTCGCTTGCTCAACGGCCGCCGGACACGTCGATGCACGTCCCGGTCGAATAGGACGCCTCGTCCGACAGGAGCCAGAGGATCGCCCGCGC
>CAZJBN010000208.1:0-3943 GCA_964543955.1 uncultured Bifidobacteriaceae bacterium
GTCGCCGGCTCGGGGACGGCGTCGACCAGCGCTTCCTGACGCTCGCGCAGGGCCTGCACGCGCTGGTAGTCGGCCAGCGTGGGTTGCGCAAGCGCGGGTGCGGCATGGACGAGCAGCAGGACGATCGGGATGAGCTTCGTGTCGGCGGGCATCGATCGGCTCCGTGTTGCTGGAGGCAACCCTAAAGGGTTGCCTCTACATCGTCGGGCGCTTTGTCGGGCAACCCTGAAGGGTTGCCCCTACGTCGTCGGGCACGGCGTTCCTGATGGCGGAGCTGACCGCCTTCGCTGAAGCTTCCACCTTCGCCCTGCGGGCTACGGTGGACAAGACGGCGGTCCGCCAAAGCCTCGGCGACGGCGGAAGCTCCGCCCTACGGCGTGCCCCACAGCCTATCCAGGAATCGTCACCGGACCGTTCTTCGGCGTGAACACCATCGCGAGGATCTTCGCCGGCGCCGTCTTGCTCGCGTTCCCCGACACCGCGTGCACGTCGCCGGGTTCCTCGAAGAACGCCTGTCCGGCGGAGAGCACGGTGGAGGGCTTGCCGTCCACGCCGAACTCGTACTGGCCCTCGAGCACGTAGCCGCAGACGAAGCCGGGATGGCGGTGGCGGGACGAGGCCTCGCCGGGAGCGTAGGAGACCTCGGTCATGGTGACCTGCCAGCCCTCGAGGTTGACCGCGGCCATGTCCTTCTGCGCGACCTGGCGGGCGGCGGGTGCGGCAGACCTGCCGGACGCGTCGCGCGTGGAGAGGAACGAGGCGGCCAGGCCGGCCATGCTTGCCGTGAGGAACGCGCGTCGATCGGTCATGTGACTCTCCAGAGTCGGGCAACCCTAAAGGGTTGCCCCCACATCGTCCTTGGAGGAAACGGTTGTCCCCACATCGTCCTTGGAGGAAAGGGCTGCCCCCACATCGTCCTTGGAGGAAACGGTTGTCCCCACATCGTCCTTGGAGAAAACGGTTGTCCCCACATCGTCCTTGGAGGGAAGGGTTGCCCCCACACCATCCTCGAGGTGTCCCTACATCGTCCTCGGAGGTGCCCCCAACATCGTCTCACCCGCGCGCCAACAGACGGATCGTAGAGGCAACCCTTCAGGGTTGCCTACTCAGGCTGCCTGGCGGACGAAGTGGTCGAACTCTTCACCACCGTTACCGTCACGCTGGACGGGTACTGCTTCGAGTGGTGCACGCTGTTGGTCGCCACCACGCCCTTCGATTCGTCGAAGTTGTTCCCGCCCGTGTTGAGATTGCGATCGAACCGCGGGAAGTTGCTGCTCGACACCTCGATGCGCAGGCGGTGTCCCGGCGCGAAGTAGTTGCTCGTGTTGAGCGGCTGCAGCGTCACCTGGTAGACCTGGCCCTTCTCCATCCACACGAGCGGCTTGTCGTACCCGTCGCGGAAGCGCATCCGCTGAATCGATTCGTCGAGGTTGTAGGCGCGGCCGTCCGGGTAGACGTCCAGGACCTTGACCGTGAAGTCCGTGTCCCTCGCGTCCGACGAGACATAGAGCGTCGGCGTGATCGGGCCGGTCAGCTCGAGACCATCGGCAAACGGCTCGGAGGTGTACACCAGCACGTCGGCGCGCGCCTGCATCTTGCGCTGGTCGAACGCGCCGGCCTGGATGGCGTTGCCCGTGCAGCAGACGTTTCCGCCGTGGGACCTGACCGGGTTCATCGGGTCGTAGACAAACGTGTCCGGCCGATCCGTCTCTGGTGGCGCATCGCCGAGTGCGCCGTCGCCGAAGAGCGAGTTCGCGGCGCCGCCGCTGGACAGGTAGAACGTCATGGGCGTGGCCCCTGCAGGCGGCCACGTGTCCGATGTCTGCCACTTGTTGCTGCCCATCGTGTAGTAGGTGACCCTGGCCAGCGTGTCGAGGCGATTCCCGGTGGCCCCGGGCGCAGTCGAGGGACCCTTCAGGAACTTGTCGAAGAACCCGTACACGATCTCGTTGTAGTCGAGCCGCGCGTCGCCCATGCTCCGCTCGCCGACAATCGTGTCCTCCGTCGCGCGTGTGAACGCGCAGTGCGCCACCGGCGCGATGATCGCCCATTGCTGATCGGCAATCTCACCCTTCGCGTTCTTCCGCACGTGGTTGTACATCGCGAGGTTCGGACCCACCGACACGTCGTACCACGACATGAACCACAGCCCCGGCACGTTGAGGTCCATCGTCTCGTGCCAGAGGCCGCCCTTCGTCCACGCCGCGGACGCCGGCTCGCGCTGGATCATGCGGCCGCCGGTCTCGACCGGCATGCTGTCCGCGTAGATGCCGCGCGGTCCCTTGACGTTCCTGATGATGTCCTGCGTCGGAAGGTGCCAGAGGGCGGTGTTCCAGTCCACGGGCGGCATGCGCGGCGCCAGGTCGAACAGCCGCGAGGCGGCGATCAAGTCTTCCTGCGAGGTCTCGCGCGGGAACATCGGCCGCACCTGGTTCTGCTGCCCGTAGATCCACGTCGTGAAGAGCATCTGCATCGCGCCGCCGCGGTACCAGTTGCCCATCTCCCAGTACGGCCCCACCTTGCCGACGCCGGCGCCGAATCCCTGGACGTTCATCGCGGCAAACCCCGGATGGCCGAGCGACGCGACGGCCGGCTGCCACTCGGCGGTGGACGAGCAGCCCGTCGCGCCGACCTTGCCGTTGGACCACGACTGCTTCGTCAGCCAGTCGATCGTCTCGTAACCGTCGGTAATGGGCGCGCCGAGGATGTCGTAGTGCCCTTCGGAGAAGAAGTGCCCGCGCTCGTTCTGGCCGACGTACGCATAGCCGCGCTTGACCGCCGCAAGGATCGTGCTCATGTCGGCGGGCACACCGTTCCTGACGTCCCAGAAGTTGAAGTTGTACGGCGTCTTGACGAAGACGACGGGCACCGGCCCAGGCGCGTTCTTCGGGCGATAGATGTCCGTCGCGAGACGGACGCCGTCCTTCATCGGGATCATCACCCGCCGGTCGACAACGGCAATGTCCTGGAGCTCTTCTTCGAGGGCGATTCGCCGCTGCACCTCAGCGGCGGAAAGCGTTCCCGGCTGCTGCGCCAGGACAAGCGTCGAGGCGAGCCCGGCAGCAACGGCCACGGCAAGGAGGTGAGCGCGGAAGGTCTTCATGGCGGCATTCTATTCCCCTCGACCACTTGTGTTCAGGGCTCATCCGCTAGCAGCCCGTGGCGAAAGCGCCACGGGCTGCGAGGCACCGAGGCGCGTTTCTCCTCGAGGCACAGAGAGAGCGGAAACGCGCCCGTTTCTCTCGGTGTCTCAGACAGCGACGGCGCGTTCTCTGTGTCTCGCAGGCCGTGTCGCGTTCGCCACGGCCTGCCAGGGCTCCCGCCGCGCTGTGCCGCTTTCCTGCGATGGGCCGATCGAGGCCCATCCAGGCGAACCCGAGGGGCTGAGGGGCCCGGTCCCGGTAAGTCTGTAGATTCGCGGCGGTCGAGGCCGTATTGTCCCGCTGGCGACATCGCGATACAACCCTCCGCAACTCGTAGACATCGACGACGAGCCGACGTCCTCCCCGGATCGGCCCGCCGTCCTGTCTCCGTTGATGCAGGCCGTTTCGTGCCTGCGTGTTGTTCGTTGCTCGACGCGGCGATTGAGCCGCGTCTGTCAGAGGAGGCGATATGAGGCTCCCCATTCTCGGGGTTGCGATAGTGGCGTTGACGCTCGCGGCAGCCGCCCCGGCATTCGCGCAAGGCGGAGGCGCAAGCAGTACCGGCACCATTCAAGGACGGGTGGCCGACTCTCAAGGCGCCGTACTTCCCGGCGTCACCGTGACCGCCACCAGCCCGTCGCTCCTCGGACAGCAGACCACCGTCTCGTCCGAAACCGGCAACTACCGGTTCCCCGCGGTCCCGCCGGGCACGTATGCGCTGACGTTCGAGCTGGCCGGCTTCAATACGCTGCGCCGCGAAGGCATCCAGATCACGCTCGGGTTCACGGCCAACGTGAACG
>CAZJBN010000209.1:0-3924 GCA_964543955.1 uncultured Bifidobacteriaceae bacterium
GTCAGGCAGTGAATCGCACCGAGCCCCCAGATGAGCGCGCGGCAGTCGACGCCGACGATTTTCCGCCGCGGCATCAGCCCCTGTAGCGCGGCCAGAGCCTTCCTGTCGCGCGAGGGCTGCCCGAACGTCGGCACCAGCAGTCCGCCGTTGACGAACAGGAAATTCATGTAGGTTGCCGGTAGTCGCGTGCCCTGCCATTCGACAGGGCGCGGCATCGGCAACTCCACGATCTCGAAGGAGCGGCCCGACGGGTCGCGCGCGCGATCGAGCAGCCGGCGGTTCGCGCGGAGCACGCGGTAGTTGGCATCGCGTGGATCGTCCTCCATCCCGATGACAATGGTCCGCTCGTCCACGAAGCGGGCCAGATCGTCGATGTGCCCGTCGGTGTCGTCGCCCTCGATACCGTCGCCCAGCCAGACGATGTGTGCCTGGCCGTAGTATTCCTTCAGGTAGCCTTCGATGTCCGACTTCGACAGGCCGGGATTGCGGTTGGGGTTCAGCAGACAGGACGTCGTCGTGAGCACGGTCCCGGCGCCGCTAAAGTCCACGGCGCCCCCTTCCATCACGATTCCGGGGTTGAACACGCGGAGGCCGAGCGCCTTTGCGACGCGCGTGGGGACCTGGTCGTCGGCGTCGAAGGGCGGGTACTTGCCGCCCCACGCGTTGTAGCCCCAGTCGACCACGGCGCCTTCGACACGCCCGCGCCGCGTCCGCACGACGAAGGCCGGGCCGTGGTCCCGCGTCCAGCACTCGTTGGTCGGGATCTCGTAGAAGGCCACTCGGCGGAGGGGCACCTTCCTCGCCCGCAGCATCCCGGTGACGATGCGACGGTAATTGGCGTTGGCGACGTTGAGACGCACGGGCTCGAACCGGCTGATGGCGGCGATGACGCCGACCACATCCTCGATGCACTCGTGATAGCGATCCGGGAACGAGATGCCTTCAGGACGCGGCCAGCTGATCCAGGTGGCGCGATGCCGGTGCCACTCGGGCGGAAAGGAGTACCCGAGATCGAGAGGCGTGGCGGTCGTGGTTCGTGGCATGGATGCGCGAGTGGCGAGGACCGGCCGGGGCGAACGGAGGCCAGGCGTGCTCTGTCAGTCGGCGAACCGCTTCGTCAGGTCGCCGTACGCGTCGATGCGACGGTCGCGCAGGAACGGCCAGTGCGTACGGCTCGTCTCCACGCGCGAGAGGTCGCAGTCGACGAGCATCACCTGCTCCTTGTCCACGGGCGCGCACGCGATGACCTGGCCGTCAGGTCCCGCGACGAACGACTGGCCCCAGAACTGGATGCCGTCCCTGTCGACGACCTTGCCGCTGCTGCCCTTCACGCGCTCGTGTCCCGTCCGGTTCGGGACCGCGACATAGCAGCCGTTGGCCACGGCGTGGCTCCGCTGGATGACCTCCCACGCGTCGTGCTGCGCCTTGCCGTACCGCTTGCGCTCCGACGGGTGCCAGCCGATGGCGGTGGGGTAGAAGAGCATCTCCGCACCCTGGAGCGCCGTCAGGCGCGCGCCCTCCGGGAACCATTGGTCCCAGCAGATGAGCACGCCGATCGTGCCCTGCGACGTCTTCCACGCGCGAAAGCCGGTGTCGCCCGGCGTGAAGTAGAACTTCTCGTAGAAGAGCGGGTCGTCCGGAATGTGCATCTTGCGATAGATGCCCATGATGGACCCGTCGGCTTCGATCACCACCGCCGTGTTGTGATAGAGACCCGCGGCGCGCCGCTCGAAGATGGACGCGATGACCACGGCCCCGTGCTTGCGCGCGATGGCCGCGAGTGCCTCGGTGGAGGGCCCGGGAATGGTCTCCGCCAGCTCGAAGAACCGGTGGTCCTCCACCTGGCAGAAGTACTGCGAGCGGAAGAGCTCCTGCGTGCAGACGATGTTCGCGCCGCCCTTCATGGCGCGTTCGGCGAGCGAGACCTGCCGGTCGAGGTTGCGAACGGGATCTTCTCCGCAGGCCATCTGCGTGAGGCCGACACGGACGATGCGAGTGCCCACGAGGGTACTTATAGCATCACAGGAGCGGCCCGTCATGACGTCGACGGCGCGGCACCCGGCCCAGGTACGGAGCCCGGCCCGATCACACTGCGTAATCAACCATCGACCGGCGCGCGTAGTCCACTCTACAGTCCCGGGAATCGTCCAGACAGGAGCCCATGCCCATGACCCGTACCCTTGCCCTCGCGTCGCTCGCCCTGCTCATTGCCCTGCCGTCCGCCGCTCAGACACCTGCGCCGGCCCCGCAGAAGATCTCGCTGTCGGAGGGTCTCCAGCGCAGCTACGCCGGCATCAAGCGGAACCTGACCGAGATGTCCGAGAAGATGTCCGAGGCCGACTACACCTTCCGGCCCACCGAGGGCGTCCGGACGTTTGGCCAGCTGATGGGCCATGCGGCCAACAGCCAGTTCAACACCTGCGCGGCAGCGCTCGGCATGCCGAACCCCAACCAGGGCAACGACAACGAAAAGAAGGCGAACAAGGCCGAGTTCGTCAAGGCGCTGGCCGACTCCTTCGCGCTCTGCGACAAGGCCTTCGCCGCCCTGACCGATGCCGGCGCCGCGGCGCTCATCACACAGGGACGCAACGAGGTCGCCCGCGGTGCCGCCCTGGCCAACGTGATCGCGCACAGCAACGAGGTCTACGGCAACGCAATCCCCTATATGCGGCTCAAGGGCCTGGTGCCGCCATCCACCGAGCGCTCGCAGCAGCCGCCGACCAAGCCCGGTCAGTAGCGGGATGAACGATTGGCTTCAGGCGCCGGGCCGCACGGCCATGTCAGCCGTGTGCCCGGTGTCCGAGGCCAGTTCGCCCAGCGTTGCGAGCAGGCTGGCCGCGACCCAGCGCCGGCCGTTCTGATCCAGGTGGCGGCCGTCGTGCGAGTAGGCGGGCACGAGGGCCGGCCACGTCTCGCCCGCGTGCCGGAACGTCTCACGCGAGCCGTCCGGCCGAGTGGATTCCACCCGTGCGAGATCGAACACGGCCTCGCGTCCGCCGTAGGCCTCGCGCAGCAGCCGGTTGAATCGCTCGCGCGCCGCGTTGACCTCGAACCCGGGCTCCGGTCGCCCGAGCATCCGCTTCAGGCCCGCTCGCCAGGCTGGCGAGACCACCGTCACCGGGCAGGTGACGTGCAGGAACCGCACGCGAGGGTAGCGTTCGGCGAGCGTGGTCAGGGTCTGTCGATAGGCGCCGAAGAGTGCCGCGACATCAGTCGAGCGATCGATATCGACGTAGCAGAACTTGAAGAACGCGATGTCCACTTCACCGCCGAGGACATCGTCGACCGCGTGCGCGAACGCGGCGATCTTCGACCGCGGGTCCATGTTCTGGCCGTTCGTGCCGTGCGAGAAGCCTGCGGCGAGCGGCGCCTCCCCGGGGCGGATCTCCATCGGCGCTGCGACAGGCGCCGCGCCTCCCGCGACGAGGTCTGCGAGGCCCTGCACGATGTTTCCACCGACGGACTGGTGCCCGAACCAGATGCGGCGGGCGGCAAGGGCCTTCCAGTGTGCCTCGGGGATGGCGGACAGCAGCGCGAGCGAAGCGGGTGTGGTATTCACGAGGACCAGGAATCAGCGCTGCTCGGGAGCGAAATTGTGGAGGCGACCCTCCAGGGTCGCCTGCCGCTTACCGTCCGCCATTCTGCATGGCGGCCAGGAACTCGGCATTGGTCTTCGTCTTGCTCATCTTCGAGAGCAGCAGCTCCATCGCTTCGACCGGCGAGAGCGGGGTCAGCACCCGGCGCAGCACGTAGACGCGCTGCAGGTCTTCCCTGGGCAGCAGCATCTCCTCCTTGCGGGTGCCGCTCTTGATGATGTCGATGGCGGGGAAGACGCGGCGATCGGCCAGCTTGCGATCGAGGTGGACCTCCATGTTGCCGGTGCCCTTGAACTCCTCGAAGATCACTTCGTCCATGCGCGATCCC
>CAZJBN010000210.1:0-3625 GCA_964543955.1 uncultured Bifidobacteriaceae bacterium
GCGCGGATCATCGGCCACGCCATGCTCCTGGCCGCGATTGGCGTCGGCGCCGGCACGCTTGGCGCCCTTGCCGCGGGCCGGATGCTGCAGGCGATCCTCGCCGGTGTCGACCCGGCAGACACCATGACGCTGGCCATCGCCGCAGCCGTCGCCGTGGCCATGACAATGGGTGGAAGCCTGATGCCCGCCTGGCGCGCCATGCGCGTGGATCCTGTGAGGGCAATGAGGGAAGGATAGCTGTCAGGCAACCCTGAAGGGTTGCCTCCACAACTGATAGTGTGAGGGTCGCTTCAAAACTGATGGAGCGAAGCCGGCCGACGACTCAGCTCTTCAGAGACTCAGCGCTTCAGAGGCTTGCTTGTGTGGAGGCAACCCTTTAGGGTTGCCTCATGGCAATCTCCGCCATCGTCCTCGCCGGCGGCGCGTCGAACCGCATGGGACGCGACAAAGCGTCGCTTCCTTTCGGCCCCGAAACCCTGCTGGCTCGCGTCGTCCGCATCGCCCGCGGCGAAGTGGACCACGTCATCGTGGCGGCGCGGCCCGGGCAGGCGACACCTGACGGCGTGGACGTCGTCTTCGACGATGAGCAGGGCAAGGGTCCACTTGCCGCCCTCGTGGGCGCGCTGGCACGCGTCGAATCGCCGCTGACGCTCGTGCTCGCGTGCGACATGCCGCTCCTGAAGCCCGCGGTCGTCCAGCGGCTCATCGCGAGCGCTGACGGCACGGAGGCCGTGGTGCCTTCTGTCGACGGCCACTGGATGATGACATGCGCGGTGCTCAGGACGGCGCCGGCCGCCGCGGCGGCGACGCCGCTCCTGGCATCGGGAGCGCGCAGCCTTCGGGCGCTCGTCGGTCGGCTCGACACGCGAGCTATTCTGGAAAAGGATTTTCGCGACGTCGATCCGGGCATGCTCAGCTTCGTGGGCTGCAACACGCCGGCGGAGTACAGACGTGCCTTGATCCTGGCGGGGCTCCGACCGGAGGACTGATCGCCCCGCGGCCGGCGAGTCAGATTCGCGCGAACACGTCGAATCGCGTCGGGTCGAGCGGTGTCTGCCTGAACTGCACGGCCGTGACGCCGATTTCCGCGAGCGTCCTCAGTATCCATCGGCGGTCGAATGCGAGCGGAGCGGCGCCGCCGTGCAGTTCGACGCCGGACACTTCGGCCAGGTTCAGGACGGCAACCGCGTGGGTAGCCGTGGCCGCCATGCGTGACAGGATGCCGCGGGCGTAGTCGAGATCGGGAAAGTGGCCGAACGCCGAGGAGACGACAACGTCCCAGGGGCCAGCCGGCGCCAGCGACGCCGCCTCACCCACCACGAACTCGCCACCCGGCATCGCCTCGCGCGCGCGCAGGATGAGGTCGGCCGACGGATCGATGCCACCGACCACGTAGCCGTTGTCCGACAGGGGTTCAAGGAACTCGCCGGCGCCGCAGCCCACCTCGAACACGCTGGTCCCGGGCCCGACGTCGAGGGCCTCCATGACCGACTCGATGTAGTCGAGGGAGGAAGGCAGAAGATCAACCGATGCGTTCGGTCACGGAATGTGCGGAGGGCCGGGCAGCCAGCCGCGCGACACGTAGTCGACCAGCGTCTCGATCATCAGGATGCCGACGAAGAAGAGGCCGGTGACGACCGTCAGCTTCGTCAGATGGCTGCTGTATCTCACGTGCATGAAGAACAGCACGACGAGCGTCGCCTTGAAGGTGGCAATCGCCAGAGCCACGGGGAAGTTCAGGTTGCCCAGGTTGACGAACGCCGCCGCGACGGTGGCACCGGTGAGCACCATCAGCGCGCCGAAGATAGCGTAGTAGACGCTCTTGGGTGAAATGTGTCCAGACATTGGTCAGGGGTGTCGTTCGACGAGATAGAGAAGCGGAAAGAGATAAATCCACACCAGGTCGACGAAGTGCCAGTAGAGGCCCGACATCTCGACCGGGCTGTAGTAGCGCTCGTCGAAGCGTCCCTTCATCGCCATCCGGAGGATGACCAGCATGAGGCCGACGCCGACGACCATGTGAATGGCGTGCAGCCCCGTCATGGTGAAGTAGAGGCTGAAGAAGATCTGCTGCTGTGCGGCCAGGGGGCTGTCGGAATGGAAGTTGACGCCGGGGACGTGGCCGACGGCGAACTTGTGCTCGTACTCGATGGCCTTGACGCCGAGGAAGACGAGGCCCAGGAAGATCGTGAGGACCAGCCAGACGACGAGCTTGCGTTGCTCGCTGGTCTGCGCCGCGCGCACGGCCAGCGCCATCGTCAGCGAGCTGGCGATGAGGACGATGGTGTTGAAGCCGCCGAGGACGAGGTCGAGGTCGCGGCTGGCTTCGGCAAACGCCTCGAAGTACCAGATGCGGTAGAGCAGGTAGGCGAAGAACAGGCCGCCGAAGAACAGCACCTCGGTGAGCAGGAACAGCCACATGCCGAGGGTGCTGGCCTCCTTCTGCTGTGCCAGCGTCTCGAAATGGTGCTGGAGCGCCGGGTGGTGCTCCTGGTGCACGGCGGCGCCGTGCGGCTCTGCGTGAGCGACCACGTCAGACACGATTGGCCTCCCGGACGACGTGCGGCGTGTACTCGTACGGCTCGCCGTGAACAACAGGGACTTCGGTGAAGTTCTCCAGCGGCGGCGGCGATGCCGTCTGCCACTCGAGCCCCGACGCGCCCCAGGGATTGGGGCCGGCGACCTCGCCCTTCTTGAGCGACCACAGGAAGTAGACGACAGGCAGCGCGTAGCCGAGCCCGAGGATGGTCGCCCCCGCCGAGGACAGCACGTTGAGCACCTGGAACTCGTCCGGGTAGGCGTGATAGCGGCGCGGCATGCCCAGGTAGCCGAGGATGAACTGGGGACCGAACGTCAGGTTGAAGCCGACGAAGACGACCACGGCCGAAATCTTCGACAGGAACTCGTTGTACATCCGGCCCGTCATCTTGGGCCACCAGAAGTGCAGGCCGCCCATGTACCCCATGATGGCGCCGCCCACCATGATGTAGTGGAAGTGCGCGACGACGAAGTAGGTGTCGTGCACGTGCACGTCGATGGCCAGCGTCGCGAGGAAGAGGCCGGTCAGGCCGCCGATCAGGAAGAGCCCCATGAACCCGTAGGCGTAGAGCATCGGGGTCTCGAACGAGATGGCCCCCTTGTGCAGCGTCGCTGTCCAGTTGAACACCTTCACCGCCGACGGAATCGCCACGGCAAAGCTGAAGAACGAGAACATCATCGCGGAGTAGACCGAGATGCCCGCCACGAACAGGTGGTGCGCCCAGACGAGGAACCCGAACACCGCGATGGCCAGCGACGAGAAGGCCACGAAGCTGTAGCCGAAGATCGTCTTGCGCGAGAAGGTCGACACGAGCTCGCTCATGACGCCCATTGCCGGCAGGATCATGATGTAGACGGCCGGGTGCGAGTAGAACCAGAACAGGTGCTGGAACAGCACGGGGTCGCCGCCGGCGGCCGGGTCGAACATGCCGAGGCCCCACGCGTGGTCGAGCCCGACGAGCACGAGCGAAAGGCCGAGTACCGGCGTCGCGAGGATCTGGATGATGCTGGTCGCGTAGATGTTCCACACGAACAGCGGCAGCTTCGTCCACGTGATGCCCTTCGCGCGCAGCGTGTGGACGGTCAC
>CAZJBN010000210.1:3635-3922 GCA_964543955.1 uncultured Bifidobacteriaceae bacterium
CAGGTGCTGGAAGAGCACCGGGTCGCCGCCGCGCGTCGGGTCGAAGATCGCGAAGTCGAAGGTCCGCTCGACGAAGACCATGATGATCGTGATGGCGACCACCGGCGTTCCGAGCACCTGGATGAGGCTCGTCGCGTAGTGCGCCCACACGAAGAGCGGCAGGCGGAACCACGTCATGCCGGGCGCGCGCATGCGGTGGGTCGTGACGATGAAGTTGAGCCCCGTCAGGATCGATGAGAAGCCCGAGATGAACACGCCGAGCGCCGCGGCGGTGACATTCGAGTTCG
>CAZJBN010000211.1:0-3913 GCA_964543955.1 uncultured Bifidobacteriaceae bacterium
ATCGACGAAATCGACGCCGTCGGCCGTCACCGCGGCGCCGGCCTCGGCGGCGGGCACGACGAACGCGAGCAGACGCTCAACCAGCTGCTGGTCGAGATGGACGGTTTCGAGTCGAACGAAGGCGTCATCCTGATGGCCGCCACCAACCGGCCCGACGTGCTGGACCCGGCGCTGCTGCGCCCCGGCCGCTTCGATCGCCGCGTCATCGTGAACCGCCCCGACGTCAAGGGCCGCGAAGGCATCCTTGCCGTCCACACGCGCAAGATTCCCATGTCGGACGACGTGGATATCAAGGTGCTGGCGCGTGGCACGGCCGGCTTCACGGGCGCGGACCTCGCCAACCTCGTCAACGAAGCCGCTCTTCAGGCGGCGCGCGCGAACAAGAAGCTCGTGTCGATGTACGACTTCGAGTTCGCGAAGGACAAGGTCCTGATGGGCGCCGAACGGCGCTCGATGATCGTGACCGACGAAGAGAAGAAGGTCACCGCGGTGCACGAGGCCGGGCACGCGCTGCTGGGCATCCTGCTGCCGCTGGCCGACCCCATCCACAAGGTCACCATCATTCCGCGCGGGATGGCCATGGGGCTCACCCAGCAGCTGCCGGTCGACGAGAAGCACAACTACTCGCGCGACTACCTGATGGACCGCATTGCCATCCTGATGGGCGGCCGCATTGCCGAAGAGCTGACGACCGGCAACATCACGACGGGCGCGGGCAACGACCTCGAGCGCGCGACCGAGATGGCCCGGCAGATGGTCTGCGAATGGGGCATGAGCGAGTCGATGGGTCCGCTCACGTTCGGCAAGAAGGAAGAGCAGATCTTCCTCGGCCGCGAGATCGCGCAGCACCAGGACTACAGCGAGGACACCGCCCTCAAGATCGACGCCGAGGTCAAGCGCATCGTCACGTTGAACTACGAGCGGGCCACGGAGATCCTGTCGCAGCACAAGGACCGGCTCATCGACATTGCCGATGCGCTGCTTGCGCGCGAAGTGCTCGATGCCGAGCAGGTACGTCGCCTCAGCTTCGGGCAGCCGATTGACGAACCATCGGCCGCGCCCGCTTCGCCGGCGCCACCGACGGGCGAGGCCGCACGCGACCGCGCGCGAGACAAGGACCGGTCGCCGCTCGTGCCGTCGATGCCGAACCCGCTCACGCAGGAATAGGAGCATCAGGGAACCTGATGACCTCGTGATCTGGTGATCTGGAGATCGATCTGCTGATCGGACGATCTTTCGATCGATCTGTCGAGGTCACGATCTGGTGATTGCTCCGCGCAGCAGGTTTCGGATCCCGCTTCCAGGCCGGGCGCCGCTCGAGCTTGGCGAGCGGACACTGGTCATGGGCGTGCTCAACCTGACGCCAGACTCCTTTTCGGCAGATGGCTTCTCCGCTGACCCGGCCCGGGCCCTCGATGCCGTCCACGCCATGGAGGCCGCCGGCGCCGACCTCATCGACATCGGCGCCGAGTCGACGCGGCCCGGCGCCGCGGCCGTGCCCACGGCCGACGAGATGGCCCGTCTCCGTCCCGTTCTGCGTGCCATCGGAGGGCGCGTCCGCGTGCCGCTGTCGATCGACACATACAAGGCCGACGTCGCCAACTTCGCGCTCGACGAAGGGGTCGCGCTCGTCAACGACGTGAGCGCGCTCGCCCGCGATCCCGCCATGGGCCCGTTGCTGGCATCCCGAGGCGTCCCGGTCGTCCTGATGCACACCAGGGGCCGGTCCACCGACATGTACGCCGAGGCCCACTACGGCGATGTTGTCGAGGACGTGTCGCGGGAACTGCAGCGGCGTGTGGAGCGGGCGGTCGGGTACGGCATCGAATGGGACCGGATTATCCTCGACCCCGGCATCGGGTTTGCCAAGCGCCCCGAGCATAGTTACGCCGTGCTGGCCGGCACGGATCGGCTGGCGGGATTGGGCCGGCCGCTCCTGATCGGACCATCGCGCAAGTCGTTCCTGGCGGCGGCCACGGGGCCGGTGGCGCTGGCGGAGCGGGATTGGCCGACGGCGGCCGCGGTCACGGCCGCGGTCCTCGGCGGCGCCCATATCGTACGCGTCCACCGGGTCCAGGAGATGGTGTGGGTCGTCCGGGTGGCGGAGGCGGTCCGGGCGGCAGGGCAGGGGCAACCCTGAAAGGTTGAAATGGGCAACCCTAACCCGCAAAATTCACAAAGAGGCCGATTTCGGTAGAGACACAAACGCCTCCGCATGGTAGAAAGCCGTTGCCACACGAACTTTCACCACGACGGAGGCGTTTGCGTTGACGACCGAGACGATACCACAGACTGTTCTCTTTCCTGACCTCTTCGACCGCTCGGTCGTCGCGACCTTCGATCAGCGGCACGCGAGTTCCGACGGCGGTGCGGTGTTGCTGAAGGCGGCCGAACGGCGCTATGGCCTGATTGAGGGCGTGGCGCGGTGCCTCGTCGACGATCGTCAGCCTGGGAAAGTGCGGCACACGCTCGAGGATCTGGTCGCGCAGCGCATCTTCGGAGTCGCCTGCGGTTATCCCGATGCGAATGATGCGGATCGGCTGGGCGACGATCCGATCCAGAAACTCTTGCTGGGTCGCGATCCGGTCGTCGGCGATCCGCTCGCGTCGCAGCCGACGATCTCGCGGTTCGAAAACGGGGTGGCGAGCCAGGCGCTCTATCGGATGGGGCGGGAGCTGGCCACCCGCGTGATCGATCGGCACCGCCGTCGTCTGCAGGGCCGCGCCCGCCGCATTACGATCGATCTCGATCCCACCGACGACCCGACGCATGGCGCGCAGCAACTCACGTTCTTCAATGGGCACTATGACTCGTGGTGTTATCTGCCCCTGCTGGCCTTCCTGACCTTCGATGAGGAGGTCGAGCAGTACCTCTGTGCGGCGGTGCTCCGCCCGGGGAATGCGCCGGCGACGCGTGGCGCGCTCGGCGTGTTGCGCCGGCTGCTTGCGCGCGTGCGGGTGGCCTTTCCCAAGGCGCGTGTTCTCGTTCGCCTCGACGGCGGCTTTGCTACGCCCGAGATCCTCAACTTCCTCGATGCCGAGCCGCGCCTCGACTACGTCGTCGCCATGGCCGACAACAGCCGGTTGGCGCGGTGCGCGGAGCCCGCGATGGGCGAGGCCCGGACGATGACCGCGGCCAGTGGCCAGACGGAGCACGTGTATACCGAGGCCCGGTACGCCGCCCGCACGTGGCGGCGGCGCGAGCGCCGTGTCGTGATCAAAGCTGAGGTCGTCCGGCTCGCCGGTCGGGACCCGCGCGACAACCCGCGCTTCGTCATCACCAATCTCCGGCCGTCGCCCCGCTTCGTCTACGAACAGGTCTATTGTGCGCGCGGCGACATTGAGAATCGGATCAAGGAACTCCACGATGGGCTCCAAATCGGTCGCACGAGCTGCTGTCGCTTCTGGGCCAATCAACTGCGCGTGCTCCTCACCGCTGCCGCGTACGTGCTCATGCAGGAACTCCGCTTGCGGGCCGCGCGCACCGCGTGTGCCCGTGCCCAAGTGACCTGGCTCCGCGAGCGGCTGCTCAAGCTCGGCGTACAGGTGGTCGTCTCCGTCCGCCGGATCGTCCTGCACCTGCCGACCGCGACGCCGGATCTCCACGCGTGGCGTCAGGTCGCCCTCGCGCTCGGCGCACGGACCGGCTAACACCTCGAGCGCCCTCGTCACCCGTCGCTTCACGGCTCGCTCATCCTGGCGGAGCTGTCCGCCCGATCGAGTCGTCGGCGACGATTCCGCCGCGCGTTGCCCTCACGCTCCCTCCGCCGCGCGGCGTCCTCGCCTTGAGCAGCGTTTGCGCTACGATCACCGCGCGCGGGTGCCCGAAATCGGCCCCTTCACGAATAATGCGGGCTAAAGCCTACAGCCCAAAGCCTAAAGCCTGCCACTAGTCTGATATCGCCAGTTCGCCC
>CAZJBN010000212.1:0-3856 GCA_964543955.1 uncultured Bifidobacteriaceae bacterium
CTACTGTGCCACGAAGCTGCGCACATTGCCGTTCACACCCTGCACGGCCCCGATTGCCGCCCCCACGGACCAGAGTGGCAAGCCCTGATGCGCCAGGCAGGCTTCGAGCCGCGGGCCACGCTGGTCTCGGCGTGCCGGGTGATGCGCCCGAAGCCGCCGCGGCCTGTCAGGTACGAACACCTGTGCCCAGTGTGCGATACCTCTCGGACAGCGAAGCGGCCCGTGCCCCGGTGGCGATGCGCCGCCTGCGTCGCCGCCGGTTTGGAGGGTAGGCTCACCATTCGCCGACGTGCGGTGCCTGAGGCAAGGACTCGATGACGGCCGCAGTCTGCCCGTTCTGCACCATCGGCAACAATCGTCTGTTCTACTCCGGCCCGCTCGTCATCGGCTTCTGGGACACGTTCCCCGTGAACCCTGGTCACGCGCTGCTTGCGCCCCGGCGCCACATCGCATCCTGGTTCGAGACCACGGCCGCCGAGCGCGCCGAACTGATGGAGGCCACGGTCGCTGCGCGCGAAGCCATCGTCCGCACCCACAAGGCCGACGGGTTCAACATCGGCATCAACATCGGCGCTGCTGCGGGACAGACTGTCGCGCACCTGCACGTTCACGTCATTCCGCGGGTCGCTGGAGATGTGCCAGATCCCCGTGGCGGTGTGCGCCATGTGATTCCTGCCAGAGGCAACTACCTCGCTCCGGCACTCGCCGGCCGCGCCAGCGGCGACGCCGAGCGCCCGCTCGTCACCGGCGAAGACGACCCGCTGTTGCCGCATCTCATCGACTGTCTCGCCCGCGCTGATCGTGCGGACATTGCGGTCGGCTTCGTCCAGGACAGTGGAGCTCGGCGGGTTGAGGCGCATCTGCAAGACCTGCTCGATAGAGATGGCCAGCTACGATTCTTGACCGGCGACTACCTGGACATCACGGACCCGACGGCGTTGGCTCGGCTGCTCGACCTCGAAGGCAACGTCGAACGACGCGTGTTCCAGACAGGCCGCACGGGCCGGTCGTTCCACCCAAAGGCATACATCTTCCATTGCCGAGACGGCAGCGGAGCTGCCTTTGTCGGCAGCTCGAACCTGAGCGAGATGGCGCTGTCGAACGGAGTGGAGTGGAACTACCGCGTGGTCACACAGCGCGACGCGCATGGATTCTCCGCAGTCTCGCACGCGTTCGAAGCGCTGTTCCGCCATTCCGAGACCACGCCGCTGACGGATGAGTGGGTGTCAGCGTATCGCGTGCGGCGCCGCACTATGCCTGGCCTTGCGTCACCGGCCGAGGTACCGGTGGAGCCCGCTACGGCAGCCGCGACGCCGCACGAGATTCAGCAGAACGCGCTGGCGGCGCTCGAGAAGACCCGGGTCGACGGGAACACAGCCGGCCTCGTCGTGCTCGCCACGGGTCTCGGCAAGACCTGGTTGAGCGCCTTCGACTCGGACCATCCGGAATACCGGCGCGTTCTGTTCGTCGCCCACCGCCAAGAGATTCTCGAGCAGGCACGGCACACGTTTCGACAGGTCCGCCCAGCGGCCCGCCTGGGACTCTACACGGGCGTCGCGAAGGCGCCGGACGCCGATGTCCTCTTCGCCTCCATCCAGACGCTGGGACGCGCCCAGCATCTGCAGGGCTTCGAGGCCCAGCGCTTCGACTACATCATCGTCGACGAGTTCCACCACGCCTCGGCGGCAACCTACCGACGCCTCATCGCTCACTTCCGCCCGAAGTTCCTCCTCGGGCTCACCGCCACGCCCGAACGCCGCGACGGCGGAGACTTGCTCGCCCTCTGCCAGGAGAACTTGGTCTACCGCTGCGATCTCGCGGAAGGCATTCGCAAGCAGCTGCTGTGCCCGTTTCACTACTTCGGCGTGCCGGACGATGTGGACTACCGAAACATTCCATGGCGGAACAACCGGTTCGATGAGGAGGCCCTGACGAAGGCCTGGGCCACGCAGGCCAGGGCCGAGAACGCGCTGGAGCAGTACGGGACGCGTGCGGGCAAGCGCACTCTGGGGTTCTGTGTATCCCAGAGACACGCGGACTTCATGGCCCGGTTCTTCAGCGAGCGCGGTGTCGAGGCTCGCGCCGTCCACTCCGGTCCGACGAGCGCGCCGCGAGCGGCAACGCTGGAGGACCTCTCCGGCGGGAACCTCCCGGTCGTTTTCGCCGTCGACATGTTCAACGAAGGCGTGGACCTGCCGAACCTCGACACGGTCATGATGCTGCGGCCCACCGAGTCGCGGGTCGTCTGGCTCCAGCAGTTCGGCCGCGGCCTGCGCGTCGCGCCCGGCAAGCCACACCTGACAGTGATCGACTACATCGGCAACCATCGGTCGTTCCTGCTCAAGCCGCAAACGCTTTTCGACCTGGCACCAGGCGACAGAGAAGTGCTCAACGCGCTGGAGAGGGTGGTCAACGGCGGGGTCGGTCTCCCACCAGGCTGCGAGGTCACATACGACCTGAAGGCAATCGACATCCTGAAGGGCCTGCTCCGCGTCGGCGGCAGTCAGCTCGACGCCCTGAAGCGCTTCTACGAGGATTTCCACGAGTTGCATGGGGTCCGCCCCTCGGCCGGCGAGGTCTATCACGAGGGTTACAACCCGCGGGCGGTGCGGCCGACGCATGGGTCGTGGCTTCGGTTCGTCAAGAGCATGGGTGGCCTGACCGCGGCGCAGGACCGGACGTCAGACGCGACTGCGGCCTTCCTCGACGCGCTCGAAGTTACGCCGATGACGCGCAGCTACAAGATGCTGGTACTGCTCGCCATGCTGGAAACCGAGCGCCTGCCCGGCGGCGTGACAATTGACGAGCTCGTGGCGGGCGTGCAACGGCTGGCCGGGCGCATTCTCCGGCTGCGCCATGAATTCGGAGCCGCAGCCAGCGATGCGGTAGAGATGCGCCGGCTGCTCGAAACCAACCCCATTCCTGCGTGGGTCGAGGGCAAGGGTACGGGTGGGCAGTCGTTCTTCCGCTTCGACGGCCAGCGCTTCGAGACGACATTCGGCTCGGAGACGGACAGAGAGACGGGGGCGGTAGCGGACCTCGCTCGCGAAATCGTGGACTGGCGTCTCGCGGAGTATCTCCAGCGCGAGGGCGACAGCCCGAGCGATATCGTCTGCAAGGTGTCCCACGCCAATGGCCGTCCCATACTGTTTCTACCTGATAGGGCCAGTCAGGCTGGTATCCCCGAAGGGTGGACGCCTGTGACTGCCAATGGCGAGGATTACGAGGCCAACTTCGTGCAGGTGGCTGTCAACGTCCTCCGCAAACCGGGTACTGACCAAAATGAGCTGCCGGCACTGCTCCGCGGCTGGTTCGGCCCGGACGCGGGAGCGCCCGGCACCGCGCATCGCGTCGTGTTTCAACCAATGGAACAGGGTGGCTATCGGCTTCTCGCCATCGGAGGCCGGGTCCGAAAGAGCACACTGGTGAAGTGGCGCGCCTACTCGCGGGAGGAGATCCCACCTCTGTTCGGCCTCGAGTTCTCCGAGGCGCACTGGAACCAGGGGCATATCTCGCTCGGCGGCCATCAGTTCCTGCTTGTCAGCTTGGAAAAGAAGGGGCAGCAGGAGCAGTTCCAGTACGCCGAGCACTTCATCTCGCCGACGGAGTTCGAGTGGCAAAGCCAGAACCGGGCGACCCAGGCCAACACGTACGGGCAGCGCGTGAAGAACCACCGGGAGCGCGGCGAGGCGGTCCACCTGTTCGTTCGCCGGCATCGCAAGCTGAATGGCAACTCCGCGCCGTTCGTCTATTGCGGCGAAGTAGACTTCGCGAGCTGGTCAGGGGAGAAGCCGATTACGGTGCACTGGACGTTGAAGGAGCCGGTGCCAGAGCGGCTGTGGGCGGAGCTGAAGGT
>CAZJBN010000213.1:0-3831 GCA_964543955.1 uncultured Bifidobacteriaceae bacterium
CTCACGTGGGTGCTCGGCGAGCAGAGCGCCAAGAGCCTTCGCGGCGAGAAGATGGAAGACGTCATCTTCAGCGGGTCGGACGCGCGCAAGCCGACCGGCGCGGCCGAGGTGCGGCTCAAGCTGAGCGGTGTCATCGTGCCGCCGTCGCTGGCCCGGGAGATGGGCACCGAGCTCGAACCCCTGCACGCCACGAGTCATGCGGCCAACGGCAACGGTCACGGCAGTGGCAATGGAAACGGCAACGGCCATGGCCACCTGCCCGCGGCGGTCGCCGACCTGCTGGCGCCGATCACGCGCGACGTCGAGGTGACGCGGCGGCTCTTCCGCTCCGGCGAGAGCGAGTACCTGATCGACGGGCAGACCTGCCGCCTCAGAGACATCCACGAACTGCTGATGGACACGGGCCTTGGCGCCAAGGCCTACGCGATTATCGAGCAGGGCAAGATCGGGATGATCCTGAGCTCCCGCCCGACAGACCGGCGGCAGCTCATCGAGGAAGCGGCCGGCATCACCAAGTACAAGGCCCGCCGCCGCTCGGCCGAGCTCAAGCTCGAGGCCGCACAGCAGAACCTCACGCGGCTCGACGACATCGTCTTCGAGGTGGAGAAGCAGCGTGGAGCGCTGAAGCGGCAGGCCGCAAAGGCCCGGCGCTTCTCGCGCCTGCGCGACGAGATGCGGCGCTGGGAGAAGGTGCTGTTCGCGCGCCGCTACCACGCGCTGGCCGCCTCGATCGAGACGGCGCGGGCGCGGCTGGCCGACGCGCGCGAGACCGAGACAGGCGCCGCGGCCCGGCTGGCCGAAGTCGAGGCCGAGCTCGCGCGGCTGCGCCTCGAGCAGGCGGAGGCCGACCAGGCGGCAGGCCGCATCCGGGACGACGCCCACAACCGCGAGCTGGAGATCAATCGGCGGCAGCAGCAGATTGCGCTCGACCGCCAGCAGAGCGGCATGCTCGACACCCGCGCCGCGGAGCTCGAGCAGGAACGCGCCGACCTCGAAGCCCGCCGCGAGCCCGAGCGCGTGGCCCTCGACGGGCGGCGCCAGGCCGTTGCCCACGCCGAGGCCCAGCGTGTGGAAGCGGCCGGCGTTGCGGAGACGGCCGCCGAGGACTACGCGCGCGCCCAGCAGGCCATCGAGGCCGCGGAGCAGGACGTCGAAACGGCACGCGCCGACGTCTACGCGGTCGTCAACACCGTGACGGCGCTCACGGCCGCCATCCAGTCGTCGAGCACGCAGCGCGAGCGCGCGGTCGAGAGCGAACGCCGTCTCGACATCGAGGCGGCGGAGCTGGCAGCGGAGATCGAGAAGGCGCGGGCCGAGCGTGCGCATTCCGTCGAGCAGCTGAGGCGAACCCAGGAGAGTCTCGAGGCGGCGCGCATCGCGCTCGCCGCCCGCGAGTCGGAATTGTCGACGGCACGCGCCGAGCACGAATGGCGCGCGCGGGACGTTCGGACGCGCGAGCAGGAGCTGGCCGGCGCGATCGCCCGCCTGCGATCGCTCGAAGAGCTCGACGCGCACCGCGCCGGGTTCGCCGATGCCGCGCGGCTCGTGCTCGTCAACGCCAACGGCAGGGTCGGGCAACTGGGCGCGCTCGCGGACTTCGTCGACGTCGAGCCGCGCTACGAGCGTGCCGTCGAGGCCTGCCTCGGGGATCTGCTGCAGCACGTGCTCGTCGAGCGCATCGAGCACGTGTCGGCCGGCCTGCAGCTGATTCGCCAGCAGGACGCCGGGCGGTGTGGATTCATTGTCACGAACGTTCAAAGCACGAACGTTCAAAGCACGAACGTTCAAAGCACGCAGGTTCAAAGCACGCAGGTTCAAAGCACGCAGGTTCAAAGCACGGGGGTTCAAAGCACGGAGGTGCAAAGCACGGAGGTGCAAAGCACGGAGGTGCAAAGCACGGGGGTTCGAAGCACGGGGGTTCAAAGCACGGACGTTCCGGCCGGGACCGTGCGGCTGTCGAGCGTCGTGCGCGTGAATGGGCCGCATGCGCCGGCGCTGGCGGCGGCCATGGGCGAGGCGCTCATTGCGGACTCGTTCGAGACGGCCAGCCGCGTGGCGCCGGACGCCGGCATGCCGGTGACGACGCTCGAAGGCGACGTCTTTCATGGCGGCTACGTGGTGGCCGGCGGCGACAAGGCAGAGGCGCGCGGCATTCTCGCGACCAAGCGCGAGATCAAGGATCTGCGCGAGAAGGTGAGCGCGGAGCGGGCGGCGCTGGCCACCCTGGCCGACGAGACCGCGCGCTTCGAGCGTGCCATTGCCGAAGCCGGGGCTGCCATCCAGGTCCTTGGCGCGGAGATCCACCGGCAGGAGAAGGCCGTGGTCTCCGTCGAGGCCCAGGCCGATCGCACGACGCAGGACGAGGCGCGGCTGGCACAGCGCTCCGACCTCGTGGCGACCGAGATCCGGCGCGTCCGCGAAGAGATCGCCAGCCTCGACCAGCAGCAGGACGAAGGACGCGAGTCCATCACCCGGCTCCAGGCCGACAAGCAGGGCGCCGACGACCTCCTCTCCGGCGCCCAGCAGCGTCTCTGGGGCGCTCGTGAACAGGCCGAGACCGCGAGCCACGCGGCGGCCGAGGCACGTGCCGCGCTCGCCGCGCTCGTCGAGCGGAGCGCTGCCGCGGCGGCCGAAGTGGCGCGCATGGAATTTGCCGCGCAGGACCTCGAGCGGCGCGTCGAGGCGTGCGCGCGCGACATCACGCTCATGCGCGAGCAGCGCGAAAGACTGCTCACCGACGTCGCCAGCCACGAGCGCCAGATGGACGACGACGTCCGTCGGCTCGAGGCGCTTCGGACGGAGGTGCAGGCCGCCGACGACCGCGCGGCGGCACTGCGGTCCACGGTCGAGCGCCAGGACGAGATCATCCGGGACGCCCGGCGCGCCGTGGACGCGGTCCGCGCCCTTGCCGCGGAGCTCGACATCACGCGCGCCACCGCCGAATCGGACCTGTCCCACCTCGCGCAGCAGACCTTCGACGCCGTGGGCGTCACGCTGGACGAGGTGCGGGAGGACGTCGCCCGGATGGAGGCCGCGGGTGAAGTGGAGCCCGACGTGCGCGCGATCCGCGCCGCCGAAGCGCCGGATCCGGACGAGGAAGAGCCCGCGGTCGTCGAGGAGGATGCGGCCGCCGCGGCCGCCGCGCCCGGCCAGGAGCACATGACGGCCGAAGAGGCCATCGCGGAGCTTCGCGAGCGGCTCGACCGCATCGGCCCCGTCAACATGATGGCCATCGAGCAGCACACCGAGCTCGAGGAGCGCTACGTGTTCCTCACCACACAGCGGCGCGACCTCGTCGACTCCATCGCGCAGACCAACGAGGCCATCAAGCGGATCGACGAGACGACGCACGCGCGCTTCCGCGAGGCCTTCACCGCCATCAACGCGAACTTCCAGCAGACCTTCGCCACGCTCTTCGGCGGCGGCCGCGCCGGCATCAGCCTGCTCGACGAGGCCGACCCGCTCGAGAGCGGCATCGACATCGTGGCGTCGCCCCCGGGCAAGCGCCTCCAGAGCGTCATGCTCCTCTCGGGAGGCGAGAAGGCGCTCACGGCCATCGCGCTCATGTTCGCGATCTTCCGCTACAAGCCCAGCCCGTTCTGCCTCCTCGACGAGATCGACGCGCCCCTCGACGATGCCAACATCGGGCGGTTCGTCGAGCTGCTGCGCGGCATGATGGCGCGGACGCAGTTCATCATCATCACCCACAGCCGCAAGACCATGGAGATTGCCAACCGACTGTACGGCGTCACCATGGAGGAGCCAGGGGTGTCGAAGCTGATTTCGATCCAGATGAATTAGATTCGTTCCTCTGATGATCTGATGATCTGG
>CAZJBN010000214.1:0-3538 GCA_964543955.1 uncultured Bifidobacteriaceae bacterium
GGAGCAGGCCGCGTGGAACCGGTACAACCTGAAGGGACGGCTGAAGCGTCAGCTCTCGTCGTTGTCACGATCGCGTCGAAGGTGGACTTCGATGCCCAGACGATAGAGAAGGATGGCAAGACGCGCTTCACCAACGCGGCTTACGAACGGCAGGGCGCGCTCTGGAAGGCGTGCTTCCGCGCCGGCGAGGCTCCAACCGAGGCTGGGGTGGCGCTCGCCAAGGCGTGGCTGGCCGAGCTCTGAGGGAACCGAGCGCGCGGCTCCCGATCCGTCGGTCTACTCGGGCTTCAGTGCGCCGCGGAGTCGATCGCCCAGCGAACCAAAGCCCTCGGCTGCGGCGTCGGTCCGTTCCGCGTACTCGCCGAGCTCCGCCGTGCGTGCGGAATCTTCGGGCACCAGCGACACGCCGATCCGCTTTGTCCCGGGATCGATGCTCAGAATCTCGAACGCCGCTGTCGTCCCCACGGGCACCAGCTGGGACCAGGCATCCTGCCGCCCGGTTGGGGCGAACGTGGACGCGTGAGCGAGGGCCTCGACGCCCGGCTCCAGTTCGACAAACGCGCCGAACTGAGCGACGCGCGTGACGCGGCCCGCGTGCACCTGGCCAACCTGGTAACGATCGGGCACCGTGGTCCACGGATCCTCCGTGGCCTGCTTGAGGCTGAGCGCGATCTTCCGGGTGGCCTCGTCCACGCGCAGGACCTTCACCCTTACCTCGTCGCCGGGTGACAGGACCGTGGACGCGTCGGTGGCACGTGACCAGCCCATCTCGCTGATGTGGACCAGACCCTGGACCCCTCCGCCGAGATCGACGAACGCGCCGAACGCCGGTACCGACACGACGCGCCCGCCGAGGACGGCGCCCGGGACGATGGCGCGCCGCACCTCGTCGGCCCGTGCCTGCTGCTCCTCTTCGAGGATCGCGCGCCGTGACACGACGATGTTCCGGCCGCCCTCCCTGTACTCGACGATCCGGAACGTGTACGCGCGGCCCACGTGAACGGCCGGCTCCGTCGTCCGGACACTGTCGATCTGCGAGAGCGGGCAGAAGGCGCGGCTGTGGCCGATGCGGACCTCGTAGCCGCCCTTGTTCACGCCCTCGACGGTCCCCTCGACGGGCAGGCTCGCGTGGAAGGCGTCCTCGATCTGGCGATCGGTCGCGGCCTTGCGCGCCAGCTTGCGTGAGAGCGTCACTCCGCCCGCAGTCGAGATCACGGTGGCTTTGATGCGGTCGCCGACCCCGACCTCGAGCGCGCCCTGGTCGTCCCTCAGTTCCGCCACGTCGATGACGGCCTCGCTCTTCCCGCCGACATCGACCAGCGCCACCTCGGCCCCGATCTGGACAATCGTCCCCTCGACCGCCTGTCCCTTCGCGACAGGCCGCGCCTTCTGTGAAGCCTCGAACAACGCGGCGAAGTCTTCTTCCTGCTCGTCACTCATGGCGTGCCTCATCCCGACGACGTAGGTTACCGTCTCCCGACCTTGTTCTTGCCGTCTCCCGATGCTGTTCTCGCCGTTTCCCGACGCGGTTCTTTCCCGGTTCCCGACGAAGCTCTTGCTCGCTCCCGGTTCCCGACGTGGTTCTCCTCCTCCCCCTTCAACTATGCGTCCCCGGCGCCTCGTGGCCCGTCTTCTCCACATACTCGACGTAGCTGCCCGGGTAGACCACTGCTTCTTGGCTCGTGCCGCTCTCGCCGCCGAGTTCCAGCACGCGCGATCCGAGGCCTCGCAGGAACGTCCGATCGTGCGAGACGAACATCATCGTGCCCTCGAACGCCTGGAGCGCTTCGACCAGCATCTCTTTGGTGGCCAGGTCCAGGTGGTTCGTCGGCTCGTCGAGGACGAGGAAGTTCGGCGGGTCGAAGAGCATCCGTGCCATCACGAGGCGTGACTTCTCGCCGCCCGACAGCGCCTTGATCTTCTTGTCCACATCGTCGCCGGAGAACTGGAAGGCGCCGGCCAGCGTGCGCAGCACGCCGAGGCCTTCGCGCGGGAAGTCCTGTTGCAGCTGCTCGATGATGGTGATCTCCGGATCGATGAGGTCCAGCGACTGCTGCGCGAAGTAGCCCATCTCGAGGCTGGCGCCAAGGTGCACGCCGCCGGCGTCGGGCGTCAGCGCGCCGGCAATCATTTTCAGGAGCGTGGTCTTGCCGGCGCCGTTCCGGCCCATGACCGCCCACCGCTCGCCGCGGCGGATCGTCAGGTTCAGCCCGTCGTAGACGACCCGTTGGCCGTACCTCTTGTGCAGGTTCTCGATGACGGCGACCTGATCGCCGGAGCGGTGTGGGGCGCGGAACTCGAACTTCACGACCTGCCGCTTCTTCGGCAGCTCCAGCTTCTCGATCTTGTCGAGCGCCTTGATGCGGCTCTGTACCTGCGCCGCCTTGGCGGCGTGTGTCCTGAAGCGGTCGATGAAGCGCTGCTCCTTGGCGAGCATGGCCTGCTGCCGGGCGAAGGCCGCCTCGCGGTTGGCCTCGCGGATGGCGCGTTCACGCTCGTAGAAGTCGTAGTTGCCGGAGTAGACCGTGATCTCGCCGCCGTCGATCTCGGCAATCTTCGTGACGATCCGGTTCATGAACTCGCGGTCGTGAGAGGTCATGAGCAGTGCGCCGGCGAAGCCTTTCAGGAACTGCTCGAGCCAGATGATCGACTCGATGTCCAGATGGTTGGTGGGCTCGTCCATCAGCAGGACGTCCGGTCTCCCCAGCAGGACGCGTGCGAGCGCGACGCGCATCTTCCACCCGCCGGAGAGCGCGCCCACGTCGCCGTCGATCTGGTCGTGGGCGATTCCCAGGCCGTGCAGCACTTCGCGGGCCTGCGCCTCGAGCGCGTATCCGCCCTTGTGCTCGTACTCATCCTGCACCTCGCCGAAACGTGCGAGGATGGCGTCCATCTCGTCGAGTCTCGCGGGATCCTCCATGGCGTCCTGAAGCGCCTCGAGCTCGTGGTGGAGATCGCCCAGTCGACCGCTGCCGGCAATGGCCTCGTCCAGCGCCGACCGTCCGGACATCTCTTCGACATCCTGCCTGAAGTAGCCGATGGTCAGCTTCTTCGGTACGCTCACGTCGCCTTCGTCGGGCACCTCTTCGCCCACGATCATCCGGAAGAGCGTCGTCTTGCCCGCGCCGTTCGGTCCGACGAGGCCCACCTTCTCGCCGGGGTTGAGCTGAAAGGACGCGTCAACGAAGACGAGCTGGCGGCCGTACTGCTTGTTGATGTTCGAGAAAGAGATCATTGGCGCGATTGCGAGGAGTTCTCCAATTGTAGCGGCCCTGGCGGCCGTACCGACCGGGACCACAGAGGCACAGAGACACCGAGGCCCCCCATCTCACGAACGGAACCACAGAGGCACAGAGACACCGAGGTCGCCCATCTCATGAACGGGGACCACAGAGGCACAGAGACACCGAGGTCGCCCATCGCATGAACGGGGACCACAGAGGCACAGCGACACCGAGGCCGCCCATCGCATGAACGGGATCGCAGAGGCACAGCGACACCGAGGCCGCCCATCGCATGAACGGGACCACAGAGGCAC
>CAZJBN010000215.1:0-3499 GCA_964543955.1 uncultured Bifidobacteriaceae bacterium
AGGACGACCTGCAGCCGCTCGTGGCGTCGATGTTCCGGGATGCGGTGCGCGCCGTGACGCTGGTGGCGGCCGCCATGCGTGGAGCCGACTTCGACACCGCGCGGCTTGCCGCGCGGGCAGGTGAGGGCGGGACCACGCTCACCGAGCTGGCCGACACGCTCGTACGGGATCACGGCCTGGCGTTCCGCACGGCCCATGGGATTGCTGTCCGGCTGCTCGCAGCCCGAACCACGGATCCCGGCGCGTCGCTCTCGGACGCCTTGGCGACGTCTTCGGCGGCGCTTCTTGGCGAGCCGCTCCACTACAGCGAGAGCCAGCTGCAGACGATCATGAGCCCATTGCACTTCGTCAACGTACGCACGACCTGGGGCGGCCCGGCGCCGTCGGAGACGGCACGGGCCATAGGCGTGTCACGGCAGACGCTGGCCACCGACAAGCAGGCCTGGCAGCACCGGCGCGAGAGCCTGCAGCGCGCCGAATCCGTGCTCCGTGAAAGGGTGGCGGCGCTGTGACCGCGATGGAGAGAGCGTATGTGCGTGTCGTGGTCGTCTGGATCGGGACGCTGATCCTTCTCTACGCCTTCCAGGAAGTCTTCTCGTAATGGCGCGGCCCGTTCGCGTCGCTTCCGGCTCCGGGTCGCTGGTTCCCGGCCGCCGTTCCCCGCTGTGTTCTCTCTGAGATCTCGCAACCCCGATGCATTGGATCGACTGGACCATCATTGGCGCCTACCTCGTCTGGATCGTGTGGGACGGGCTCCGGCTGACCAAGCATGCAACCGAGCTCGAAGGCTACTTCCTCGCGAGCCGCAGCATCCCGTGGTGGGCGGCAGGCCTCTCGGTCATGGCGACGCAGCTCTCGGCCATCACGATGATCGGCACGACGGGCCAGGGCTATGCCGTGGGCATGGGCCTCTTGCAGCAGTACTACGCACTGCCGATCGCGATGATCATCCTCGCGGTGACGCTCGTACCGTTCTTCCACAACGCGCGGGTGTTCACCGCGTACGAGTACCTGGAACGCCGCTTCGACGCGAAGACGCGCACGTTCACGGCATTCCTGTTCCTGCTCTCCCGCGGCATGGCGTGCGGCGTAGTGATCTCGGCGCCCGCGGTGGTCCTGGCGGTGATGCTCGGGATCAACGTGACGATCACCTGCCTCCTCATCGGCATTCCGACGGCGGTGTACACGATGTTCGGTGGCGTGCAGGCCGTGACCTGGACCGACGTCAAGCAGATGCACCTGATCGTGTTCGGCCTGGTCGCTGCGGCAGCTGTGCTCGTCATCGGCCTGCCGTCCTCGGTCGGCGTGGGCGACGCGTTCCACCTTGCCGGGGCGACCGGACGCCTGGAGGTCATGAACTTCAGCACCGATCCGAACATCACCTTCACGTTCTGGTCGGGTATGCTGGGCGGCCTCTTCCTCTTCCTCTCGTACTTCGGCACCGACCAGAGCCAGGTGCAGCGCTACCTCACCGCTCGCTCGGTCGACGATGCGCGGACCTCGCTCCTGATGAGCGCGTACTGGAAGATTCCCCTCCAAGCGCTGGTGCTCGTCATCGGCGTGCTGATGTTCGTGTTCTACCTGTTCACGCCGCCGCCGATGCTCTTCAACCCCACGCACGACCAGGCGATCCGGCGGAGCGCCCGCAGCGCCGACTACGCAGCGCTCGAGCAGCAGTTCGACGAGGCCATCGAGGCGAGACGGCAGGCCGCCGAGACCGCGGCGCGGATGGGGGCGAGCGGCGATGCGCCGGCGCGGGCCGCCTCCGAGGCGGCGTTCCTGAGCGCAGACGAACAGGTCCGGAGCGTGCGGGGCGAGGCAGTGGCGCTCGTGCGCGACGTGACCGGGGACCGCACCTACAACGACATCAACTACGTCTTCCCGACCTTTGTCGTCACGCACCTTCCGGTGGGACTCGTCGGCCTGCTCATGGCGGCGATCTTTGCCGCGGCGATGTCCACGATCTCGGCGGAGCTGGCGTCGCTCTCGACGGCGACGGTCATCGACTTCTATCGTCGGTTCGGGGCGGGTACGACGGCCAGCGACAGGAAGCTGGTGATGGTCTCGAGAGCGGCCACGGGATTCTGGGCCTTGTTCGCCTCGATCGTGGCGATCTGGGCCGTGGAGCTCGGCTCGCTCATCGAAGTGGTCAATCGCTTCGGGTCGTTCTTCTACGGCTCGATTCTCGGCGTGTTCCTTCTCGCCATCGGCTGGCGGCGCGCCAACGGTACGGGCGCCTTCACCGGTCTCCTCATGGGGATGGCAACGGTGGCCTACTTCGCCACACAGACACAGATCTCCTTCCTGTGGCACAACCTCATCGGCGCGGTGGCAGTGTTCGTCGTGGGCGTCGTCGTGAGCGCCCTCACCGGCGGCCGCCCGGCCGGCACGCCGCAGGGTGGGATGTCGGTGAACGCATGAGCCGTCCGCTGCTGCTGGCGCTCTTCGCCGTGATGGCGGTCGTCTTCGTGTCGTGGACGCTGGGAGAGCTTCTGAGACAGCGGAAACGGAAGTAGCGGGCAACCCTGAAGGGTTGCCCCCACAGCGTGTCATGCTTGTGGGGTAACGCTGAAGGGTTGCGCCCACAGAGCGTCATGCTTGTAGGGTAACGCTGAAGGGTTGCCCCTACAGCGTGTCATGCTTGTGGGGTAACGCTGAAGGGTTGCCCTACGGGGTCGCTGGGAGGCAACCCTGAAGGGTCAGCGGCGGGCAACCCAATGGGCTGCCCCTACTCAACCAAGAGTTGCTGGTCGGCAACCCTCATGGAGACAACCGTGTGGAGGCAACCCTTCAGGGTTGCCTTGTATCAGATCCTGTCCAGGTTCTCTTTCCCGATCACCACGTTCCACGGCAGCAGCTCGTACTGCACCACGCCTGCGTGATAGTAGGGATCCGCGTCGCGCAGCTCGTCGAGCGCCGCCTGCGGGTTGTCATCCGGCACCCGGAGCAGGAGGATGCCGCCGTTGCGGGGGTCCTGGGGGCCGGCGGCGATGAGGCGCCCTTCGTCCTTCAGCTGGCGCAGGTAGGCACGGTGGGGTTCCTGGTGTGCGACGACTTCCTCGAGCGGCCGTCGATAGCGGACAATGGCGATGGCATACATGATGGTTCGTATTCTCGTCACCGGCGGCACCTTCGACAAGGAATATGACGAGATTCAGGGCCGCCTGTTCTTCAAGGACACGCATGTCCGCGACATGCTCAGGCTCGGGCGGAGCCGCGTGGACGTGAGCGTCACGACGCTCATGATGATCGACAGCCTGGAGATGACCGACGGCGACCGGCAGCGCATCGTGGCCAGCTGCCTCGAAGCTCCGGAAGCGCGCATCGTCGTGACGCACGGGACCGATACGATGGTGGACACGGCCCGCGCGATTGCCTCCGCCGCCCCCGGCAAGACCATCGTGCTGACCGGCGCGATGGTCCCCTATGCCTTCGGCAGCTCCGACGGCCTCTTCAACCTCGGCAGCGCGCTCTCGTTCGCACAGGTCCTCGCGCCCGG
>CAZJBN010000216.1:0-3445 GCA_964543955.1 uncultured Bifidobacteriaceae bacterium
GAAGGCGGTGGAGGCGGTCAACGAATCGCAGAAGCGGGTGCTCGTCAGGAAGCTGGACCAGCACTTCGCCGGCGCGCTCAAGGGGAAGACCATTGCCGTCTGGGGGCTGGCCTTCAAGCCCAAGACCGACGACATGCGCGAAGCGCCGGCGGTGCCGATCATCGAGGCGCTCATCGAGAAGGGCGCGAAGGTGCAGGCACACGACCCCGAAGCCATGAGGGTGGCCAAAGGCATCTTCGGATCGAAGGTTGCTTACACCGCGAAGAACTACGACGCGCTGAAGGGCGCCGACGCGCTGGTCGTCATCACCGAGTGGCAGGAGTTCCGGGAGCCCGACTTCGCCCGGATGCGCAAGCTGATGCGCCAGCCCGTCATCTTCGACGGCCGCAACATCTACGACAAGGAACAGATGAAGCAGCAGGGCTTCACCTACTACTCGATCGGACGCTAGCGTGGCGCGAGTCCTGGTCTCTGGTGGCGCGGGCTACATCGGCAGCCATGCCGTGCGGGCGCTGGTCGACGCCGGGCACGATGTGGCGGTGCTGGACAATCTCTCGGCCGGCCACGCGGAGGCGCTGCCCGACGGCGTCCCGCTCGTGCGCGCCGACATGCACGACACGGCCACCGTGCGCCGGGCGCTGGCGGATCACGGTGCCGAGGCCGTCATGCACTTCGCGGCGTGGCTGGACGTGGGCGCCTCGGTCGCCGACCCGCTCGGCTACTACGGCAACAACGTGACGGGCACGCTCTCCGTGCTCCAGGCCATGCGCGACGCGGGCGTGACCCGTTTCATCTTCTCGTCCACGTGCGCGACCTACGGTGAGCCCGCGCGGGTGCCGATGGACGAGACGCTGGACCAGCGCCCGATCAACGCCTACGGGGAATCGAAGCTCGCCGTGGAGCGGGCGCTCCCGCACATCGAGCGCGCGTACGGGATCCGGTGGGTGGCACTCCGCTACTTCAACGCGGCCGGGGCGCATCCGGATGGCTCGATCGGGGAGCACCACGACCCGGAGATTCATCTCATTCCCCGTGCCATCGAAGCGGCCACCGGCGGGCGGCCCCTGAAGGTGTTCGGCGAGGACTATCCGACTCCGGACGGAACCTGCCTCAGGGACTACATCCACGTCTGCGACCTGGCCGACGCCCACCTCCTGGCGCTCGATGCCCTGGGGCATGGACGGCCGTCGATGGCGGTGAACGTGGGCACCGGCACGCCGCATTCCGTGCGCGCCGTCATCGACACGGTCAGCGCCGTCACCGGCCAGCCCGTGAACTGGGAACCGGCCGACCGGCGTCCCGGAGACCCTGCCGCGCTCTATGCGTCCAGTCGCAAGATCCAGGGCGAGCTCGGGTGGCAGCCGCGGTATCCTGACCTCGAGACGATCGTGCGGCACGCGTGGCACTGGCACGCGGCCCATCCCGGGGGCTACGGCGAGGGACGTTCGAAAACGAGCTGATGGATGCCTTCCTGAGGCTGCTCCGATACGCCAGGCCCCACCGGGGCCTCATGGCCGGCGCCGTGCTGGCGATGATCGTCTACGGCGCCGCGTCCGCGGCGCTCGCGTGGCTCATCAAGCCGATTGTCGACGAGGTGCTGCCGTCGCAGGATCGCCTCGGGTTCGTCATCTCGGCGCTCCTCCTGACCTATCTCCTGAAAGGGCTGGGGTCGTACTTCTCCAGCTACCTCATGGACGACATCGGCCAGCGTGTGGTGCTGCAGCTCCGCACCGACCTCTTTCGGCACCTCCTGAATCAGTCGGCGGCCTTCTTCGCCCGGCACACGACCGGCGCTCTGCTGTCGCGCATCAGCAATGACGTGGGGCAGGTGCAGCGGGCCGTCGCCGAAACGATTGGCGACCTGGCACGCGAGTCGCTGGCCGTCGTGGGATTTGCCGCGCTCCTGTTCTACTACGACGCCAAGCTCGCGCTCGTCTGCATGACGGCGGCGCCCCTCATCGTGTACCCCCTCGTCCGCACGGGGAAGCGCGTCCGCACGGTCACCCGGTGGAGCCAGGAAGCGCAGGAGTACATGTCGCACGTGGCCGGCGAGGCCTTCTCGGGCCATCGCATCGTCAAGGCCTTCGGCGCCGAGGCGCGCGAGAGCGCCAAGTTCGACAAGGCCGCCACGGCGCTCTATCGCGCGACGATGAAGGTGACGCGTGTCCTGTCGATCCTGCCGCCCCTCATGGAACTGCTCGGCGGCGTGGCGATTGCGGGTGCGCTCTGGTACGGCACGCGCGAGATTGCCAGCGGGCGGCTGACGGCGGGGGAGTTCACGCTGTTCGTCGCGGCGCTTCTCATGATGTACGGGCCCATCAAGAAGCTGAGCCGCGTCAACGCCAACCTGCAGCAGGCCGTGGCGGCATCGGAGCGCATCTTCGAGCTGCTCGACGCGCACACCGAGGTCGTCGAGCGGCCCGGCGCCGTCGCGCTCCCGCCGTTCACCCACGCCATCGAGTTTCGCGACGTGATGTTCGGGTACGAGGACGGTCACGGACGCCACACGCTTCGGGGCGTGTCGTTCTCGGTGCGGGCCGGCCAGATGATTGCCATCGTCGGGCGCAGCGGTGCGGGCAAGTCGACGCTCGTCAACCTGCTGCCGCGCTTCTACGACGTGACGGGCGGCGCCATCCAGGTCGACGGCCGGGATGTCCGCGACGTGACGCTGGCATCGTTGAGGGCACAGATCGCACTCGTGACCCAGGACACCGTGCTCTTCGACGACACGATTGGCGCCAACATCGCCTTTGGCACGCGCTCGGCGACGCCGGCGGCCATCGAGGCGGCCGCGCGCGCCGCCCACGCACACGACTTCATTGCCGTGCTGCCCGACGGCTACGATACGCGGATCGGCGAACGAGGCCAGCGCCTCTCGGGCGGCCAGCGGCAGCGCCTGGCGATCGCGCGCGCGCTCCTCAGGAACGCGCCGATTCTCATCCTCGACGAAGCGACATCGGCACTCGACTCGGAGTCCGAACGCCTCGTGCAGGACGCCCTGACGACGCTCCTCCTCAACCGCACGTCGTTCGTCATCGCCCATCGACTCTCGACCGTGCGGCGCGCCGACGCCATCATCGTCCTGGAGCGCGGGCGGATCGTGGAAGTCGGCCGCCACGACGAGCTCGTGACGCGAACCAACGGCGTCTACGCGCGGCTGCACCAGATGCAGCTCATCGACACGAAGTCGGAACCGCTGAAGCCTCGCGTGGAGACCGCGTGACCACCGAGGCACGCGAAACAACCGACGGGAACCACCGAGGCACGGAGGCACCGAGGCAAAGGGGAACACGACAACCGACGGAAACCACCGAGGCGCTGAGGCACCGAGGCGAAGGGGACGCGACAATCGACGGGACCACCGAGACACGGAGACACCGAGGCGAAGGGGACGCGACAACCGGCGGGACCACCGAGGCACGGAGACACCGAGGCAAAGGGGAAC
>CAZJBN010000217.1:0-3409 GCA_964543955.1 uncultured Bifidobacteriaceae bacterium
GGGCACCCCGGGCACCTTGGGCACCCCGGGCACCTTGGGCACCCCGGGCACCTTGAGTACGCTTGCCCTGGCCTTTCGAACCGAAGACCCCGCCGAGCGCCTGCGCCTGTGCGTCGAGGCACTCGACGACGATCGATCCCCCGGGGCGCTCGTTGCGGCCGGCAGCGCCTGCATGGAAGTGAACGACCTCGACGCTGCACGGCGCGACCTCGAGGACGCCGTGGCGAAGGCGCCGGAGTGGGCGGCAGCGCGCTTCGAGGTTGGGAAACTCTGGCTGCGTCTCGACGACATGGAGCAGGCCGCGGCCGCATTCCGCGCCGCGACCGACCGACTGCCCGGGTTCGGGCCGGCGTGGGCCAATCTCGGCGCGACGCTTGGCGAACTGGACCGGCCCGACGAGGCCCTGGCGGCCTTCGAGCGGGCGCTTGCCGACGACCCGGACAGCGCGCAGGCCGTCAACAACGTCGGCGTCGTCAGCCGCGAGCTGGGACGGCTGGCCGAATCGGAGGCGGCGTTCCGCCGCGTCACCACGCTGGCACCGGAATTGGCCTTCGGCTATTACAATCTCGGGCATACACTGTTCCTGCAGGGCCGCTATCAGGCGGCCCTCTCGGCATACAGCCGGGGACAGGCGCGGGACCCCGAGTTGAACCCGGTGCAGGCGACACGGCTGGCCATGTGCCAGCTCGCCACGGGCGACGTGACTGGCAGCCTGACCGAGCTTCGGCGCGCCACGAACGGGCTGCCGCGCGAGTATCGGCGCCAGCTGCTTGCCGACACGAGCGCGGTTGCGTGGGCGCTCATCACCCACAAGCCCGATCTGTCGGGCTGGAGACAGGTGAACGACTGGTTGAGCGGCGAGCTGGCCCGGCTCGCCGAAGGAGACGCATGAGTACAGGCAGGCGTCCGAGTCCCTTCAGTCAGTTTCTCCACGACCGCGGCGTGCGGCTCGCCGCGGGTCTGGCGATCGTCGTCGCGATCCCGGTGGCGGTGCTCTTCTACTTCCAGCTCCGCTCGCTGAACGACCTCGAGACGACCTCCGCCGTGGTCCTGCGGCAGTTGAGCACGGACACGGCCGACAACGTGACCAAGGCGATCGAGGAGGCGCTGAAGCGCCCGCACATCGGCGTGTTGCTGCGCATTCCCGCCGCGCGGTTCGAACCGCTGGATCTCGACGCGATTGCGCCGGTCTTCGACCAGGGGTTTCAGGAGAGCCCCTTCATCGACGAGTTCTACGTCTGGTCGCTCATGTCCCCGGAGGACACGGAAGGCAAGTGGCTGGTCTACGACCATCAGAGCGCGCGGGGTCCCGAAGACGACCTCGCGTCGCGCTTCCGCGAGGATCCAGAGACGCGGGATCGGCTCCTGGCCAAGTTCCAGGAGATGGCAGGGCTGCGGCGTGCCATCGTGGCGTTTGCCGACGAGATCCACGGCCGCAAACACTACATCCACGCGCAGCTCCGGTGGTCGTCTGCCGCGCGCGATCGGCTCACCAGCCTCATGGCGTTTGCCGTGGACGCCGAGCAGCTTCGTTCGGAGTACTTCCCGCAACTCGTGAGCGACCGGCTGGCCTCCCTGCAGCAGCCGAGCGGCTTTCCCGCTCTCGGCGTCACCATCGCGGACGACGGCAACGCCATCGTCGTGCCGCCCAAGGGAGGCGGCGAGCCGGTCATCGACGAGCGGACGTTCCCGCTCGTCTTCTTCGACAAGGAGCTGCTGGAGTTCGCGGCGCCCTACGAAGAGCATCGCGAGATCTGGCGCCTGCGCACGAGCTACGGCGCCAGCATCCGCGACATCGTCAACGCCAGCACGCGGCCGCAGATTGCGATGATGCTGATGCTCGCCGTCATTCTCGGCGTCGGCGTCTTCCTCGTCTCGGGCGCTGCGGCGCGGGAGGTGCGGCTGGCCGAACTCAAGTCGAACTTCGTCGCGTCGGTCTCGCACGACCTCAAGACCCCGCTCGCCCTCATCCAGCTCTTCGCCGAGACGCTCGAGCTCGGACGCGTCCGCAGCACCGGGCGCGCCCAGGAGTACTACCGCATCATCAATGGCGAAGCGAAGAAGCTGACGCGGCTCATCGAGAACATCCTGGACTTCTCCAGGATGGAAGCGGGCCTCCGGCCGTACAAGATGGCGCCGGCCGACATCGGCGAGATCGTCCAGCGGGTGCGGGGGAGAATGGACCATCAGTTCGCGCAGGGCCAGTTCGAGGTGACGGCCGACGTCAGTCCGGGCCTGCCCGCGGTCCTGGCCGACGAAGACGCCGTCGAGCGCGCCGTGGAGAACCTGCTGGCCAACGCGATGAAGTACTCTGGTGAAGCGCGGACCATTGCCGTGGACGTCCGCGCCGAGAACGGCCACGTGGTCGTGAAAGTCGAAGACCACGGAATCGGGATTGCCCGGCGGGAACAGCGGCGCATCTTCCGCAAGTTCTACCGCGTGGGCCGCGAGCTCGGCGGCGGCCCGCAAGGCACGGGCCTCGGCCTGGCCATCGTCGACCACACCATGCGCGGACACGGCGGCTACGTGCGCGTGGAGAGCGAACCGGGCCGCGGCAGCACCTTCACGCTGCACTTCCCCGTTCCTGCGTATCTGACGACCGATGGAGCGTTCGATGAAGCGCATTCTGGTGATCGAGGACGAGCCGCAGATGCTGCTCGGCCTGCGTGACAACCTCGAGCTCGAGGGGTACGAAGTCGAAACGGCGGCGGATGGCGACGAGGGGCTGGCCAAGGCGGCGAGCTTCTCGCCCGACCTGGTGATCCTGGACGTGATGCTCCCCCGCAAGAACGGCTTCGACGTCTGCCGGGAGCTGCGCGCGCGCGCCAACCCGACCCCCATCGTGATGCTCACCGCGCGGTCGGCGGAAACCGACAAGGTGCTGGGCCTCGAGCTCGGCGCCGACGACTACGTCACCAAGCCCTTCTCGATCACGGAGCTGTTGGCACGCGTCCGCGCCGTCCTCCGCCGGGCCGGCACGCAGAAGCCGCAGACCGACAGCGTGCGGATCGGCGACATCGACGTGGACTTCAAGCTGCACCAGGCGCGCCGCGGCAAGACGCGTATCGAGTTCACGGCGCGCGAGTTCGAGCTGCTGCGGTACTTCGTCCAGCACATCGGCCAGGTGGTCACGCGCGAGCAGATCCTGAACGAGGTCTGGGGCTACGAGGAGTTCCCGACGACGCGCACGATCGACAATTTCGTGGCCAAGCTCCGGCAGAAGATCGAGAAGGCGCCCCACGCGCCGGAGCACATCCTGACGATTCACGGGTCGGGGTACAAGTTCGTGGGATGACGGGGGCTTTGGGCTTTGGGCTTCGGGCTTTAGGCTTCAGGCTTTAGGCTTCAGGCTTTAGGCTTTAGGCTTTAGGCCTGCAAGAACCCAGAGGAGCCCAGAGCCTGAAGCCTA
>CAZJBN010000218.1:0-3408 GCA_964543955.1 uncultured Bifidobacteriaceae bacterium
GGGCGGCTACTCCTACTACGGCCTCTGGCACCTCCTCACCCGCGTCAAGTGGCTCCTCCGCACGACACGCAGCACCGAGGCCGTCGACCTCGCTCTCGACGCCATCCCGCGCATCGAGCGAATGGCCGACCGAAACCTCCTCGAGCGCATGCAGCTCCTCGGCGCCGAGGCCCTCGGACAGGTCGGGCGCCACCTCGACGGCGCCACGCTCCTGGCCGCCGCCGTCCGCGCCAACCCCGATCCGCCCCTCGACATGATCGCCGAATCCTCCCGCGTCGAGGGCTGTCTCGCCCTCGCCGACGACGTGGCCGCTGCCCGCGCCCACTTCGAACGCTCCGCCCGCATCTACGCCGCCATCGGCCACCAGACCGCCCGCGCCGACGTCCTCCGCCTCGCCGGCGTCCCGTCCACGGCCCTGCCGCCCCTGACCCTCACCGTCACCTCGCCCCGCGCGCCGGCCCACGGCCACCTCCGCGTTCAACCCTCCGAGGGCGAACGCCCCGCCGCGCGCCTCGTCGAGTCGGCCGCCGCCGTCATGGAGCTCGCCTCCCATCCACCACTGCTCGGCATCGAAACCCTCGCGCTCGTCGCTGATACGCTCGCCACCGCCAGGAGCGCCCTCATCGAAGAGGACACCACAGGCACCCGCCGGGTGCTCGCGTCCGTCCCGCGCGGCCTCTCCGCCGACACTATCGCCGACGGCCGGTGCACGGTCCGCCTTCCACTCGGCGTCCTCGGCACGCGGTCCTACAGCCTCGCCCTCGAGTGCCGGCCCAGCCCGACCGCCCGGGCGACCGTCCTCGCCATCGAACGTCTCGTGCACACGTCGGTCGCGCTCGCCCGCGCCCGCCAGCAGCAGCGCGAGCAGGTCGCCCTCTGGCCCGAGCAGACGCCGGAAGAACAGCTCGGCCTCATCTGCGCATCGAAGCCGATGCTCGACCTCGTCAAGACCACCCGCCGCATCGCCACCGCCAACGTGCCCGTGCTCATCACCGGCGAAACCGGCGCCGGCAAGGAAGTGCTCGCCCGCGCGCTGCACCAGGCCAGCGGACGACGCGACCGCATCTTCCTCCCCTTCAACTGCACGGCCGTCCCGCGCGACATGCTCGATGCGCACCTGTTCGGCTACCGGCGCGGGGCGTTCACCGGCGCCCACGACGACTTCGCCGGCATCATCCGATCGGCGGCCGGCGGCACGCTGCTGCTCGACGAGATTGGCGAGATGCCGCCCGACGTGCAGCCGAAGCTGCTCCGCTTTCTCGAGTCGAGCGAGATCCATCCCCTCGGCGAGCCCCGCCCCCTCACCGTCGACGTGCGCATCGTCGCGGCGACCAACGCGGATCTCGAGCAGCTGATGAACGAAGGACGGTTCCGCGAGGACCTCTACTACCGCCTCCACGTCATCCGGCTGCGAGTGCCGCCGCTGCGCGACCGGCGCGAGGAGATCGCGCCGCTCGTCGAGTCCATGCTGGAGAAGTTCGCCCGCGAAGCCCAGAAGCTCCCGCTGCGCATCACCGAAGAAGCGATGGAGTATCTCGTGCTCTATCACTGGCCGGGCAACGTCCGGCAGCTCGCCAACGAACTGCGCCGCCTCACGGCCCTCGCCGAGCCGGGCTCGCTCGTCATGCCCGAGCACCTCGCACCGGAGATTGTCGCGAGCCGCCGCAGCCTGGCCCCGTCGCCGCGCGAGCTCGGGCCGGCCGAGCTGGTGGTCCGCACCGACCAGACACTCGTCGCGGCCACCGAGCACCTCGAGCGCGTGCTCATCACACAGGCCCTCGGTCAGTCGGGTGGGAATGTCGAGCGCGCCGCCCGGATCCTGGGACTCTCGCGCAAGGGCCTGTTTCTCAAGCGACAACGGCTCGGAATGATCTAGCGGAAACGGGCACGGAATGGCGGGGGCCGGACCAATGGATTCTCGACACCAGTGAGCGAGGGATTGCCCCCTCGGGTCACGTGCGTTGCACGTCGCGATGACAGGACGGCCCGCACGGCCGCGGGCGACGTGCCGTCAGCCGGCGACCTCGATCTCGCGCACCCACATGGAGTTGTCCTCGCGTCCGCTGGCCAGGTGCTTGCGCCGTTCCTCGCTCGTCGGCTGCAGTCGGCCGTCGCTGTCCGTCGCACGGGACACCACAGTGTGCCGGCCCGGCGCGAGGTCCCTGACCGACAGCGACCACAACGTCCACGCGTAGCGGCTTCGCTCCGAGCCGAGCGTGGCGCGCTGCCACGGGCCCTCGTCGATGCGGACATCGACCGCGTCGATGGGCACCGGCCCACCCCACGCAGGCCCTGAGATGCGATAGGTCCAGCCGCTGCCGTCGGCAACGCGCACGATGCGGGTCACGAACGACTTGAGGTGCGTCCGGCTGATCGACTGATCGAGCCAGAGCGGCCCCTCAGGCGTCTCGATCGCGCGCAGGCTCAGGTAGTTGCGCACCTGGTGCCGCCCTTCGTAGCGGCGGTCGAGCACCTCGATCCGCGAGAGCCACTTGATCTGCGTCATGCCGTACCACCCCGGCAGGATCAGGCGGAGCGGAAAGCCCTGCCGCGCAGGGAGCGGCTGCCCATTCAGGTGGAACGCGAGCAGCGCGTCTGGATGAAGCGCGTCCTGCACGTAGACGCTGCGGCCGTGCGGCGCCTCCACTTCACGGTTGCCCGCCTGGAACTTCTTCTCGGTCTCGAGGTCGGCACCGAGAAAGACCACTTCACGCGCCTCGGGCCTGAGACCGCATTCCTGGAGCAGCGGCGCCAGCGGCACGCCCGTCCAGACGCCGTTGCTCAGCAGCCCGCCCATGCGCTGCGGCCGGGTCGAATTGCCGGAACACTCGAGCGTGACGGCCTCGTCGCGCCGGGGGCGCGCCATGATCTCGGCCAGCGAGAGCTCCCGCGGCCGCTCCACCATACCGCCCACCCGCAGGCGCCACGTGTCCACGTCGACCTCCGGCGTTGTCGTCTGGTGGAACGTGTAGAACTGATCGTTCGGCGTCGTCCACGTGGTGAGCGTGCGCAGGTCGACACAGCGCACCGTGGGGTTGGCCGCCTGCGCCTCGACCTTGAACTGGTCGGTGTAGTCGGTGAACCTCACCGGCTCCTCGCCGGGCTGCAGGGCCCACACGCGCTCGGGAATGCCGAGAGAGGCCAGGAACAAGGCCGATGACGAAGTCCGCATGAAGTCCCGCCGCGTCGATGACATGGCCGTAGCTTACCTCGACGCCCGCGCGTCGACCTACCGGGGCGGGGGAACACAGGTGCACGGGTGCACAGGTGCACAGGTGCACAGGTGCACAGGTGCTCAGGTGCACAGGTGCTCAGGTGCACAGGTGCACGGGTGCTCAGGTGCACGGGTGCTCGGTGCACGGGTGCTCAGGTGCACGGGTGCTCAGGTGCACGGGTGCTCGTAGGGCG
>CAZJBN010000219.1:0-3394 GCA_964543955.1 uncultured Bifidobacteriaceae bacterium
GGGTGCTCGGGGTGCTCGGGGTGCTCGGGGTGCTCGAGGGTGCCGCTGATTCCAGTATCCGAACGCGGCCGAAGATTCCGCGGCGGGCGGCGATTTCGGGGGCATGGGCGGACAGCTCACCCGGTGCCGCGGTTGCCACCAGCCAGGCGCGGCCGTGCTGCTCGAGCGCGGCGTGCCACTCGGTCATCAAGTAGCGCGCCTGCGTGGTCACGAGACGCGTGCCGGCGCCCTGGCGATTGACGACGGCCTGCTCGAATCCCACCGCCCGGACGATGAGCGGACCGGCTGGCAGTGCCGGCGTTGTCGGACAGGAGAACGGCCAGGCGGACGCGGGTGGCAGTTCCATCACGCGCGCGCCTGGGACGTGTCCGGACAGTTCCAGGACAGCTGACTCCCCGGCCCCGGGATCGTCGCTGATGACGAGCGTGATGAGCGGGCGTTCGCCTTCGGAGGCCATCTTCTAACTATGACTTCTCGCTGTATCTGGTGACAAGAAATGACGCCGCTTGACGGGGGCCCTGCGTATACTCCGATCCAGTCTCAAGAGCGTTTCCCGTCGGCGCCGGCGGTTCGCGCTCCCGAACAAGCCGGGGGGTTCATGCTCGAACAGGAGGCGCCAACGTCGGCGCCCGGTAGTGATCGGCGCACCTTTCTCGTTCGCACCATCCAGGGCATTCACGCCGTCATCGGTGCGACGCTGGCCGTCGTGCTCGGCGGCGCCATCCTCGCGCCGAGCTTCGCCAGGCGCAGGACCACGTGGCTGCGCGCCGTGGATCTGTCGAGCCTCAGGGAGGACGAGCCTCGGACCGTGACCCTCAGGGTCGCCAGGCAGGACGGCGCCACTGAGGCGGTGGACCGGAAGGTCGTGTTCCTGATCCGCTCCGGCGATACGGTCCGTGCCCTGGACTCCACCTGCACGCACCTGGGCTGCCGCACCCGCTTCAACGCCGAGACCCGCCAGATCGAGTGTCCGTGCCACGGCGGCGTCTACGATCTCGAGGGACAAGTCGTGGCGGGCCCGCCGCCGACGCCCCTGCCGTCCATCGTCACGCGGATCGAGGGCGGCCACGTCATGGTCGAGGTCTAGTGTTGGAGACCGTGCTTGCCTGGCTCGACTCACGTACGGGGTATCGCGCCGGGCTCCGACACCTGCTCGACGAGCGCCTCCCGCAGGGCACCGGGTGGGCGTTCACGTCGGGGAGCGTCCTGACGTTCCTGCTGGGCATCCAGTTCCTGACCGGCATCGTGCTGGCGATGTACTACATTGCGTCGCCGACGCTCGCCTACGACAGCGTCCGGTTCATCATGCGCGACCTCCCGATGGGATGGATCGTGCGCGGGCTCCACGTGTGGGGCGCCAGCTTCATGGTGGTGGCCGCCGGTGTGCACATGCTGCGCGTTTTCACCCACGGCGCCTACAAGGCGCCACGCGAAGTCACCTGGTTGACGGGCCTCGTGCTGCTGCAGGTCGTGCTGGCCTTTGCCCTCACCGGCTACCTGCTGCCCTGGGACCAGAAGGCCTACTGGGCGACAACGGTCACCATCAACGTGGCACGGAGCACGCCGTTCATCGGCGAGTGGCTGGCCAACGTGATGCGCGGGGGACCGGAACTGGGCGCGCTGACGCTGGGCCGCTGGTATGCGGTGCACGTCTTCCTGCTGCCCGGCACGATTCTCGTCTTCGTGATCGCGCACCTGTTCCTGATGCGCCGCCACGGCATCTCGGGTCCATTCCGGGCGCGGAGCGGGCCGGCCTCGTCGTTCTTTCCGTGGCACGTGATGAAGGACACGATCGTGATGGCGGCGGTCTTCGCCGCGCTCATCGCGCTCGTGGCGCTCGTCCCGGCCGGACTCGACGAAGAGGCGAACCCGGCCGACGCCAGCTACATCCCGCGGCCCGAGTGGTACTTCCTGTCGCTCTTCCAGCTGCTCAAGTACTTCCCCGGCCCGCTCGAACCGGTGGCGACCATCGTCATCCCCGGACTGGCGGTGGGTTTCCTGGCCGCCCTTCCGTTCATCGATCGTTCGGCGGAGCGTCGTCCCTGGGCGGGCGCGCGGCGGCCATTCGCGTTCGCGATGTTCCTGCTCGTGAGCGCGGTCTCCATCCTCACGCTGCTCGGCCTGGGCGACCGTCCCGAGGGCGGCAAGCAGCCCGACGACTGGGGCCTGCTGCCCGTCGCCGGACTGGAACTGACGACGGGCGAGGGCAACGGCTGCCTGCGGTGCCACGTGGCCGGAGGGCCTGCCGCGCCGATGGCGATGATGCACATCACGCGGGACGAGGAATGGCTGCTGTCGCACATGGCCGATCCCGTCGCGATTGCACCCGGCGTGCGCAGCGACGATGATCCGGCACCGCGTCCGATGCTGAGCCGCTTCGAAGCGCAGGCCGCGGTGGCCTACCTGCGGCGGCTGCACGCCCGCGTTCCGCCTCCCGAGACGACGTCCGAGATGCGCCTGGCCTCGATCACCTACGCACGAACCTGTGTCGTGTGCCACCGGATTTCCGGAGAGGGGGGCACCGTCGGACCCGATCTGTCGGCCGTCGGCACGCGGCGGAGCCTCGACGAGATCCGCCAGATCATCGAGGACCCGTCGGAGGTCTACGGCAAGTCGTCGATGCCCCGCTTCAAGGGCCGGCTCTCGGCGGAACAGATCGCGGCCCTCGCGCAGTACCTCGCCGGCCGCAGGGACGAATGATCAAGCCGCCGATCTGAAGATCGATCGCCAGATCCCCAGATCTGCAGCTCGATCGCCAAGTCTTCAGATCACAAGATCACCAGATTCGGAATCGGTTGATCCGCTATCGCGGCACCCTGTTCCCCTCGTGACAGGTGGTGCAGCTGATGCGCCCCAGGATGGACTCGCCCTCCTTGACCTCGTGTTTCGGGAAGTACTGGGCGTTGAGGGTGCGTGTCATCTCCAGCATGCGCCGGGCCATGCGCTTTGGCGATTTCTCGTCGCTGGCGAAATTGCCCTGGACGTGGCAGTGATCGCACCCCACGCCAAGGGCCGACGCGATGCGCTGCATCTCGGCGCGGATCGCCGGAACCTGGAACTCGGTCAGGATTCTAACGTTCTCGGGCGGGCGGGGCGGCCGGCTGTCCTGGATGGCGCCAGCCGACAGGGGAATGCTCAGGGCGAGCAAGAGGACACCGGGAGCGCGCCGATACATGTCGCGGATTCGCCTTTCCGGCTGCTCCACCCCACCGTCGGCGCGGCGGTGAGCGGGCGGCTGCCGCAGCTATTCTATGGGAACCCCCGAGGCAAAGGCGGACCTGAAGGTCCGCCCTACGTACAGGCACCCTGAGCACCCTGGGCACCTTGTGCACCCGGGCACCCCGGGCACCCTGGGCACCTTGGGCACCCGGGCACCCCGGGCACCTTGTGCACC
>CAZJBN010000220.1:0-3389 GCA_964543955.1 uncultured Bifidobacteriaceae bacterium
CGTGCACCTGGGCACCCGTGCACTCGGGCACCTTGGGCACCTTGGGCACCTTGTGTTACTGCTATACTGGCCTTTGGACGTCGGCGCCGATTTTCCGGTCGTTTCTCGGTCACAACGCGGGGGCAAGTCCCATGTTTGGTTCCATCGGTATGCCCGAGCTGATCATCATCCTGGTGATCGCGCTCATCATCTTCGGGCCCCGGAAGCTTCCCGAGCTCGGCAAGTCGCTCGGCCGCAGCCTCAACGAATTCAAGAAGGCGTCCACCGAGCTGCAGAACACGCTCGAACAGGAAATCCGCATCGAAGAGCAGAAGGAATCCGCGGCCGCGACGGCCCGGACGGCCGAGGCCGATGCCGCTACGGCCGTCCCTCAGGACACCTCGGCACCCAGCCAGACGGTGTCACGCTAAGCGCGCTCCATGGCCCTGGTGCCATTCCCCAGCACGCCCGAGCGGCGCCCCGACGACGCCGAGCCGCTCCCGGTTGCCCCGGCCGGCTTCGGCACCGTGCCTCCGCCTCCTCCAGGCGACCCCGAGGACGAAGACCCCGAGGGTGCGCTCGACGGGCGCATGACGTTTCTCGAGCATCTCGACGAGCTCAGGAAACGCCTGACCCACTCCGTCGTTGCGCTGTTCGTCGGCTTCCTGGCATCGTTTGCGTTCATCGGCCGCATCAACGAGGTCGTCTATCAGCGGCTGGTGGCCGACGTGCCCGGCGGGAAGCTGATCTTCACCGAGCCGACCGAAGCCATCTTTCTCTACATCAAGATTGCCGCCGTCGCCGGGCTCCTGCTCGCATCGCCCTACATCATGTGGCAGGTGTGGCTGTTCATCGCGCCGGGACTCTACGCGAAGGAGAAGAAGCTCGCGATTCCGTTCGCGCTCGGCTCGTCGACGTTGTTCGTGGCGGGCGCGGCCTTCTCGCACTACGTGCTCTTTCCCGCGGCGTGGACGTTCTTTGCGGGGTTCTCGAACGAGTGGCTGGAGTTCATGCCGCGCATCGCGCCGGTGTGGGGCCTCTACGTCAAGCTCCTCCTGGCCATGGGCCTCGTGTTCCAGATGCCCGTGCTGATGTTCGTCCTGGCGAGACTCGGCATCGTGAGCGCGGGCTTCCTCATCCGCAACCTCAAGTACGCCATCCTCATCATCTTCGTGGTCGCCGCCATCGTGACGCCGGATCCCAGCCCGGTCGGGCAGGTGCTGGTTGCCGCGCCCATGCTTCTGCTCTACCTGCTGGGGGTTGGAATTGCCTACGTCTTCGGCAAGTCCCCTAAGCGGGACAGCCACACCTGAGCGGGACCCGAATGGCAGAGCTGGGCGTCCGGCACCAGGGGCCTACCAGTAAAGCCCTGCTTGTGTTTGACTTCCGGGCATTTGCCAACCTATCATTCAGCTCTATGAGAATTCTTCGCCGTTTGGCCACTGGGGTGACGCTTGTCGCGCTGTCGACCGCACCCGCGTGGGCCCAGTCCTCTGAGACCCGGCCCGCGTCCAGCACCGTCCTCGGCGATACCGGTCTCTGGTTCGTGCCCACGGGCGAAACACTTCCGAAGGGTAAGACGTCCTTCTCGGGCGTTCGCGTGAACTTTGATCGGTCCGAGGGCTTCACGGATGTGTCCGACTTCCGCGGGACGTTTGCCTTTGGCGCGACGGACCGTCTCGAGGTCTTCGGCGCGCTTGCCGTGGTGCGCCGAATCGACGTCGATCGCCGTCCGCCGCTCGCCGGTGGCCAGCCGATGGACTACCTGATCAACGACGGCTGGCAGACCGGATTTGGCGATACGTTCATCGGCGCCAAGTACAGCATCAGCACGCAGGCCACGAACGACGGGGCGGCCTTTGCCGTCCGCGCACTCGTCAAGCTGCCGACGGCCAGCCGCAGCGACGGCCTGGGCACGGGCCGGCCCGACTTCATCTTCGATGGCATCGTGAGCCGCGAGTTCGCGGAATCGGTGGACCTCTCCGGTTATGGCGGCCTGCGCTTCCGCGTCAGCCCCTCGGACTACGAGCTCAGCAATGGCTTGCGCTGGGGCATGGGTGTCGGGTACCCGAGCCGCTCGGCCCTCAAGGTCTTCGGCGAGTTGAGCGGCGAGTACTATTTCGACAGCACCGTCAACTTCAGCGGCGCCTTTGACGAGACACTGGGCGGACCGCCCGCGTCGTGGAACGTCGACCGGCCGGCCGACGTCTTCCTCGGCGTGCAGTATCACCACGCGGGCGGCTTCTACGCCGGCACGGGCGCGACGATTGGCTTCAATCACCTCAATCGCGCCCGGATCGAGGGGCTCTCGAGCGAGACGGGTGACAATATCGGCTTCCAGATCCGTTTTGGTTATCACCCGCCGGTTCGCGCTTACGCGCCGCCGGCTCCGGCGCCGCCGCCGCCGACTCCGCCGACTCCGCCGGCCAACCGTGCGCCGACGGTGAAGGCGCGCTGCGAGCCCTGCACGGTGCCCGTCGGCCAGCAGGCCACGGTCACGGCCGACGCCAACGATCCGGACGGCGACACGCTGACCTACCGGTGGAGCGCGCCGAGCGGCACGTTCGGCAACGCCAGCGAGCGCCAGACCACGTTCACCTGCCCCGCCCAGCCGGGCGCGGTGCCGGTGACGGTGACGGTCAACGACGGCAAGGGCGGCACGGCCAGCGATACCGTGACGATCCAGTGCACGCAGCCGCCGCGCAAGGAGTACACGTTCGAGGACGTGCACTTCGACTTCGACCGCTACAACCTGCGGCCCGAAGCCACGCGCGTGCTGGACGAGGCCATCAAGGCCATGCAGGCGGACAATACGCTGCGCCTCACCATCGAAGGCCACACCTGCAGCATCGGCACGGCCGAGTACAACCTGGCCCTCGGCGAGCGTCGCGCGGCCGCCGTCCGGGAATACCTGAGCGGCCGCGGCATCGGCGCCGACCGCCTCCAGACCGTGAGCTACGGCGAGGAACGGCCCAAGCACGACAACGCCCGCGAAGAGACGCGCCGGCTGAACCGCCGCGCGGCCCTCACGGTGCGGCTGCAGTAAGTGAGCTCGTAAGTTCAAAGTTACGAGTTCAGATTTCAAATGCGAAGGGCGGGCATCCCGATGGGGAGCCCGCCCTTCGCATTTGCAGAGACCGAACGGCCACCACCGAGCGCTTCCTGCCTCTGGACAACCGCAGGAGGGTGAGCTCGTAAGTTCAAAGTTCAAAGTTCAAAAAGAGAGGGCGGGCATCCCGAGACTCCGAGTCAGTTCATCGGGTGGGACCGCTGCGGCGCCTTCTGAGGGTTCGCGGATTCGGCACCAGGTCGCTCCGCGCCTGTCCGCTCGCGCGATCGACGGGGCAAAGCGCCGTTGCCTAATCCCCACGCCTCATCTGTGTCTCGTCTGTGCATCTGTGTCTCGTCTG
>CAZJBN010000221.1:0-3186 GCA_964543955.1 uncultured Bifidobacteriaceae bacterium
ACGGTCGTCGACCGGCGGAACCACCACGTGTTCCAGCCGCTTCTCTATCAGGTCGCGACCGCATCGCTCTCGCCGGCCGATATCAGCGCGCCCATCCGGGGCGTGCTGCGGCACCAGGCGAATTGCGACGTGGTGCTTGTCGAGGCGAAGGGTGTCGATCTGGCGAACCGGCGCCTGCTGTTCGACGGCGGTCACGTGAGGTACGACTACCTGGTCCTCGGTGCGGGTGCCACACACGCGTACTTCGGACACGACGACTGGGCGCCGATGGCGCCAGGCTTGAAGAGCCTCGAGGACGCCACGGAGCTGCGCCGACGCATCCTGCTCGCGTTCGAGTCCGCCGAGCACGAAGCGAGCGAGGAGGCGCGGCGCGCCGTCCTGACCTTTGGCATTGTCGGCGCCGGGCCAACCGGCGTGGAACTGGCCGGCGCGATCAAGGAGATTGCCGGTCAAACCATCCCGCGCGACTACCGCCATATCGACACGCGGACGACGCGGGTCATCCTGTTCGAGGGCGGCCCGCGGATCCTCCCCACGTTCGCGGAAGCGCTGAGTGCGCGGGCGCAGCGGGACCTGGAGCGGATGGGCGTCGAAGTGCGTGTCGACTCGACCGTCACGGGCGTCACGACCGAAGGCATCCACATCGGCAGCGAGTTCATTCCCGTGGGGAACGTGTTCTGGGCAGCGGGTGTGACGGCCAGTCCGCTCGGGCGCTCACTCGGCGTTCCTGTCGACCGTGCCGGCCGCGTCATCGTCGGGCCGGACCTGTCGGTCCCCGGCCATCCGGAAGTGTTCGTCGTCGGAGACCTGGCGGCCGCGACGTCGGCCGATACGGGCAAGGCGGTGCCCGGCGTGGCGCAGGGCGGCCTGCAGATGGGCCGCTTTGCCGGACGGACCATCGCCGACGAAGTCACGGGGCGGGCAGCGATCGCAACGCGGCGCGCGTTTGTCTACAGGGACAAGGGATCGTTGGCGGTCATCGGCAAGGCCCGCGCGGTGGCCGAGATCGGCGGCCTGCAGTTCAGCGGGTTCCTGGCGTGGCTGCTGTGGGGCGGCATCCACATCGCGTTCCTGATCGGATTCCGGAATCGCCTGCAGGTGATGTTCAGCTGGTTCTGGAACTGGCTGCTCAACGCCCGGGATGCGCGTCTCATCACGGGGGAGGCTGTGCTCACGCTGCGCACACCACGAACCGACGCCTCTTCGCGGGAGAGCCCGCCGCAGACGTAGCCTCGCGAATCCCGGCTACAGATTCCGTGCGCGGTTCAGCAGCAGCTCTCGCTCGCGCGCGTTGCCCGTCAGCGTGGCGGCCCGCTCGAACTCCGCCCGCGCCTCGGCGTGGCGCCCCAGCTTGACGAGCAGGTCCCCGCGCACGCTCGGCAGCAGGTGATAGCCCTCCAGGACGGGCTCGGACACGAGATCGTCGACGATGGCCAATCCCGCTGCAGGGCCGTCGGCCATGGAGACCGCCACGGCACGGTTGAGCTCGACGATCGGCGACCGCGCGACGCCCGCCAGTTCCGCATAGAGCGACGCCATGCGCGGCCAGTCGGTCGCCTCCGCCGTCGACGCCCGCGCGTGGCACGCGGCGATTGCGGCCTGCAGCGCATAAGGTCCCCGCGGCTGCGCCAGCCCGTCCGCGCGGGAGAGCGCCGTCAGCCCGCGCTCGATGAGCATGCGGTCCCAGAGCGCTCGGTTCTGATCGCGCAGCAGGATCGGCGTGCCGTCCGCTCCGACGCGCGCGCGCAACCGCGACGCCTGGATCTCCATCAGCGCGACCAGGCCGTGCACCTCGGCGTCGCCGGGGGCGAGTCCAGCCAGGACGCGGCCGAGCCGCAGCGCTTCCTCGCAGAGCGCCGGGCGCATCCAGTCCTCGCCTGAGGTCGCCGTATAGCCCTCGTTGAAGATCAGATAGATGACCTCGAGGACCGACGACAGCCGTGCCTCGCGATCGGGCCCGCGCGGCACCTCGAATGGCACCTTCTCACGCGTCAGCGTCCGCTTGGCCCGGACGATGCGCTGGGCGATGGTGGGCTCGGAGAGGAGAAACGCCCGGGCAATCTCGGCTGTCGTGAGACCGCCCAGGAGGCGGAGCGTCAGCGCCACCCGCGCTTCGGTAGCCAGCACGGGGTGGCATGCCGTGAACATCAGCCGCAGCAGGTCGTCGCCCACGTCGTCATCGAGTGCGTGGTCGAGGTCCGGAGTGGACAGACGCCGGTCGGTCTCGACTTCATAGCCGAGTGCCTCGTGCTTCCGCTCGAGCAGCGTGCGCCGGCGGAAGTAGTCGATGGCGCGATTCCTGGCGGCGGCCATCAGCCACGCGCCTGGATTGCGGGGGATGCCGGACTCGGGCCATTGCTCGAGCGCCGCCACGAGCGCGTCCTGCGCCAGGTCCTCGGCGACGCCGACGTCGCGCACGATCCGCGTGAGCCCGGCAATGAGCCTCGCGGACTCGATCTTCCAGACCGCGTCGATGGCTCGATGTGTATCGGTGCCCGTCACGGCTACCGATCACATCACCGTCCGATCCCCTCGCGCAAGCGCGCTACTTCCGGGACTCGATCTCGGCGCGCAGGCGCTCTTCGCGTGCGCGCAGCTCGGGCGTGAACTCCGCCCCGAAGTCATCGGCCTCGAACACCGGCCGAATCTCAACGTCCGACACGTCGTTCATCGGGTTGGGACAGCGCTTCAGCCACTCCACCGCCTCGTCCATCGAGCGCACCTGCCACAACCAGAAGCCGGCAATGAGCTCCTTGGTCTCCGCGAACGGGCCGTCGATGACCGTTCGACTGCTCCCGGCGAACCGGACGCGCTTGCCCCGCGACGAAGGGTGCAGCCCGTCGCCCGCCAGCATCACGCCAGCCTTGACCAGCTCTTCGTTGTAGGCGCCCATCTCCTCGAACAGCTGCTGACTGGGCATCCGGCCCGCTTCGCTGTCCTTCGTGGCCTTGATCAACACCATCACGCGCATGTGTCGTCTCTCCGTTGAGGTTGTCCGTCAATGCTTTCCTGCTTAGACGTCGAACAGCCGCGGGCGAGATCGACAACGACGGCACTTTCCAGAACCTCCGCGCTTTGAACCCCGTGCTTTGAACCCCCGTGCTTTGAACCCCTGTGCTTTGAACCCCCGTGCTTTGAACCTCGTCGTGCTTTGAACCTGTCGTGGCTCTATCCCAACGCCACATC
>CAZJBN010000222.1:0-3162 GCA_964543955.1 uncultured Bifidobacteriaceae bacterium
ACCGCGGCGCTCATCGCACGGCTGAGAGATCTCGAACAGGCTGGCGCCGTCGTCGTGTGCGACTCCGGCATGCAGGCCACCGCGCTGACATTCGATGTGCTGCTCGGCCCGGCAAGCCACGCAGTGCAGATGCGGCAGGTCTACAACAAGACCAAGGCGTACCTTGGCTGGCTCGCAGAGCGCCTCGGCGCAAGCGTGACGATCGTGGACGACGGAGACTGGAAGGGGCTGGCAGGCGCGATCCGTCCGAACACGACGGTGGTGTTTGCGGAGACGTTCACCAATCCGCTCGTCCGCGCTCAGGACCTCGTGCGCCTGCGCGCGGAGGTTCACGAGGCAAGGCACACGGCGCCGGGCGTTCGGCTCGTCATCGATTCCACGATTGCAACGCCGTGGGCCTTCAGAACTCCCCTTCTCGAGCAAGGGGTCGATGTTGTCATCGGCAGCGGCACCAAGGCGCTCGGCGGTACCGACCGCGATCTCTGGGGCTACATGGCCACGCGGGATACGTCGCTCGCCAATGCTGTCATGGACCTTGCCGCGATGCGCGGCGGCATCCTGGACTGGCGGAGGGCCGCCGCCGTCGTGTCCACGCTGGACGATGCGGAAGCCGCGCACGCCAGGCGTTCCGAGACGGCAAGCCGCGTGGCAGCGTTTCTGGCCCGCCACCCGAAGGTGAGCGAGGTGTTCCACCCCTCTCTGCCCTCGCATCCCGATGCCGAAGCCATTGCTGCGCAGTACCTCCGTCATGGCTCGCTGCTGTCCTTCCGCGTCGCCGGCGCAGACGAGGACCAGGCGCGACATTACGCCGACGTCCTGGCCACATGCCTCATCGTGCGGTACGCGCTCTCGTTCGACGGGCTCACGACGAAGGTGAATCACCACAAGACGGTGTCCGAGTACTTCACGCCGGCCGAGCAACTGCGGCGGAATGGCTTCGACCGGCTCATTCGTCTCGGCATCGGCCTCGAGGATGCCGAGGACCTGATGGCCGCGATCAACTGGACGCTGCACCACGGTCATGACGTCAGCGCGAAGGACATCGAGCAGTGGCAGGACGAGCGCGCCGCATCGCTCGGCGGCCGCAGGACGAAGGCCCACTGAAAGTTCAAGTTCAAGAGTTCAAAGTTCAAAGTGGTCCAATCCGGCCCTTGTAACTCTGAACTGTCAACTTTGAGCTCGCGAGAGCGCCTGTCGCAAGACGACGAAGGGAAAGGGATCGTGCCACGGATCACGCAGCAGTCGGAGCCGCTCGGCGTCTGGAAGTTCGGTGGCGCGTCGCTCGCGGATGGACGGGCGATTGGCGAGGCCGCCGCCCGGATTGCCTCCCACAACGGCCCGCTCGTCGTCGTCGCCTCGGCGCTCGCCGGCATCACCGACCTGCTCCTCGACGGCGTGCGCCATGCGGTCGATGGCGACGCCGGCGCCGCCGAACGCGCCGCGGCGACTTTCGCTGAGCGGCATCGACGCGTCGCCATGACAGGCCTCCCGGCCGGCCCGGCACGGAACGACATCCAGGCGGCCATCGACACGGCTCACGCCGAGTACCGCGATCTCTGTACGGCGGTCCGCCTCATCGGCCACCTGACGCCTCGTGTCCGGGACGTCATCGTGTCGCGGGGCGAGCGCCTGTCGGCGGCCGTCCTTGCCGCGGCCATCACGGCGGCCGGGCGAACGAGCGTCACGATCGATGCCGCCGACGTCATCCGGACCGACGGCCACCACGGCGCTGCCGCACCGTTGATGGCGGAGACCGCGCGCGACGTGCGGCGCACGCTTCGACCGGCCATCGACAGGGGCATCGTGTGTGTCGTGCCCGGGTTCATCGGGCGCGGGCCCGACGGCAGCATCACGACGCTTGGACGCGGCGGGTCGGACCTGACGGCGACCCTGCTCGCGCGCGCCATCGGTGCTCGCCAGGCCGTCCTGTGGAAGGACGTGCCCGGCATCCTCACCGCGGACCCGCGCAGCGTGCCGGACGCACGCCTCATTCCCGAGCTCCATCACCAGGAGGCGGCGGAGGTCGCTCACTACGGCGCCAGGGTGCTGCACCCGCGCGCGCTCATTCCCATTGCCGGCACGCGCATCTCGCTCGTCGTCCGATCGTTTGTCGAACCCGATCGTCCCGGCACCACGATTTCCGGCCGGCACGTCCTTGGCGGCTATCCGGTCAAGGCGCTCGCGGTGCTGCCGGCACAAGCCGTCATCACCGTCGCCGGCAAGGGCATGGTCGGCGTGCACGGGATTGCCGCGCGGACCTTTGGGGCGGTCGATGCCGAACGGCTCTCGGTCTCCACGATCTTCCAGGGATCATCCGAGAGCTCGATTGGCTTCACGGTACCAGCCGATGAAGCCGACCGCGCAGTCGCGAGCCTTCGCCGCGCGTTCCACCACGAGATCGAAACCGGACTCGTCGACAGCGTTTCGGCGCGCACGGGCTTGTCGGTGGTCGCAGTGGTTGGCGAGGGCATGGCCGGCACGCCCGGCATCGCAGCTCGCGTCTTCACGTCGCTCGAGGCCGGCGGCATCAACGTCGTCGCCATCGCCCAGGGATCGTCGGAGCGGAACATCTCGCTGGTCGTCCGCACGGCCGACGCGCCAGAGGCGGTGAGGCGCATTCACGCGGCCTTCCAGCTCTCCAAGATTGGCGGCGGCCGCGCAACGCTCGCGCCGCATACCGACGTCGTGCTGCTCGGCTTCGGGCGTGTGGGTCGTGCGCTTGCCGATCAGATTGCCGCCAACAGGAACGGTCCTCGCGTACGCATCGTCGGGCTGCTGGATCGATCCGGGTATGTCTTCGACCCGAAGGGGATCTCGCGCAGCCGTCTGCTGCGGCTGGCACACGCCAAGGACAGCGGGGCGCTGCTTGCGTCGCTCGGGGGTCGCGCGGCGCCGGCGCTCGAAGCGCTCGGCGTGATGGCCGGTCATGCGGTCTCCCACCCGGTGGTCGTCGACGTGACGAGCGAGGAGACCGGCGACCTGCTGCAGACAGCGCTCGGGCAGGGGTTCGATGTGGTGCTGGCCAACAAGAAGCCGCTCGCGGGTTCGTGGGACAGCCATGCGCGCCTCGTGGAGGCCGCGCGCAAGGCCGGACGACGCCTGCGGTTCGAGGCCACGGTTGGAGCAGGGCTGCCGATCATCGACACCTATCGCAAGCTGGCG
>CAZJBN010000223.1:0-3150 GCA_964543955.1 uncultured Bifidobacteriaceae bacterium
TTTGAACCTTCGTGCCCAACGCAAAAAGCCCGGAAAGCTCAACGAAGCCTTCCGGGCCTGGAACTGCGAAACGGGTTCGTGTGTGGGTAAGACTAGCTGGACACGATCCACGAAGACACAGCGCGGCTGTCGGAGGCTTGTTCCCCGAAGCAACAACACGCGCAGGTCTGGACCGCGAACACGATGTCTCGCACTGTCCCACAGGGCGCGGAAGAGTGTCAATAGCCTGCACCCTGGGCACCTGTGCACCCTGGGCACCTGTGCACCCTGGGCACCTGTGCACCCTGAGCACCCGTGCACCCTGAGCACCCGTGCACCCTGAGCACCCGTGCACCCTGGGCACCCGTGCACCCTGCGCACCCGTGCACCCTGGGCACCTGTGCACCTGTGCACCTGTGCACCTGTGGTATCCATCCATGCACATAGATACGTTGCTTTCTGGTATAGGCTTGTCGGGTGACGCCGACCGCCACCGCCATCGCTGCCGCGCCGCGCCCGCTCGTCGTCGAGCGCGAGTCCCTCCTCGTCGAAGGCCACCACCTCCACGACGTGATGCTGGGCGGCTGGATGTACGGGCAGGAACTCGGCACGGCGCCGGTCGTCGTGGTCGTCGGAGGTATCACGGCATCACCGTTTCCTCTCGGCGATGGACGTGGCGACGCCGGTGGAGCAGCCGAGGCGTGGTGGCCGGCGCTCTTCGACCCGGACCTCATCGATCCGTCGCGTCACACCGTGCTCTGCCCGTGCTGGCCGGGCAACGGCTCCACGTGGCGGGGGTTCGACGATGCGCAGCCGCCGCCTGCCATCTCGGTGCTGGGGCTGGCCGACCTCGTGGCCGCATGGCTCGAGGGATCCGGATGCACGACGCCGGTCGCGTTCGTCGGCGCCAGCCTCGGCGGCATGGTCGGCGTGGCGTTTGCCGTCCGCTATCCGGAACGATGCAGGTCGCTCGTCACCATCTCCGCTGGTCTCCGTCCTGACGGATGGGGGACGGCGACACGTCACCTGCAGCGCGAGCTGGTGCGGGACGGCATCCGCAATGGCGACGTGGCGACGGGGATGAGCCGGGCACGGCAGCTCGGCATGCTCACCTATCGCGGGCGGGACGAGCTCGATACGCGGTTCGCGCGGCTGGCGCCCGGCATCGACAGGCCGGAGGTCGCGGAGTACCTCGATCATCACGGCCGGCGATTCGCGGAGCGCTTCCCGGTCAAGACGTTCCTCTTTCTCAGCGAGGCCATCGATCGCGGGTCGCTTGCCGTCGATCGGCGGTCGCTCAGGGCCGCGCTCGAGCGTGTGACGGCGGACACCATTGTCGTCGGCGTACCCGGCGACATGCTCTTTCCGTGGGCCCTGCAGGAGGAACTGCACCGCGAGCTCCAGGCCGCCGGCGCGCACTCGTCGCTCTGGAAGCTCGACTCGGTCTATGGCCACGACGCGTTCCTCGCCGATCAGGATCGGCTCGCGGAGCTCCTGCGCGGCGCGCGCGCGTTTGGCGGCGAGCCGCGGCTGGGTGCGCGGCCGCGGTTCGAAGGCGTCGGCGTCGAACCGGTCCGCGAGCTGCGCATCGGCATGGTTGGCTGCGGCACCGTCGGCCGCGGGCTGCTCGAGATGATCGATCGGCAGCGCGGCGCCGTCGCGGATCGCTACGGTGTCTCCTTCCGCGTGTCGCGCATCGCGGTCCGAGATCTGTCGAAGGACCGCGGACCGGCTGTCGCCGCCATTCCCTTGACCGATCGCCCGCTCGAGATCGTCAGCGACCCCGAAGTGGACGTCGTCGTCGAGGTCGCGGGCGGGGACCAGATGGAGGGTGTGCTGACGGCTGCACTTGCGGCAGGCAAGCCGGTGGTGACGGCCAACAAGGCACTCCTGGCCTCGAAGCTGGCCGAGCTGGGCGTGCTCGCACAGCGGACCGCGACCCCGCTCTACTGCGAAGCGGCGGCGGCCGCCGCGCTTCCGATCATCCGGCACCTCAGCCACCGGGCGGACGAGATCGACAGCCTGGCCGGCATTCTCAACGGCACGTGCAACTTCGTGATGACGCGCATCGAGCAGGCGGAGCTGACGCTCGACGAGGCGGTGGCCGAGGCACAGGCGCTTGGTTTTGCAGAGGCGGACCCTTCGGCGGACCTCGACGGTCTCGACGCCGCGTCCAAGCTGTCCATCCTCGCGTATCGCGCGTTCGGGGCCTGGGTGCGGCCGGATCGCTTCCCGGTTCGCGGCATCCGTGAAATCGCTCCCGCCGACTGCGACCTCGCCGAGTCGATGGGCTACCGAATCCGCCTGATCGCGCGCGCCGAACGCACCCGAGGCGCGCTCGACATGGCCGTCGAACCACTGCTCCTTCCCTCGTGGCATCTGCTCGCCTCGGTGGAGGAGGAGTACAACGCGGTCTACCTGCGCTGCGCGTCATCCGGCGACCTGAGCCTCTTCGGCAAGGGCGCCGGTGCCCTGCCGACGGCGACCGCAGTTCTGGGCGACCTGATCGACCTGGCGCAGGACAACTCGGTTCGCTGGCCCGTACCCCAGGAGATTCCGGTGGCGGGCGCGCAGGGCGGCGTGGGTCCCTCGGACCGTCGCCACTACGTCCGCGCCAGCGGTGAGCCGCACCCCGGGCTCCAGCGTCACATCGAGAGCCTGGTGCGTCGAGCCGGGTTGAGCGTCCAGAACCGCGCGACGCGGAGTGAGCACGAGCTCGTTCACCTGGGCTTCATGGTGTCGGCCAGCCAGGAACAACCGATCCGGACCGTCTGCGAGGCCATCGCGCGGATGGCTCGCGTGCAGCAGTGTGTGTGCTTCGGAGTGCTCGAATGAGCCGGGTGGCCCGCTGGCTCGATCCGCAGGGATGTCCCGCCGAACGACCGCCGTTCTCGGCAATGGGCGCTGACACCCGGAACCTGCACGAGTCCATCGACGCGCATGCGCGCCGGACGGGCGTGCCTTACCTGCACCCCGACGAGCCCACCGTGCAGCTGGACCTCTTCGGCTCGGCGCGCGCGATCGAGTGGCAGGAAGGCAAGGCCGCGTTCCTCTTTGCGAGTGAGGGGTGCTGGTCGGAGCTTCCCCATCTCTATGCCCGCTACGGCACCACGGCGACCGCGGCGCTCATCGCACGGCTGAGAGATCTCGAACAGGCTGGCGCCGTCGTCG
>CAZJBN010000224.1:0-3141 GCA_964543955.1 uncultured Bifidobacteriaceae bacterium
AGCACCGGTCTCCAAAACCGGGGGTTGGGGGTTCGAGTCCCTCCTGGCCTGCCAGGTTCGAGGGTCGGCAACGGGCGAACGAAGGCAGATAGGTTGATGGCGACTGAGACGATCGAACAGGCAAACGACGGCGCGCGCGGCGGACCGCTCGGCTGGTGGCACCGGGCCGGCGAGTTCTTCGGCGAAGTCCGCGGCGAGATGAAGCGCGTGACGTGGCCCTCGCGGCGCGAGGTCTACGCGACGACGATCGTCGTCATCCTGACATCGATCTTCTTCGGCCTGTATTTGTTCGGGGTGGACATGCTGTTCAGTGCGGCCGTGCAGTGGATCTTCCGCCGGTTCGGGGCGGGTGCGGCATGACCGACGACGTCAGCAAGAACTGGTACATCGTCCATACCTATTCCGGCTTCGAGCGGAAGGTGGCCGAGTCGCTGGCCGAGCGGGCCAAGGCCTACGGCCTGGCCGAGGAGATCGGCGAGATTCTCATCCCGACCGAGGATGTCGTGGAGATGCGCGGGGGACGCAAGATCGTCTCGTCCAAGCGCTTCTTCCCCGGCTACATCCTGGTCGAGATGAACATGACCGACAACGCGTGGCACGTCGTCAAGAACACGCCGAAGGTCACCGGGTTCGTGGGCGCGGGCGCCAAACCGACGCCGCTCACCACGGAAGAGGTCGAGCAGATCCTCGACCAGGTGAAGACGGCGGCCGAGAAGCCCAAGCCGAAGTACTCGTTCGACAAGGGCGATCAGGTCCGGATCAACGAGGGCCCGTTCGCCAGCTTCAACGGCACCGTGGACGAAGTGAACGCGGACAAGAGCACGCTCAAGGTGATGGTGACGATCTTCGGCCGGTCCACGCCGGTGGAGCTCGATTTCCTGCAGGTCGAGAAGCTTTAGGAGCGCCGGGACTTCAGTCCCGGCAGAGAAGACGACGAATGGCGAAGAAGGTACAAGGCTTCGTGAAGCTCCAGATTCCGGCGGGGAAGGCCACGCCGGCGCCGCCTGTCGGGACCGCGCTCGGTCCGCACGGCGTCAACATCATGGACTTCTGCAAGGCGTTCAACGCGAAGACGGCCAAGGACGACGGCCTCATCATCCCCGTGGTGGTGACGATCTACACGGACCGCTCCTACTCGTTCATCACGAAGACGCCGCCGGCGGCCGTGCTGCTCAAGCGCGCGGCCAACATCGCCAAGGGATCGGCCGAACCCAACAAGAACAAGGTGGGTACGGTCACGGCGAAGCAGGTCGAGGAGATTGCGAAGACGAAGATGCCGGACCTCAACAGCGACTCGCTCGAGTCGGCCGTGAGGACCGTGGCGGGCACGGCGCGATCGATGGGGCTCGACGTGATTCAGTAAGTGAGAAGGCAGAAGTGAGAAGTGAGAAGCAGGGAGTGAGAAGTAGGGAATTCGAGGAAAGGGCATGGGTGGGTTGAGAGATTCGAGGGTCAGCTTCTGACCTCTCACTTCTCACATCTCACTTCAGCGAAGCGATTTATGGCTACTCACGGTAAGAAGTACACGGCGGCCCGGCAGCAGGTGGAGGACCGTCCCTACGCGCTCGACGAAGCGCTGCCGCTCATCCAGAAGCTCAAGTTCGCGAAGTTCGACGAGACGGTCGGCCTCTCCATCCGCCTCGGTGTGGACCCCAAGCACGCGGATCAGATGGTGCGCGGCACGGTCGTGCTGCCGCACGGGCTGGGCAAGTCCAAGCGCGTCCTCGTCATCGCGGGCGCCGACAAGCAGAAGGACGCCGAGGAGGCCGGCGCCGACATCGTCGGCGGCGAGGAACTGGTGGAGAAGATTGGCGGCGGCTGGACGGATTTCGACGCGGTGGTCGCGACGCCGGACATGATGCGTGCGGTCGGCAAGCTCGGCAAGGTGCTGGGGCCACGCGGGCTCATGCCGAACCCGAAGACGGGCACGGTGACGCCGAACGTCGCGCAGGCCGTCAAGGAGATCAAGGCCGGCAAGGTGGAGTTCCGCGTCGACAAGGCGGGCATCGTGCACGCGCCGGTCGGCAAGCTCTCCTTTCCCGCCCAGAACCTGATCGAGAACGCGTCGGCGCTGCTCGACAGCATCGTGCGCGCCAAGCCGTCCGCGGCCAAGGGCAAGTATCTGAAGAGCATCACCGTGTCCTCGACCATGGGCCCGGGGGTGCGTGTGGACGAGACCCGCGTCGAAGCCGCGGCCAGGCGCTAGGCACGGGGGAACAGGATCATGGCAGTCACCAGAGCCGACAAGGAAACCGCGGTCGAGGCGCTCGAAGGGGTCTTCAAGGGCTCCGACGCGGCGATCCTCCTGGACTTCAAGGGCATCAACGTGCCCCAGGTCACCGAGCTCAGGCGCGAGCTGAAGAAGGCGCGCGCGAGCTACAAGGTGGTCAAGAACACGCTGGCCAGGCGGGCGCTCGCGGGCACGGCCTTCGAGTCGCTGACGGCGCACTTCGAGGGGACGACGGCCATCGCCTACACGGGCGAGGACCCGGTGGCGCTCGCCAAGACCCTGACGGCGTTCATGAAGACCGCGCCGATGCTGCAGATCAAGGCCGGCGTGGTGCAGGGACAGGCCGTGCCGGCGGCGGGCGTGACCGAGCTCGCGTCGCTGCCGGGCAGGCCCGAGCTGTACGCGAAGCTGCTGTACGTCCTGCAGGCGCCGGCGACCAGCCTCGTGCGCGTGCTGAACGCGGTGCCGCGCGACCTGATGAGCGTCCTCGCGCAGGCGGAGCAGAAGCGCGGGGAAGCGTAGGGCACCCTGAAGGGTTGCCCCCACACGAGTTTCGAACGCCAGGAATCGTAGGACATCTACCGAGAGTGCGACAGGCTTTTTAAGGAGCAGAGAGCAATGGCCGAAGTGAACCAGCAGCAGGTGATCGACTACATCAAGGGCATCAGCGTGATGGAGCTCTCGCAGCTCGTCAAGGCCCTCGAAACCGAGCTCGGCGTATCCGCCGCAGCGGCGATGCCGATGATGGGCATGCCGATGATGGCGGGCGGCGGCGCCGCGGCGCCGGCGGTCGAAGAGAAGACCGAGTTCACCGTGACGCTCACCGATGTGGGCAGCAACAAGATCAACGTCATCAAGGCCGTTCGCGAGGTCACCAGCCTCGGCCTGAAGGAAGCCAAGGACCTCGTCGA
>CAZJBN010000225.1:0-1006 GCA_964543955.1 uncultured Bifidobacteriaceae bacterium
GTCGCGGAGCTCACCGCACAGGCCATTGCCGTGCAGCGGACCTCGCCGGAAGGCCAGGACGGCCTGCGCGCGTTTCTCGACAAGCGCAAGCCGGGCTGGGCACAGGAGCAATGACCGCGCGGCCGATCAAACGGCTCCTCGTCGCCAATCGCGGCGAGATTGCCGTCCGCGTGATTCGCGCCTGCCGGGAGCTCGGCATCGAGACCGTCGCCGTCCACTCGGATGCCGATGCCGGCGCGATGCACGTGTGGGCCGCGGACCGCGCCCTCCGCATCGGTCCGCCGTCGCCGCGCGAGAGCTACCTGAACGTGGCCGCAATCATGGCTGCCGTCGAGGAGTCCGGCGCCGATGCCGTACACCCCGGGTACGGCTTCCTGTCGGAGCGCCCGCACTTCGCGCGGGCCTGCGAGGAGCGAGGCGTCACCTTCGTGGGCCCGCCTTCGGATGCCATCGAGCGGATGGGATCGAAGATTGGCGCCCGCCTCCTGATGGAGAGGGCCGGGGTTCCCGTCGTGCCGGGCGCCACGCCGGAGGACGCCTCCGACAGCGCCATCGCCGCGGCGGCCGAACGTGTCGGGTTCCCCGTGCTAATCAAGCCGTCGGGCGGCGGCGGCGGCATCGGCATGAAGATCGTGCGCGAGCGCCAGGCGCTCGCGGCTGCCGTGGCACAGGCCCGCCGCGAAGCCCAGGCCGCGTTCGGCGAGCCCGCGCTCTACGTGGAACGGCTCGTCGATCGTCCACGACACGTGGAGATTCAGGTTCTTGCCGATCACCATGGCAACGTCGTGCACCTGTTCGAGCGCGAGTGCTCGGTGCAGCGCCGCCATCAGAAAGTGATCGAGGAGAGCCCGTGTCCAGCCTTGTCGCCGGCCGTTCGCGCGCGTATGGGCGAGGCCGCGGTGGCGGCCGCGCGTGCGGCCGGATACCGGAACGCGGGCACGGTCGAGTTCCTGCTCGACGGCGAGGGCGACGAGGCCCGCTTCTACTTCCTGGAGATGAACACGCG
>CAZJBN010000225.1:1016-3077 GCA_964543955.1 uncultured Bifidobacteriaceae bacterium
GAACACGCGGCTGCAGGTCGAGCATCCGGTGACGGAAATGGTGGTCGGCGTGGACCTCGTGCAGGCACAGCTCGCTGTCGCCGGCGGCGAACCGCTCTCGTGGCCGCAGGCCTCGCTGGCGCAGCGGGGCCACGCCATCGAGTGCCGGCTCTACGCCGAGGATCCCTCGGCCGACTTCCTGCCGCAGGCCGGCTGCCTCCTGCTGTACCGCGAGCCACAAGGGCCCGGCATCCGCGTGGACAGCGGTGTTACAGAGGGAAGCGATGTGTCGGTCCACTACGATCCGATGCTGGCCAAGCTCATCGTCTACGGTGAGACACGCGAGGCGGCACGCCGGCGCGCGCTCGACGCGCTCGCGCGCTACGCGGTGCTTGGCCTCCACACGAACATCTCCTTCCTCCGGGCCATCCTGCAGCACCCGCGTTTCGTCGCCGCGCAAGTGGATACCAGGTTCCTCGAGCGCGAGGGTGACGATGTGCGGAGCGCGATGCCCGTGGACACGCCGCTTGCCGCTATCGCCGCCGCTATTGCTGCAGGGTCTTCGACCAACGGGTTGACGCGGACGCCTGGCCTGGCGCCGCCACACCCGGCGGCCGATCCTTTTACGACGCTGAAGGGATGGCGCGGCTGATGGCCACGACCGTGCGAATCGGCGAGCGCGTCGTCGAGGCCGTCGTCGGCGGCGACGGCCGCATCACGATTGAGGGGCAGTCCTTCAGCGTGATTCCGGCAGGCCCCGGGCTCTATGCGGTCTCCGACGGCCGCGATCGGTGGCTCGTCGCCGTCGCAGGGCCGCCAGAGGCGCGGTGGGTCGCCATCGACGGCGCAGCCTCGGTCGTCGAGATGGACGACCGCACGGCCCCCAGACAGCGAAAGAAGGCGTCGCAGGGCGACGCGATGGCCGCACCCATGCCGGCGACGGTCGTCTCCATTGCCGTGTCGCCGGGTCAGGCTGTGTCGCGCGGGGAGACCGTAGTGCTCCTCGAGGCAATGAAGATGGAGCTGCCGGTACGCGCGCCACGAGACGGTGTGGTCAGGACCGTTCGCTGCACGGCCGGCGAACTCGTCCAGCCGGGCGTGCCGCTCGTCGAGCTGGAGCCGGCAGGTTGATGTCGGCTGGCCTCCCGGAGACGGTGACCATCGTCGAGGTCGGTCCGCGCGACGGGCTGCAGAACGAGAAGGCCCTCGTCCCGACGGCGACGAAGATCGCCTTCGTGAACGCGCTTGCCGCTGCCGGCCACCAGGTGATCGAAGTGTCCGCGTTCGTCTCGCCGAAGTGGGTCCCGCAGATGGCGGACGCCGCCGAAGTGTTCGCGGGCATCGCACGGCGCGACGGCGTGCGGTACACGGCTCTCGTGCCCAACCTGGCGGGTCTCGAGCGGGCCATGGCCGCGGGAGCGACCGAGATAGCCATCTTCGCGGCCGCCTCCGAGACGTTCAGCAGGCGCAACATCAATCAGACGGTCGATGAGTCGCTGGCCGCCTACCGCGCCGTGTGCAATGCGGCTCGGGCGGCAGGGCTGGCGGTTCGGGGGTACCTGTCGACGTGCTTCGGCTGCCCCTTCGAGGGCGCGGTTCCCCCCGCCCGTGTCGCCGACATCGCCGGAAGGTTGCTCGACCTCGGCGTCTTCGAAGTGGCCCTCAGCGACACCATTGGTGTTGCGCATCCCGGCCAGGTCGCCGAAGTCCTCGATGAAGTGACGCCGCGTGTGCCCCTTGGGCAACTCGCGCTGCACCTTCACGACACCCGCGGCACGGCGCTCGCCAACGTCCTGGCGGGACTCCAGTACGGTGTCGCCACGTTCGATAGCTCGGCCGGCGGACTTGGCGGGTGTCCCTATGCTCCAGGCGCCGCGGGCAATCTGGCCACCGAGGACCTGCTCTACATGCTCGATGGCCTCGGCATCCACACCGGCGTCTCACTCGACGGCGTGGTCGCGGCATCGCGGCTGCTGACCGCCACGATCGATCACGCCCTGCCGTCCCGCTACCTGCAGTCGGTCGCGCCGCGCTGAACGCCGGCTACGGCATGGCCGCCCTGGCGACATCCGCGGCCTGGTG
>CAZJBN010000226.1:0-3020 GCA_964543955.1 uncultured Bifidobacteriaceae bacterium
CGGCCGCGGCCAGCGCGAGCTCATCATCGGCGACCGGCAGACCGGCAAGACCGCGGTGGCGCTCGACACGATCCTCAACCAGAAGGACACCGGCGTCATCTGCATCTACAACGCCATCGGGCAGAAGCAGTCCACGGTGGCGCAGGTGGTCCGCACGCTCGAAGAAGCCGACGCGATGCGCTACACCATTGTCGTCGCGGCGACGGCGTCCGATCCGGCGCCGATGCTCTACATCAGTCCGTACTCGGCGACGGCGATGGGCGAGTACTTCCGGGACACCGGCCGGCATGCGCTCCTCGTCTACGACGATCTCTCCAAGCATGCACAGTCGTACCGGGAGATCTCGCTCCTGCTCCGCCGCCCGCCGGGCCGCGAGGCGTATCCTGGCGACGTCTTCTACCTGCATTCGCGCCTGCTGGAGCGCGCGGCCAAGATGAACGACGCGCTGGGCGGCGGCTCGCTCACGTCGCTCCCGATCATCGAAACGCAGGCCGGCGACGTGTCGGCCTACATCCCGACCAACGTCATCTCGATCACCGACGGCCAGATCTTCCTGGAGTCCGACCTCTTCAACCAGGGCGTCCGGCCGGCCATCAACGTCGGCAACTCGGTCTCCCGCGTTGGCGGCTCGGCGCAGATCAAGGCCATGCGGCAGGTTGCCGGCACGCTCCGGCTGGACCTGGCCCAGTTCCGCGAGCTCGCGGCCTTCGCGCAGTTCGGCAGCAGCGACCTCGACAAGGCCACGCAGCAGCAGCTCAATCGCGGCGCACGGCTCGTCGAGATCCTCAAGCAGCCCCAGTACCAGCCGCTCCCCGTCGAGCAGCAGGTCGTGGTCGTCTACGCGGGCACCAACGGCTACCTCGACGACATCGCCGTCGGCGACGTCCGCCAGGCCGAGGACGAGCTGCACCGCTTCATGACGACGCGGTTCAGCACCCTGCTCGCGGCCATCAAGGACAAGAAGACACTGGACGATGAGATCAAGGGCCAGTTGAGCGGGGCCTTGAAGGAGTTCACCGAGACGTTCGCGGCCTCGCACGCGGCGGCCGCCCGCGCGTGAACCGTGAACTTTGAACTTTGAACTCTGAACTTTGAACTGACGACGCATGCCCTCTCTGATTGACATCCGCCGGCGCGTCCGCGCGACCAAGTCGACGCAGCAGATCACGAAGGCCATGAAAATGGTCTCGTCGTCCAAGCTGCGCCGCGCGCAGGAGCGGATCGTCCGGAGCCGCCCGTACGCGCAGGAGATGCTGCGCGTGTTCAACAACCTCGCCACGCGCGTGGACGCATCGGCGCACCCGCTGCTCAACGACGATCCGCTGCAGGCGCGCACGCTGCTCGTGGTGATCACGGCCGACCGCGGCCTCTGCGGCAGTTTCAACACGAACGTCGTCAAGGGCGCCTCGCAGTTCATCGTCGAGCGGCCCGACGAGGCCGGGGCGAACGCGGCCGGGCAGGCGGGCAGCCGCGCCGATCGCGAAGTGGCGCTGGCGCTCGTCGGCCGCAAGGGGCGCGACTTCTTCGTGCGCCGCGGCTTCGACGTGAAGTACGAAGAGGTGGGGCTCTTCCAGAACGTCAAGTGGTCGCACGCGCAGGCGATTGCGAAGACCTGCATCGACGAGTTCCTGGGCCCGGATGTGAGCTCCGTATACCTCGTGTACAACGAGTTCCGGTCGGTCATCTCCCAGCGCGTGGTCGTCGAGCGGCTGCTGCCGGTCCCGAAGCTCGAGCCGATGTCGCCGGCCATTGCCGATTCGTCGGTGGATTATCTCTTCGAGCCCGCGCCCGACGAGCTCCTGAACACGCTGCTGCCCTATCACGTGGCGGTGCAGGTGGCCCGGGCGCTGCTCGAATCGTCGGCTGCCGAGCACGCGGCGCGGATGACGGCCATGGATTCGGCCTCGCGCAACGCCAAGGACATGGTCGATCGGCTGACGCTCTACATGAACAAGGTGCGGCAGGCGGCGATTACGCGCGAGATCATCGAGGTGGTGTCGGGCGCGCAGAGCGTATAGAGAGCGTCGGGATCCGGGTTCCGGGAATCGGGAACGGGGAACCGGGAACGGATCGCGTTGGGGAACCCGGGAACGGGGACCGGGGGCAGATGATGTCGGGAACCGGGAACGGATTGTGTTCGGCTCCCGGCTCCCGGCTCCCGACAACGAGCGAACGAGCGAGACATATGGCTACAGCAACTGAGCAGAAGGCCGGCAAGGTCATCCAGGTGATCGGGCCCGTGGTGGACGTCGAGTTCGCGGATGGTCACCTGCCCGCAATCTACAACGCGCTTCGGATCAATGCCGAAGCCGGCGGCCGGACGGTGGACGTCATCGTCGAGGTGGAGCAGCACCTCGGAGAGGGCCGCGTGCGCGCCGTCGCGATGGAGCCGACCGACGGCATGCAGCGCGGCATGGACGCGGTGGACACCGGGGCGCCGATCTCGATGCCGGTCGGGCCCAACACGCTTGGCCGCGTGCTGAACGTGCTCGGCAAGCCCGTGGACTTCCCCGATCGCCCCGTGCAGTCGGAGGAGCGCTGGTCGATTCACCGGCCGGCGCCGACACTCGAGGAGCAGTCGACCGAGCTCAAGATGTTCGAGACGGGCATCAAGGTCATCGACCTGCTCGAGCCGTACCTGCAGGGCGGCAAGATCGGCCTCTTCGGCGGCGCGGGCGTCGGCAAGACGGTCATCATCATGGAGCTCATCCACAACATCGCCCTCAAGCACGGCGGTGTGTCGGTATTCGGCGGCGTGGGCGAACGCACGCGCGAGGGCAACGACCTGTGGCTCGAGTTCCAGGAGTCGGGCGTCATCGACATGAAGGACATGTCGAAGTCGCGTGCCGCACTCGTCTATGGACAGATGACCGAGCCGCCAGGTGCGCGCCAGCGCGTCGGTCTCTCGGCGCTGACGGTAGCCGAATACTTCCGCGACGCGGAAGGCAAGGACGTGCTGCTCTTCATCGACAACATCTTCCGCTTCACGCAGGCGGGTTCCGAAGTGTCGGCGCTGCTCG
>CAZJBN010000227.1:0-2955 GCA_964543955.1 uncultured Bifidobacteriaceae bacterium
GCGGTCGCTGCTGCTCGTGGCCGTCATTCTCGTCGTCGTCTGCGTGACGGCGTGCCTCCACATGTTATGGGAAGAAAAGGGTTGCCTCCACAAGAGACACCGCCACAAGCGACGATGTAGAGGCAATCCTTCAGGGTTGCCTGCCAATACGGCCCGCTGATCAGTGAGGACGCTCATGAGCACGCTTCGACAATGGTGGCACCGACTCGTCGGCACCGTGACCGGCGCCTCGGCGGACGCCGCTCTGAAGGCTGACATCGAGGCGCACATCGATGAGCTGACGGATGACTTCATCGCCCGGGGCATGTCGCCGGACGACGCGTGCTTTGCGGCGCGGAAGGCGTTCGGCGGCGTGGATCAGATCCGCGAAGTCTACCGCGACCAGCAGGGGCTGCCAGTCGTGGACGCGCTGATGCAGGACATTCGATTCGGCCTCCGCCTGCTCGTGCGCGACCGCGGATTCACCCTCGCGGCCATCGTCGTCCTCGGCGTCGGGCTCGGCGTCAACAACCTGTTCTTCACGCTCGTCTATGCAGCCACGATGAGAGGCCTGCCGCTCGAGCAGGCGGACCGCGTCGTGCACATTTCGATGACGGACGAGCGGACCCCCGATCGACCCGTCTCGTGGCAGGAGTTCGTGGACCTGCGCTCCGTCCGGCGAAGCCTGGTCGGTCTCACTGCCTTCGCCAGCGCACCGGTGACGGTCGGCGACGAAGACAGGGCCCCCGATCGACTCGACGGGACGTACCTCTCGGCCAATGGATTCGACCTGCTGGACATCTTGCCTGTCAGCGGACGCACCTTCACCGATGAAGACGATCGGCCGGGCGCGGCGCCGGTGGTCCTTCTGGGTGAGCAGGCCTGGCAGATGCGCTACGACAGAGATCCGGGCACGCTCGGACGCACGATACTCGTCAACGGCTCGCCGGCGACCGTGGTGGGAATCATCCCCGATCGCTCGGGCTTCCCCACCACCGCCACGGTCTGGCTTCCCCTGGCGCACATGCCCGGGCTCATGTCGCAGCCTCCTGACACGTACTCGCTGCGCGCGCTCGGACGGCTTGGGAACGATGAGACGGTTGAAGGCGCCCGGGCTGAGGTGCAGTCGATTGTCGATGGCTCGATCGCGACGCGCGAGGGAAGGCGAGGCCAGGTTCGTGCACGGGTGATACCGATTGACGAGCGCGTGTTCCAGCCCCTGGCTGGACCGTGGATTGCGTTCGTGCTCGCCGCCTGTTTCGTGGTGCTGATCGCGTCGGCCAACGTGGCCAACCTCATGATCGGACGTTCACAGCGCAGGGCACACGAGCTGGCCATCCGCGCCTCGCTCGGAGCGGGACGAGCACGGCTCGTCCGCCAGCTCGTCGTGGAGAGCGCCGTTCTCGCCGCCATTGCCACCGGGCTCGCGATCGTCGTGTCGATCGCCGGCGTTCGGCTCTTTCAATCGACCGTGCCTGCGAGCGTGTTCCCTTACTGGAACGACTTCTCGATGGACCTTCGGATTTTCGGTGCTCTCTGCCTCGTTGCGGTTGGGACGATCTTCGTCTTCGGCCTCATTCCGGCCGTGCTCGTGTCACGATCTGACCCGCATGAGATTCTGAAGAACGGGCGCCGGACCGGAGCCCACACCAACGGCGCGAAGCGATGGATGGCCGGCTTTCTGACGGCCGAACTGGCGCTTGCCGTCATCTTCCTGTCTCAGGCTGCGCTCGTGGCTCTCAATCCCGGGTCGGAGGTGTCATCGGATCGCGTCCTCGACACGCCCGTGGTCGTTGCCGCCACCGTGACCCTGCCCGCCGCCCGTTATGCCACACCGGAAGAACGCCGGTCGTTCTACGTTCGTCTCGTCGAACGCGTCCTTCAGGCGCCCGAGGTGTCGTCGGCCACCCTCGCGAGCCACCTCCCGCTCTCTGGATCGGCCGAACGTCGCGTCACGGTCGGGGGCACGATTCCCGGGGACATCCACGCCCAGAACGATGTGGGCGTGCTCGATGTCGGCGAGCGCTACTTCGACACGCTCGAACTTCGTCTCGTGCGCGGCCGAAGCTTTACTGCCACCGACGGCATGCCGGGCCAGGCTCACGCGATCGTGAACGAACGGTTCGTCGAGTTATTCCTGCAAGGCCGCGATCCACTCGGGCAACAGATCGCATTGGCCCCGCCGGCCGGGGCCGCGCCGTCTGAACCGGGGGAATGGTTGACGATTGTAGGAATCGCGCCGAACGTGCGCCAACGCCCGCGACCCGTGGCGCCGCTCGTCTACCTCCCTCTCCTCGGCACCGCTCCGCCAACGGCGTTACTGGTGGCGCAGGCGGCGTCGGATCCCTCGGCACTCGCACCCGTTCTGCGCGCGAGCGCGCTTGCGATCGACCCCAACGTGCCCCTCTACCGCATGACCAGCCTGGCACAGGCACGGCGCGACGCCGAATGGAACGGGCGGGTGTCGCAAGGGCTCGCGCTCACGCTCACGTTGGTTTCCGTGCTGTTGGCAACCGTCGGGCTCTACGCAGTCACCGCCCACGCCGTCACGCTGCGAACTCAGGAGATCGGCATCCGCATGGCGCTCGGCGCACGATCGGCCCAGATCGTACGCGCGGTCCTCGAGAGCGTTCGGATGCCGCTGGCGCTCGGCTTTGTGCTGGGCATTCTGGGCACCCTTGCCTGGGACCGCGCGTTTTCGTTTGGCGCCGCTGGCGCGCGAGTAGCGGATCCGCGAGTGCTGCTGCTCGTCATCGTTCTGCTGGCCGCGCTCACACTCGCCGCCTGCTTCGCTCCGGCGCGCCGCGCGGCGAGGCTGGATCCCGTTGCTGCCCTTCGGGAGGAGTAGGGTTGCCTGGCGATCATCGCCTGGCGATCATCTGTCCAACCCGCCCAGGATCGTCTCGATCGAGTACTCAGTGGACCCGCAGAAGGGATACTCCTCCGCCCGCTCGACCAGGCCGGCCCGAACGGGAT
>CAZJBN010000228.1:0-2944 GCA_964543955.1 uncultured Bifidobacteriaceae bacterium
AGGCCACGATCAGCGCCCGCGTGACCAATGGCGGCATCGATATCTCCGATCTCGACGTCGAGGTGACCGGCGAGCGAAACCGGCGGCGGCTCGATGGCACCCTCAACGGGGGTGGCGGACGGGTGAGCCTCGAGACGACCAATGGCGGTGTGCGGCTCGGCGTTGCGATGTCGGCTGAGGGCGACCCTGAAGGGTCGCCCCCACAGTGATCAAGGTCGCTCCACCCTCTCAACTCCGGAGGGGCGACCCTTCAGGGTCGCCACCGCAGTGATCAAGGTCGCGCCACCCTCTCTCAACCCTGTAGGGGCGACCCTTCAGGGTCGCCCGCGCATCAGGTCGACCGCGGGTTAAAGTAAGGGGCAGGTACGCCTGCATTGGCCGCGGTCAACGAAGACAAGTCCTCACGCTACCATCGGCTTCGACGGCAGGCGGATCTCGCGGGCACAGCGGTTGCCGGCGTGTTCCTGCTGCTCGTGGTGGCCAGCGGCATTGCCATTCCAGTCCGCGAGCTCTTCTACGGCATGGCGGGCCTCGTCCTTCCCGCGCTGCTTCAGGACGCGGCCGTCGTCGTGATGATGACGGTGCTGCTCCTGGCACTCCTGCAGGCGATCGAATTTCCCTTCAGCTGGTACCAGGGCTTCGAGCTCGAACACCGCTACGGGCTGTCCACGCAGTCGGGTGCCCACTGGCTGGCCGACCAGGTCAAGGCGGCGGGCATTGGCGGGGTGCTGGCCGTGCTCGGCGTGTCGGTGGTGTTCTTCACGCTCCGCCACTGGCCATCGGCGTGGTGGCTGGTGTCCGCGGCGATCTTTGCCGTCGCGATGATCGGGCTTGCGCGGCTGGCGCCGGTGCTGCTGCTCCCCATCTTCTACAGGATCAGGCCGCTCGATCGTCCGCCGCTCGTCGAACGGCTGATGGCGCTCGCCGCGCGGGCGCGGACGGAAGTGGTTGGCGTCTTCGAGTGGGTGCTGAGCGGGCACACCCGCAAGGCGAATGCCGCGCTGGCCGGGCTGGGACAGACGCGGCGCATCCTCCTGTCCGACACGCTGCTGGCCGACTACACGGACGATGAGATCGAGGTGGTGCTGGCGCACGAACTGGCGCATCACGTGCACAGGGACCTGTGGCGGGGATTGATCGCACAGGCGCTGGTCGTCGCCGGAGGGTTCTTCTTCGCCAACCTCGTGCTGAGCGCCGCGGTCGAGCCGCTGGGGTACCGCGGCATCGCGGATCCGGCCGTGCTGCCCCTGCTGATGCTGGCGGGCGGTGCGTGGTCGCTGGCCGTCCTGCCCGTGCTGAACGGCCTGTCGCGTGCGCAGGAACGGGCCGCGGATCGCTATGCCATCGAGGCGACCGGGAATCCGGCGGCGTTCGTGTCGGCCATGCGACGGCTGTCGCAGCAGAACATGGCCGAGGAGCGGCCCTCGGCCCTGGTCCGCTGGCTGTTCTATTCACATCCTCCGATCCCCGAGCGCATCGAGGCGGCGAAAGTCAGGCAGCCCTGAAGGGTCGCCTCCACAGGGGTCTCCATGCACACGCTGACAGGTAGAGGCACCCTCTCAGGGTTGTCCGCACTGGGAGCGGCTATCGTCCTCGGCGCCATGGTGATGGGCGCTGCCACCCCGCACGAGACGCGCAAGACGAACGTCGCGCACCGCGGTGCCTCGGCCTATGCGCCCGAGCACACGCTGGCCGCGTATCGCCTGGCCATCGAGCAGGGCGCCGACTACGTCGAACAGGACCTCGCCGTGACCCGCGACGGCGTGCTCATCTGCCTCCACGACCCGAGCCTCGAGCGCACGACAGACGTCGAGTCGCGCTTCCCGGATCGCTTCACGGAGATCGCCTACGGGGGTCGGACGCGCAAGGTCTGGCTGGCCAACGACTTCACCCTGGCCGAGATCAAGACGCTCGACGCCGGATCGTGGTTCGACGAGCGATTTCGCGGTGAGCGCGTCCCGACGTTCGACGAAGCGGTCGCGCTCATCAAGGGCAGGGCGGGCCTCTTTCCCGAGCTCAAGACGCCGGACATCTACGAGGGACGCGACGTGCGATTCGAGGAGCTGGTCGCCGCGGCGCTCGACCGCCACGGCCTGCGCGGCGACACCGCGGACCCGACGACGCCCGTCATCCTGCAGACGTTCGGCGAGCAGACCGCGAGAAATCTGGCCAGGATGGCGATCGGGGTGCCGATCGCGCTCCTGATCGACCGCGCCGACGGGTGGGATCGGGACCGCATCCGCAGCTGGAATGGTATCGTTCAGGGCCTGGGCCCCGCGAAGGCCATCGTGCTGCAGAATCCGGACTTCGTGACGTGGGCGCACGCCGAGGGGCTGACGGTCACCCCTTACACGTTCCGCGCGTCGAACCCCGGGCGGTTCAGGTCCGTGAGGGCCGAGATGGAGCACTACCTCTACACGCTCGGCGTGGACGCCGTCTTCACCGACAACCCCGATCAGTTTCCACGGCGGTAAGATCGCGGGCGACCCTGAAGGGTCGCCCCTGCACCGTCAACGCCCCTTGACCACCAGCGTACCTTTCATGTCGCGGCACGCCTCGTCGCTCGTCAGGTTGCAGTAGAAGGGGAACGTGCCGGGCTGGTCGGCGCGGAACTCGAACGTGACGCTCTGGCCGCCGCCCGCGCGCTTGACGATCCGATAGGCATCGATCGCGAAGCTGTAGGGCTGTCCTTCGCTCCGAAGCGTGATCTTCACCAGGTCGTCCTGCGACACCTCGAGCCGGTTGGGGGAGAACTGGTGATTGCTGGCCGTGATGGTGAACTCGCGACGGTTCGGCGCCTGTTCCTGGGCGTACGCGACCGCGGAGAACGCGGCCAGCAGGGTGGCGATGGCCAGGGCGAGAGTCGTGGACCGCATAGGGAGATTGTACAAAAAGAAGGCAACCCTGACCGCCTTCGCCAAGGCTGCGGCGAGTCCGCCGAAGC
>CAZJBN010000229.1:0-2897 GCA_964543955.1 uncultured Bifidobacteriaceae bacterium
CGCGGCTGATCCCTTCTCCGACCTGGCGTTCGTTGGCGTACGCCGCCGCCGTGTCTGCGTGCGCCACGCCATCGTGATCAGTCATTCCACGCCATCGTGATCACCCGTTCCACGGCATCGTGATCACCTGTTCCAGGCATCGTGATCACCGATTCCACGGAACGTGATCACCCGCCGGCGGCGCTAGGCCTCGGTTCTACCATCGCTCTTTGTCCTCATGAGGAAGACAGGGAGCGATGCCGACGGAACGATTGCCTATGCGAAAGATTCGAGAGATGTTGCGACTCAAGTGGGTCGCCGAACGGAGCCACCGGGAAGCCGCGCGGAGCCTGGGCGTCAGCCCCGGGGCCGTGGCGTCCGTGGTGGGACGCGCGAAGGTCTGCGGCCTGACCTGGGCGCAGGTCGAGGCCCTCACCGACGAGGCGTTGGAGCGGCGACTGTACGGCCCGCCCGCCGGGGAGGTCGACGGGGACCGGCCCGAGCCTGACCTGGTCTGGGTGCATCAGGAACTCCGCCGTCCCGGCGTGACGCTGGAATTGCTCCACGTCGAGTACCTGGCCCAGCAGCCCACCGGCTACCGCTACTCGGCGTTCTGCGAGCGCTACCGCGCGTGGCGGGCGCGTCAGCGGCTGTCCATGCGCCAGGTCCACAAGGCCGGCGACAAAGCCTTTGTCGATTACGCGGGGATGCGGCCGACGATCGTGGATCCCGTCACCGGCGAGGTGACGCCCGTCGAGCTGTTTGTCGCCGTGCTCGGTGCGTCGAACTATACCTTCGCGGTGGCGACGCGCACGCAGCAGAGTGCCGACTGGATCGCGAGTCATAGCGACGCGGTCGAGTACTTTGGCGGCGTCCCGGCCGTGTGGGTGCCGGACCAACTGCGCACGGGCGTCACGGCGCCCTGTCGCTACGAACCGGGCGTGCAGCGGACCTACCGGGACTGGGCCGCGCACTACCAAACAGTGGTGATTCCGGCGCGCCCGGCGAAGCCGCGCGACAAAGCGAAGGTCGAAGTCGCCGTGCAGGTCGCGGAGCGCTGGATCCTGGCGCGGCTGCGTCATGAGGTCTTCTTCACGCTCGCGGCGCTCAACGCGCGCATCCGCGAGCTGCTCACCGAACTGAACGCGCGGCCGATGAAGGGCTACGGCGGGCGCGGCCGTCGGGATCTGTTTGAGCAGTTTGATCGGCCGGCGCTGCAGCCGCTGCCGTCCGAGCGCTTCGTGCATGGCGACTGGCTCGAGGCGCGCGTCAACATCGATTACCACATCGAGGTGCAGCGCCATTATTACTCGGTGCCGCACGCCTTGATTCACGAGACGGTGGACGTGCGGCTGTCGGCGACGACCGTCGACGTCTTTCATCGCGGCACCCGCGTCTGGCTGCACACGCGCCGTGACACGCCGGGGCGGCATACCACGATCGCCGCGCATATGCCGCACGCGCATCGCGCGCACCTCGAATGGAGTCCGTCCCGACTCATTCACTGGGGTGGTACCGTCGGCGCGGCGACGCAAGCCCTCGTCGAGGCCATTCTCGCCAGTCGCCCGCATCCCGAACAGGGCTACCGCTCCTGTCTCGGCCTGCTACGGCTCGAGAAACGCTACGGGGCCGCGCGCGTCGAGGCCGCCTGCGCGCGGGCCCTCGCCGCCGGCGCGCGCTCCTACCGCCACGTTGATTCGATTCTCAAGCACGGCCTCGATCGCCAGGGCGTGCTCGTCGAGGCGCCCGCGTCCCGGTCCACGCGCCTCCACGACAACGTCCGGGGGCCGGCCTACTACCACTCAGGAGACCCGTCATGATGACGACCACGCTCGAACGGTTACACACCTTGCGCCTCGGCGCGATGGCCGACGCGTATCGCGCCCAACAGCAGGATGCCCCCACCGCGACGCTCGGTTTCGACGAGCGTTTCAGCATGCTCGTCGACGCCGAGCATCTGTTTCGCGGCAATCGCGCGCTGGCCCGCCGCCTGAAGGACGCGAAATTGCGCGTCCCGCAGGCCTGTCTCGAAGATCTCGACCCCAGTCCACGGCGCGGCCTCGATCGGGCGCTCGTCCGCCAACTCGCCACCGGGCGCTGGATCGCGGAACACCAGCATGTGCTCATCACCGGGGCGACAGGCGTCGGCAAGACCTACCTGGCCTGTGCCCTCGGACAGCAGGCGTGTCGCCAGGGGTTTCGCGCGCTGTATCGGCGTGTGCCGCGGCTCTTTGACGAACTCGCGCTCGCCCACGCCGATGGCTCCTATACGACGCTGCTCGCGCGCCTGGCGCGGATCGACGTCCTCGTGCTCGACGACTGGGGGCTGGCGCCGCTCAAAGAGAGCCAGCGGCAGGACCTACTCGAAGTCCTCGAAGACCGCGACGGCAGCCGCTCCACGGTGATCACCAGTCAGCTGCCGCGTGAACAGTGGCACGACTATCTCGGCGAACCGACCGTCGCGGACGCGATTCTCGACCGCGTCGTCCATCGGGCATTTCCGGTCGCCCTCACCGGCCCGTCACGACGGAAAGAGCTGCCCGCGGGCAAGGAACCGCGCGATGCATAGCCGCAGGCCATGGACGCTGCCGGACCTATGGAACCCACTGACCGGTTTCCACAGGTCCTTGGAAAACCGCACAGTGCGCGGTTTCCCACGAGCGTCCACAGCCATCACCCTTTCTCTAATGAAGGACGGGAAGAAGCACCACAATTTGGTCTTGGAGGTCAGCACCCGTTAGACTGCCCGAGGCCTCAGCGTCGCTGCGCTCCGATCACGATGCGTGGATAGACCGATCACGATGGCGTGGACTCGCTGATCACGATGCGCCGGAACAACTGATCACGATGTGTGGAATGCGCAGTGTCGATGAGGCGATAGCCCTCTGCAAGCGCCGATTCGACCGCGGTCGCGGTTT
>CAZJBN010000230.1:0-2866 GCA_964543955.1 uncultured Bifidobacteriaceae bacterium
CGTAGCCCTGGTCACGCAGCCACCAGAGCGCGCGCCTGACATCCAGCACCGCCTGCCGGCACACCTGCAGCGTCCGGACGATGTTCGACGAGACGATGTAGTCGGCGCGCGCGAGCTCGGGCGGCATGCGGCGATCGTGGTACGGAAGGCTGATGCGGAGCGCGGTGATCCCGAGGCGGGCCAGCAGCTTGCAGAGACCGACATGACCCCCGGCGTCGGCGTTCCACTGCGCCAGCACGACCACCGCGCGGCGCGGGGCGGGGCGTCCGTCCCTGGACTTCCTGATCGGATTGGCCGGGAACAGCCTGGCATGGACGACATCGTTCTCGGGATGCGGCGTGGTGAGCGCGCTCGGGAATGTCAGCGTCCCGGCCTCGCCGCCCGCCGCGAGGGCAGGAGGCGCCGGCGCGAAGGTGTAGTCGCGGGTTTCCGGCGGCGTGAAGAAACCGTCGGTATCGGCCATGACCCGCCTGACCCAGGAGTCGACGAGCGCCGCCGGGTCGGCCGTGTGGTGCGAAGCGCCGTTGGCAGAGGCGCCTGCCGGCCGGCCGTCAGCCGCGTCGTCAATCCAGTCGACGCCCCACTCGAACGGGCGCACCACGCGTTCGCCCCGGCTGACGTCGGCCAGCCGCTGTTCCCACCCGTGAAAGAACCGCGCGATCATGCCTGCGCGATGATCCGTTCGACGCCGAGTGCCGCGGCGATGAGCGTCAGCGTTCGGTCGCGATGGCCCACGAGCTGCAGCCCGATCGGCAGGCCCGATGCCGCCTGAGCGCACGGGATCGAGATCGCCGGGTGGCCCGTCACGTTGAAGGGCTGCGTGCAGCGGAGCATCGCGGTGCGCACGGGCTCGGGCCCGCCCTGCACGTCCACGGTCGCCGCCCCAATCGGCGGGGCGGGAATGGAGAGCGACGGCAGGGCGAGGACGTCCACGTCCGCGAGTGCGGTGTCCACGGCCCGCGCGAGCGCGGCCTTGCCGCGTAGCGCGCGCACGTAGTCCTCGGCCATCATGTAGCGTCCCATTTCGAGTCGAAGGCGTACAGGCCCGGTGTAGTCGCCCGGGCGGGACTCGAGGCAGGCCGCGTGATACTCGGCCGCGTCGCTGATTGCCAGCAGCAGATAGACGTGAGGCGTTTCGGCGACGAAGGGAATCGGCACGTCCACCACGGTCGCGCCCCGGCTCCTGAGGAGCTCCAGCGTGGCGTGCACCGCCTGGGCCACCTCCGCGTCCAGGCGATCGAACAAGTACCCTCGGGGCACTCCGACCCTCAGCGTCGCACGCGACCTGGTGTCGACGGCGTCGATCGACTGCGCCGCGCGGCCCATCATCGCCTCGTACATCAGCCACGCGTCCACGACCGACCCGGTGATCGGCCCGACGTGATCGAGCTGGCGGCTGAGCGGCACGACCCCGTCGGCAGGAACCTCACCCCACGCGGGCTTGAGCCCGACGAGGCCGCACGCGGCGGCCGGGATGCGGATCGATCCGCCCGTGTCGGTGCCCACGGCGCCGTATGCCATGCCCGTGGCCACCGCGACAGCGGACCCTCCGCTCGACCCTCCCGGCGACCGCGACGGATCGAAGGGATTGAGGGTCGGCCCGAACGCCGATTCCTCTGTCGTCGTGCCGAGGGCGAACTCGTGGAGGTTGGTCTTGCCGATGAAGACGGCGCCCGCCTGCCGCAGCCGCGCCGTCACCAGGGCATCCGAGGCGGCGACGTGGTCGCGCCGCACGTTGGACGAGGCTGTCGTCGGCACGCCCGCCTGGTCGACGATGTCCTTGAGGGCGATTGGAATGCCGTGAAGCGGCCCCCGCTGTCGGCGCACCTCGCGATCCGCGTCGGCGGCCCGCGCGGCCGTCAGGGCTTCGGCGGCGGTGATCGTGACAAACGCGTTCAGATGCGGGTTGAGCGCCTCGATGCGCGCCAGGCACTCCTCGGTCAGCCGTACGGACGTGGTTTCGCCGCGTGCGAGCTGCACGGCGGCGGCGGCGATCGATGGCCGTGGCGGAAGCGCCGGCGGCCGAACGTCTCCGCCGGACGGCATGACGACGGGCTCGGCCATGTCTTCGCGCGAAGTGGCCTCCCAGTCGATCGAACGGAGCACCGCCATCGACTTCGCGACGTTGTCGAGGAGTGGCAGCAGCCCATCGAGCCCGCGCTTGCGCGCGTCGGCGTGCACGATCTCGAGCCAGTCGGCCGTCCTCATCCGAGCGCCTCCAGCTCGTCGAGCGTGTCCACAGCCCGGCGGAGGTGCGGAATCGTGATGGAGCCTCCAACGACGAGCGCGACGTTGAAGGTCTCGAAGATCTCCTCGCGCGTCACGCCTTCTTCGCGGCATCGCACGAGGTGATAGGTGACGCAGTCGTCGCAGCGCAGCACGAGTGAGGCCACCAGGCCCATCAGCTCCTTGGTCTTGACCGGCAGCGCGCCAGGCTCGTACGCCCGTGAGTCGAGCGCGAAGAAGCGCTTGATGTCCAGGTTGCCGCTCTCGTGGATCCGTGCGTTCATGCGCTCGCGGAACTCGCGGAACTCCTTCAGTCGCTCGCTCATGCCGATTCCCGGGAAGGCTCGACCCTGGTCGAGACCGAAACGCCGTCGCCGACCGGCAGCCAGACGGTGAAGAACCGCGGGTCGTCCGCCAGCCGGCGGTTGTAGCCGGCAATGGCCGCGGTGTCGTCCGCGTCGCGCTCTTCGAGCGGCGTCATGCCGGGCACGACCGCGCCGCTCCAGAGGACGTTGTCGGTGACGAGAATGCCGCCCGGCCTGAGCAGGGCCGCCAGCCGGTCGAGCATGGGTTCGTAGCCCGCCTTGTCGCCGTCCTGGAAGACGAGATCGAAGGGGCCGGCCACCTTGTGAAGAAACCG
>CAZJBN010000231.1:0-2828 GCA_964543955.1 uncultured Bifidobacteriaceae bacterium
CTTCTCACTTCTCACTTCTCACTTCTCACTTCTCACTTCTCACTTCTCACTTCTCGCTTCTCACTTCTCACTTCTCACTTCTCCCGGAGGGAGAGCGTGAAGGACACCGGCACCCTGGCCGGCGCGTAGCAGACCTTGTCGTCACACGCCTGATACTCGAGCGTGCCCGCAAGGGTGATTGACCTGCGGCCGGCGAGCGCCTTGCGTGCGGCATCGGTGGAGAGCACGGTCACGTCGCGCGTCAGGCGGAACGGCTTCGAATACACTTCGATCCGCTCGTCGAGCGGCTCGAAGTGATAGATCTCCGACGGCGGGTACTTCGTCGGCTGGGCGGCCAGCCACGGCTCGGCCGCCATCGACAGGCTCACGACCTGGTAGTCGTGCTTGCCCGGCGCATAGACGTGCATCGTCCGCCGCGGCGTGACGTCCACGGTGACGCTCACCTTGTCGCCGGGGCTCACGCTGGTCGCGCTCACCGCAGACTCGACGGTGAGATGGCTGGTGCTGGTGCGGACGGGCGCGCCAAACGGGTTCGCCGGCTCGGCTGCCGGCGCCTGTGCACCGAGCGGGCAGACACAGGCGGCAAGGATGAGCGCCGCTCCGAATCGCATCATCCCCGCAGCTTACGCGGAGTCCCCTCGTCGATCAATCACTACCCGCTGCTCGGCTGACGGCAAGGCCGGGGCCTCGTCCAGTGCGGTAAGATCCTGGTCCGCATGCAGCGACTCCCGGTTGCCGCGCAGGCACCCGCCCCCGCTCACCGGCACGGGGCCCAATCGTGAACGCCCCAAGACCGACGCGCGTCATCGTCGCCGAAGACGACGCGGACATCGGGACGCTGCTCGTGCACTACCTCCAGAAGGCCGGACTTGTACCGACGCTGGTGACGACCGGGCGCGACGCACTGGCGCGCGCCAGGCGCGAACCGCCCGACCTGGTGATCCTGGACATCATGTTGCCGGGCATGGACGGTCTGGATGTCTGCCGCGCGCTCAGGGCCGACGACGCCACGGCGGCCGTGCCCATCATCATGCTCACAGCCAAGGCCGAGGAGTCCGACCGCATCGTCGGGCTGGAGCTCGGCGCCGATGACTACATCACCAAGCCCTTCAGCCCGAACGAGGTCGTCGCGCGCGTGCGGGCCTTGTTGCGCCGTGCCCACCGGAGCGCGCCACCAGGGAACCGGATCTCGTATGGCCCGCTGGCGATGGACGTGGAACGCCATGTCGTCAAGTCGGGGCGCGACGAAGTCAAGCTCACGGCCAAGGAGTTCCTGCTCCTGCAGTACCTGATGCAGCATCGTGGACGCGTGCTGTCGCGGGACCTGCTGCTCTCCGATGTCTGGGGCTATTCCTACACGGGCGGCACGCGCACCGTGGACGTCCACGTGCGCCGGCTCAGGGAGAAGCTGCCGTTCCTCGCCGACGCGATCGTGACGGTGAAGCAGTTCGGCTACAAGCTGGTGGACCCTCCACCGGGCTGACCGGCGTGTCGATCCCGCTCTTCGCCCTCGCCATCTCGATCGGAGTACTGCTGGCCCTCGCCGCGGTCGCGGTCGTCTACTCGATTCACGCGAACGGGGTACGGCGCCGGGCGGACACCATGCAGGAGGTCGCGCGCCGCTACGCGATCGGCGACCTGAGCCGTCCGGCTCCCGACTACGGCGACGACGACCTCGGAACCGTCGCGCGCGCGATGGATCAGGCCGTGCACGATCTCGGCCGCCGGCTTGGCGATCTCGCCAGAGATCGCGCGCGCATGGAAGCCATCCTCGCGAGCATGGTCGAAGGCGTCCTCGTCATCGACGATGGCGGGCGCCTGCAGCTCGTCAACGAGGCGGCCAGGCGCATGCTCAAACTGGAGCGGGAGGCCAGCGGGCGCCTCTACGTCGAAGCCATTCGTCACCCCGGCATCGTGCAGCAGCTCCGGCGCGCCCTGGCCGGCGAGCAACCCGAAGGCCTCGAGCTCTCGCTCACGCTCGAGGGCCATCGCACGCTCGTCGCGCGCGTGGCGCCGGTCGTCGCGGCCGGCCGCGGGGCCGTGCTCGTCCTGCACGACATCACCGACCTCCGCAAGGCCGATCAGATCCGCCGGGACTTCGTCGCCAACGTCTCCCACGAGCTGCGGACACCGCTCACCGCCATCAAAGGCTACGTCGAGGCGCTGATGGACGACCCGGAGGATGCGGAGGCGCGAGACCGGTTCCTCGAGATCATCCACCGGCAGTCGTCGCGCATGGAGCGCCTGGTCAAGGACCTGCTGCGCCTCGCGAGGCTCGACGCGGGCCAGGAAGCGCTGGAACTGGCGCCGTCGGACCTGGACGCGCTGTCCGGCGCGCTCGCCACCGACATGGCGCAGGCCGTCGAAGCGAAACACCAGCGCATCGAGGTCGCGATTCCGCCAGACGCGCGTGTGCTCGTCGCCGATCCGGCGAAGCTGCACGACGTGCTCCGGAATCTCGTCGAGAACGCCATCAACTACACGCCCGAAGGCGGGACCATCCGGATTGCCGCGCGGCTGACCGACGATCGCATCCACCTGACGGTCAGCGACACCGGACCGGGCATCCCGCCCGACGACCTCACGCGCGTGTTCGAGCGGTTCTACCGCGTGGACAAGGCGCGCGCCCGGCCTGGCGGCACCGGTCTCGGCCTGGCCATCGTCAAGCACCTCGTGCACGTCATGGGCGGTACGGTGACGGCGGCGAACCGGCCCGACGGCGGCGCCGAGTTCACGGTCGACCTGCCGCAGAGAAGTGAGAAGTGAGAAGTGAGAAGTGAGAAGTCAGAAGTCAGAAGTGAGAAGTGAGAAGTGAGAAGGCAGTGTGG
>CAZJBN010000232.1:0-1181 GCA_964543955.1 uncultured Bifidobacteriaceae bacterium
GCCTGGCCACCAGACCATGATCATGACGCCGGGGTATGCCAGCCCGGAGCAGATCGACGGGCGCGAGGTGGACAAGGCGACCGACGTCTACTCGCTCGGCGTCCTGCTCTATCAGCTGCTGACCGGCGAGCTGCCATTCGGCGACCAGCACGGACGGCCCGATGTCTCGGCGCAGCTCGCGGGCCGCGCGCCGATCGCGCCGAGCCGTCGCGGCGCATTGGCCGCGCGGCGGCCGGACCAGCCGCCATCGACGCGACAGCTCCGCATCACGGCCGACCTCGATCGCGTGGTGCTTGGCGCCCTCGAGAGGGAACCGATACTCCGCTACCCGAACGTCCGCATACTGCGCGAAGAGATCGATCGGGTGCTCGAAGGCCGGCCTCTGGCATCGCGCAGCCACCAGTGGATCTACCGGTTCCGGCTGTTCGTCGGCCGCAATCGTGTCGCCGCCGCCATGGCGGTGCTTCTCGTCATCGCGGTGGGTGCCGGTGGCAGCGTGGCCGTCCGCAACGCCATCGACCGCGCACGGCTCGAGGCACGGGCGACCGAGCTGGAGCGATTCGTCGAGATGCTGAACACGCGCGTCGAGCGTTGGGCCCAGCCCGGCCAGGCTGTCCCTGACGAGGAGAAGCTGGCCGATGTGGTCGGGGCGAGCGCCGTGTTGTCCTCGGACGCGCTCCCTGCACTGGCCGCGCGCGATGCGGGTCGCGATCGGGCAGAGCGTCTCGTCGGCGGAGTCAACCGTTTCCTCGATCGGGCTGTCGTGCTCGCGGATGAAGCGGACATGGCCGTCAAGCAGTCCATTGCGCTCACCTACCGGCAGGCAGGCGATCTGCAAGCCGGGCCGCTCGCCCGGCAGGACGATCGGCAGCGCGCGGTGGCGAGCTATCAGCGCGCGGCCGAAGTCGCCGTGCGGGCGGCGCCCCCCGACGCCCCATGGGTGAAAGCCCAGCTCGCCGAGCTGACAGGGCTCATCGAAGGGCTCGGCGCGCGGCTGGATGCCTCGGGGCTGCTGCCGCCATCACCTCCGGCGCTGGACCCCGAAGTCGCGGACGTTCCCGCCGTCGCAGCGGCACCCGTCGCCCGGGTGCGGTCCCAGTCGGTTGGGGCCCCCGCGGATTCGATGGACCCGGTGGAGATCGAAGCGCTCACACGTGAGATCGCGCGCGTGCGGACGAACG
>CAZJBN010000232.1:1191-2442 GCA_964543955.1 uncultured Bifidobacteriaceae bacterium
CGGCTGGACGTTGCCGACCTGCGCCAGCGGCTGGAGAGCAGCGGTCAGGTGTTGCGTGCCGATATCGCGGGTGGCTTGTCGAGGGCCGAGTCGTTTCTCGAGGCCGCCACCGAGGACCTGGAACGCGGCGACGGCCCGAGCACGCGGGAGAACCTGCGGCGCGCGGCGTATGCCCTCCGGCTTGTCGGGGAGGCGGTGGGGCGGTGATTCGCCGGAGAGCACCTGCACGGTTGCCGCTCGTTTGCGCTTTGGACGGGAGAACGAACCGGGAGATCAAGGAGGAGCCATGAGAGCCTGTGAACGGCGTGGAGTGGTTGGCGCGTTCATCCTGGGAGCGTGGCTGCTGGTGGGCGCAGTGCCGGCATCTGCCGCGGACGGCCAGGGCAAGACGCCGGCCGCGTCGCCTGTGGATCGGGTCATCGAGCTGAGCAGGAGCGGATTGAGTGACGATCTCATCATCCGTGCAATTGCCCGCGACAAGCTGCACAGCGACCTTGGCACGAGCGACATGCTCGAGCTCAAGAGTGCGGGGGTGTCGGACCGCGTGATCACGGCGATGATGGACACTCCGGCCGTCAGCGAATCGCCGTCGACGCCCCAGGAGACACCGACGGTCGGTCCCAACGCCGTCTCGGCTGGTTCGCCCGAGCCTCTTCCACCTCCTCCGCCCATGCCGGCAGCCATGTCCGCAGTCGCGGCAGACCCGCGCGCGTCCATGCACCGCGCCGCCATCGACGAATTCGACTGGGCGACCGTCACCACCGCCGTGCAGGCCATCTTCGGCACCAACGTGGACATCGGGAAGGGCATCCGTGCGCTCCTGACCAAGCGCCTGCAGGAAGCGGGGCGAATGCGCCTCGTCGAGCGTGCGAAGGTCGACACAGTCATGAGGGAACAGGACCTCGGAGCGAGTAATCGCGTGCGCCAGGGCACCAACGCCCGCATCGGGCAGATCCTCGGCGCCGACGTGTATCTCATGGGCGACATCGTGGCCTTCGGCCGTGACGATCGCGACAAGCGGTTCAGCCTGGGCTCACTCGGCGTCGGCGGCGTGCTGGGCGGCGTCCGCATCGGCAAGCAGGAGAACAAGGCGGTGGTGACCATCAACTACCGCCTCGTGGATGCGGAGACGAGCGAAGTGATCGACGGCGGCGAAGCCACGGGTGAAAGCAAGCGCAAGAGCAGCGGGCTTGGCGGCATCTTCGGCTGGTCGGGCGGCGTCGTGGGCGGGAGCGTCGACATGACGAGTCA
>CAZJBN010000232.1:2452-2783 GCA_964543955.1 uncultured Bifidobacteriaceae bacterium
TTCGCCGAGACCATCATCGGCGAGGCCGTCATCGAGGCGACAGACAAGATCGCCGCCATGATGAACGAGAAGGTGCCGAACCTGCCGAAACGCGAAGCGGACATCGAGGCGCGTGTCGCCGTGGTCTCGGGCGGATCCATCACGATCACCGCGGGGTCCAACCAGGGTGTCGAGGTCGGACAGCAGTTCGACGTCTTCCGCATCGTCTCGGAGATCAAGGACCCGGTGACGGGCGAGGTTCTCGACAACGAAGTGCAGCAACTCGGAGTGATGACCGTCTCCTCGGTCCGCGAGCGAGTGGCTACCGGCACCTACGTAGGGCAACCGGTGT
>CAZJBN010000233.1:0-2748 GCA_964543955.1 uncultured Bifidobacteriaceae bacterium
CACCATCGGATCGACGCGCGTGGCGCGCAGCGCGGGGAGCAGCGAGGCAACGAGCGCCACGCACGACAGGATCGCGGTGACGGTAATGAAGGTGACAGGATCGGTGGGCGTGATCTCGTACAGCTGCGACGCCATGACGCGCGTGAGGGCGAAGGCGCCGGCGAGTCCGATCACGACCCCCAGCAGCGCGAGCCGCATGCCCTGGCCGAGCACGAGGTGCAGGACGCCGTCACGCGATGCGCCGAGGGCCATGCGGATGCCGAGCTCGCGGGTGCGCTGCGAGACGGTGTACGACATGACGCCGTAGATGCCGATGGTGGCGAGGAGCAGGGCGATGCCCGCGAAGGTGCCGAGGAGCCACGTGGAGAGGCGCCGCTGCGTGAGCGACCCGTCGATCATCGCTTCCATGGTGCGGATGCGGGCGATCGGCATGTCCCCGTCCACGTCATGAATGGCGACGCGCGCGGAGGGGATGATGCGCGAGGGATCGCCGGTGGTCCGCAGGACCATGGTGAGTCCGCCCACGCCGCCGGCCTGCCAGAGGGAGTGATAGACCTGCACGCGTGCTTCGGCATCGAGCCCTTCGTGCCGGGCGTGGCCCACGACGCCCACCACGGTGATGAACGTCGTGGAATCGTTCGCAGGCGACGCGCCATACCAGATGCGCCGCCCCACGATGCTTTCCCCGGGTCGCGCGAAGCGTTTCGCGAACTCGTCGTCCACGACCACGACCCGGATCGATCCGGTGCGATCGGATGGTTCGAGGAAGCGTCCTTCGAGGAGCGGCGTGCCCATGGTCTCGAAATATCCGGGCGAGACGATGCGATGGTCGCCCCAGGGCGATGATGCGCCGTCCGGCACCTCGAATCCTTCAATATTGAAGCTCGTGGTCGCCCAGCCGCCGCTGAACGGCAGCACCGTCGCCGCGCCCGCACCCTGCACCCCGGGAAGCGCCGACAGCCGTTCGAGCGCCGCGGCGTAGAAGATGCGGCGTGCCGTGTCGTCGGGATACTTCGTGGCCGGCAGATTGACGGTGAAGGTGAGCAGGTGGCGTGCGTTGAAGCCGGGATCGACATCCGCCAGCCGCGCAAAGCTGCGCAGCAGCAGCCCGCCGCCGGTGAGCAGCGTGAGCGCGAGCGCCATTTCCGCGACCACGAGTGTGCGGCGCAGCAGTTGGCCGCCGCGATCGCCGGTTCCGCCGCGGCCGCCGTCCTTGAGATGATCGTGGAGGTTGGCGCGTGTCGCGCGCAGCGCGGGATAGACGCCGCAGATCGCGCCGGTGAGGAGCACGACGAGCGCGGTGAAGGCCACGACCCGCGCGTCGATGGACAGCTCCTCGATGCGCGGGATGTTGCCGGGATTGAAGACGGTCAGGAGCCGGACGGACGACCAGGCGAGGAGCAGACCGAGCGCGCCGCCCGTGACCGACAGGAGCGCGCTTTCGACGAGCAGTTGCCGCATGAGCGGCCACCGCGGCGCGCCGAGCGCGGTACGCACGGCGATCTCCTTCTGCCGGCCGGCCGAGCGGACCAGAAAGAGGTTGGCCACGTTGGCGCAGGCAATGAGCAGCACGAAGCCGACGGCGCCGAGCAGGATGAACAGCGGCGTGCGAATGTTGCCGGTAAAGACGCGCAGCATCGGTTTCGCGAGCAGGCTGAACCCGTTGAACCGCTGCGGATCTTCGCCCCGGATCGTCTGAACGAGCTGGTCGAGCTCGGCCTGCGCCTGTGCGAGGCTGACGCCGGAGCGGAGGCGCGCCGTCAGCATGAGGTACTCGTTGCCGGAGAAGAGCTGGCCGGGCGTGAAGGCGAGCGGGGCCCACAGCTCGGTATCGGGGTTCCACGGATCGCGGAAACCGGCGGGCATGACGCCGATGATATCGTACTGTTCGTCGTTGAGCGCGACGCGTGTGCCCACGACCTGCTCGCTGCCGGCGAAGAGTCGCATCCAGAGCCCATGGCTCAGGACGACGACCCGTTCGTTGCCGGGCTCTTCTTCCTCGGGGAGAAATCCGCGGCCACGTGCCGGCGCGATGCCGAGTGTCGGGAAGAAGGCCTGACTGACCCGGTTGGCCAGGATGCGCTGAGGCTCTCCCGCGCCCGTGAGATTGGCGCTCCACCCCGTCTGCACCGCGACGCTTTCGAGCGAGCGCAACCGGTCGCGATAGTCCCGAAAGCCGGGCGCGGAGACGGGTGCTTCGAGCTTGAGACTCGGGTAGTCGTGAAAGACGGTGACGAGCCGGTCGGGCTCCTTGTACGGGAGCGGCTTGAGGAGCACCGAGTTGACGACGCTGAAGATCGTGGAGTTGGCGCCGATCCCGAGCGCGAGCGTCAGCAGGACGATGACGGTGAAGGCGGGCGTGCGACGAAGGCCACGCAGCGCATAGCGCAGGTCGAAGAGGAGATCGTGCATGGCCGGTGGGGAGGGGCTGAGGAAGGGGATCCTCGGTTGGACGGCGGAAGGCGGCCGATGGTTCGTATCGGGGGCCGAGCGCGCCGTCGCTCAGTGCCAGGTCAACGAGATGCCGAGCTGGTTGAAGTTCGCGCCGTTTCCATCGAACGACCCGGCGACGCCGTTCAGGAACGGCGTGATGCTGAAGTTGGTACCCACGCGCCAGTCGTAGCCGAGGCCGAGGATCGCCGAGGTGCCGTCCTCGGTGATGCTCACGCTGTTGATCCCGAGCTTGAGCTGCCCGACGCCCAGCCCGCCCTGCACGAAGAAGCCGCCGGTGGCCGACGGGTAGAACTT
>CAZJBN010000234.1:0-2685 GCA_964543955.1 uncultured Bifidobacteriaceae bacterium
GGCGCGCTCGTGCTGCTGAACGGCACGTTGATGTGGCCTCCGCCGAAGCGTGAGCCGCCGCCGATTCCACAGGCGCCGTCGGCCCGGCCGTCAACGGTGGCGGCGCCCAAGGCACACGAGGCCGGCACCAGCAAGGGAACAGGTGCTGCCAAGGCGGTGGCGCTCGTCACGGGCGCTCTGGCCTTCGTGGGTCTCGGCCTGGTGGCACCGCCCGCGTTTCTCTCGCACCTGACGGTCTTCGTCCTGGCGTGCATCGTCGGCTGGCAGGTCGTGTGGAACGTCACGCCGGCACTGCACACGCCGCTCATGAGCGTCACCAACGCCATCAGCGGCATCATCGTCATCGGCGGCATGCTCCAGGTGAGCGGCCCGATGTCGGATCCGGCGGTCATCCTGGGCGCAGCAGCGATCCTGCTGGCCACGATCAACATTGCGGGCGGCTTCCTGGTCACCCAGCGCATGCTCAAGATGTTTCAGCGCCACTGAGGCGCACGACACATCGCCTTCCAGCGTCGAGGTGAATGTTGCTTCCCGAATCCCTGGTCACCGTTGCCTACATCGCAGCCGGACTGCTCTTCATCCTCAGCCTGAGCGGCCTCTCGGCGCAGGAGTCCGCGCGCCGCGGCAACATGCTGGGCATCCTCGGCATGTTGATCGCCGTGGGCGCGACAATGCTCGGGCCGCGCGTGTCGAGCTACGGCCTGCTCATCGCGATGCTGGCCCTCGGAGGCGGCGTGGGGGCGGTGCTCGCGGCCCGTGTCGGGATGACCGCCATGCCGCAGATGGTCGCCATCCTGCACAGCTTCGTCGGCGCGGCGGCCGTGCTCGTGGGCTTTGCCAGCGCGCTCGGCCCGGCAACCGGACTCGCTGGCGTCGAGGCACGCATCCACGAGGTGGAGATCTTCGTGGGAGTCTTCGTCGGAGCGGTGACCTTCACCGGATCGGTGATCGCCTTCGGCAAGCTGCAAGGGCTCATTCGCAGCAAGCCGCTGCTGCTGCCCGCGCGCCATGCGCTGAACGTCGCCATCATCATCGCCAGCGTGTACATGGGCGCCCAGTTCGTCGGCGTCGAGGCGCTCGACGGCCACCCGCCGGTCGTGCCGCTCGTCGTCTGCACGGTGCTGGCGGGACTCCTTGGCATTCATCTGGTCATGGCCATCGGCGGCGCGGACATGCCGGTCGTCGTGTCGATGCTCAACAGCTACTCGGGATGGGCGGCGGCAGCGGCCGGCTTCATGCTGGCCAACGATCTGCTCATCATCACCGGAGCACTCGTGGGATCGAGCGGCGCGATCCTGAGCTACATCATGTGCAAGGCGATGAACCGCTCGTTCCTGAGCGTCATCCTCGGCGGCTTCGGCGCTGAGGAAGGCGCCGCGCCGGCCGGCGGCGCGCAGCCTGCCGGCGAGGTCAAGAGCGTCACCGTCGCCGAGACGGCCGAACTGCTGCTCGAAGCGCGTCGCGTGATCATCGTGCCTGGCTACGGAATGGCCGTCGCGCAGGCGCAGTATCCGCTGTTCGAGGTGACCAGGCTCCTGCGGGATCGAGGGGCCGACGTGCGATTCGCCATTCACCCGGTGGCGGGCCGCCTTCCGGGCCACATGAACGTGCTCCTCGCCGAGGCCAAGGTGCCCTACGACATCGTGCTCGAGATGGAGGAGATCAACCACGACTTCCCCACGACCGACGTCGTCATCGTGATCGGCGCCAACGACATCGTCAACCCGGGCGCGCTCGACGATCCGTCGAGCCCGATCTACGGCATGCCGGTCCTCGAAGTGTGGAAGGCCAAGACGGCCATCGTCCTCAAGCGCGGCATGGCCAGCGGGTATGCCGGCGTGGAGAACCCGCTCTTCTATCTCGACAACACGCGGATGCTCTTCGGCGATGCCAAGAAGACGGTCGATGCGCTGCTCGCGGAGATCAGGACCGATGCGGCCGTCAAGAGCGCATGACGCCTGGCGATCCGAAGTCGCGGCCGGCGCCAGCACACGGTCGGACTAGAATCTAACGCCATGGGACTCTACGCGTATCGGATGCTCGGTGCCGCGATGCTGGACGCGGGGATGTACGAAGGCATCGAGAACGATCGTCGGACGACGACGCAGGCGGCGCTGACCGTGGTGCTCGCGAGCATGGCGGCGGGCATCGGGGCCGGCGACATCCTGGGCACGCGCGCGCTCACTCTCGTGGCCATCTCGGTTCTCGCCCTCGTCACCTGGTCCGCGTGGGCCATGCTCATTCTGCAGATCGGCACGCGCGCCCTGCCGGGTCCGTCCACTCGAGCCGACTGGGGCCAGCTGCTGCGCACGACAGGGTTTGCGGCCAGCCCGGGGCTGTTCCAGATTTTTGGCCTGATCCCCGCCGGACGCGTCTGGATTTTTGCGGTGACAGGACTCTGGATGTTCGCCGCCATGGTCGTCGGCGTCAAGCACGCCCTCGACTATGAGAACGGACTGCGGGCGTTGACCGTGTGCGCCGTGGCGATCGCACTCATCGCCGGACTCGCCTTCGCCCTCAGCGCGCTCTTCGCGCCCGGGCTCTACTGACGCTGCGCGCCCGAGCAGCTCCCGGATCCCCCGTTCCCGGTCCCCGGTTCCCGCCGCCCGTCAGCCGTTACTGCAGCGAAATCGAGATGTACTTCAGGTCGAGGTACTCCTCGATTCCCCACTTGCCGCCCTCGCG
>CAZJBN010000235.1:0-2642 GCA_964543955.1 uncultured Bifidobacteriaceae bacterium
CCGACGCGATTCTCAGGGTTGTGAATGAACGCGTTCGTCCCCACCTCGTACGCGATGATCGACCAGAAGTCGTGGGCGGGCGTGTCTGCCGGCATGCGAATGTGGTACAGCGTGTCGCCGCGAAACAACGCGCCGGCGCTGTCGCGGAAGGCGTTCAAGTAGTACGACGCCGGTAGTTTCCCCGGGTCGGCGAGCCTCTTCGGCGCAAAGGTGGCCCAGAACGTGAACCCTCCAGCCCGGTTCTCGTAGTCGAGCAGGCCGCCGCCGTAGTAGGAGAACCCGTAATTGTTGAAAGACTTGAGGGCGACCCATTGGCGATGTGGCCAGAACGGATCGAAGGCGTGGTTCATGAAGTAGTCGTTCATCGCCGCCTTGCCCTCCGCGATGGCCTCGTTCAGGAGCTGCGTGCGGGCGGCGTCCGGCTGGAAGGGCTTGCCTCTTTCGATGCCGATGCTCGCGGCCATCGCGAGCATCGCCGCGTCCTTGGCCTGCGGCGGCTCGACATCGATCGACTCGGCCAGCAGCCGAAGGTCGTCCACATCGAAGGTCGGCAGTGTTTTCCACGCTTTGGGGTACGCGTCCACGTAGCGGGTCGCGCGCTCGGGGTCGGCGAGGGGATAGGTCTTCAGGCGCTGGCTGTAGGCGACGGCGTCCGCCAGCGTCCCCTTCCCGATTGAGATCGGTCGCAGAGCAATATGCACGAACACCGTCTCGGACGGGACGACGAAGTAGCCGTCCGGCGGTGTGTCGCGGTAGCCCGGTGGCAGGAAGAGATACCGGCCGCCTTTGCCGGCATCGTCGCCGCTGGGGCCGAGGTCGGCCACCGGCACTTCCCACGAATCGATCGCGCTGCCGAAGAAGACCGTCGTGCTCGACGCGGCTGGCACGTCCAGGACCATCGGTCCACGCCTGAGGTCGAAGAACGTCATGACGTACGGCGTCTGATTGTTGGCGGTGAGGAATTCGTGGCGCGGTTCGGCCACCTGAGAGAAGTACACGACATCGCCAAAATCCGCATCGAGGTCGCGCGTCAGGGCCTGGCGCGTGGCGGCCATGCTGACGGCCGGCATCCCCCAGATCGTGAGTTCGACGGCACGGCGATGCACGGTGCGATCGGTCAGCGTCATCTTCGACATGTGGAGTCCTTCACGGTGTGGCTACGGGTGAGCAATCAGTTCATCTCCTCGATCTCACCAGGTTGCCAGGTCTTGTCGAACCACGGTTGGAGCGGACCGTACAACCGGAGGATGACGAACCAGCCCTTGCCGGGCATCGTCTGCACCCAGTTGCTCTCTTTGCCAGGAGGCGCCTGGGGGCCGAAGTACACGTCGACCGATGTGTCGGCGTTCACGGCGAGACCGGCCTTCTGGCTGCCGAGGCTCGGGAACTGCTGATCGGTCTGCAACTCCGCGCGCGTCTGCGTGTCGTAGAGCACGAGTGACCAGAAGTCCTTCGCCGGAATGCCGGCCGGCAGGGTCAGCTTGTAGGGACGGCCGCCGTCGAGCGGCCGGCCCATGGCGTCCACGTAGGTGCCGGCATACTGGGATCCGATGCCGACCCTCGCGATCGACATGGCGGGCGTGATACCCGTGGCCACGAAGAAGAAGGACGAGTAGGGGTCGAGCAGCCGCGCGCCGTTGCGCAGGAACTCGGAGCTGCCGCCGACGAACGAGGTCGCCCAGGAACCGGTCGGGAAGATCCGGGCTTCCTTGATCCGTGACTTGTAGGTGAGGGTCCGCGCCGTCGCGGCCCCCACCGCCGCCGCTTCGGTCAGGATCTTTTTCATGCGGTCGTCCGGGGCAAACGGCTTGCCCTTCTCGATCCCGATCGACGCGAGCAGGCCCAGCGTCTCCGGATCCATCGCGCCGGCCGGTTCCTCCTGCACCACGCGGTTGACCTCGTCGAAGAAGGAGAAGTCCATCGCATGAATGGTGTTGAACGCCTTGCCGGAGACGTTGATGAAGGTCATCTGCGGCCGGTTGGCCTGGGCCAGGGGGTAGATGCGAAGCGTCTTCTTGATGCTGTCCACGGCCGGCGTGGGATCGCCGTTGACCAGGAAACCGCGCCCGATGAACCAGTTGCCAAACGTCTTGGAGCGGAACGCGAAATAACCCGGCGGCACGTTACCAGTGTAGCCAGGCGGCAGAATCAGGAACTTCCCGCCTTTGCCTTTGTCTGGCCCCGCGTTGCCGACGTCGGTGACATAGCGGAACCAGAAGTCGTCGACGAACGCGAGGACATTGGGAGGCGACTCGATGACCATCGGGCCGCCCTTGAGATCGAGCCAGGAACTGAAATAGACGCTCTCGGTGTTCGCGGTGAGGAACAGCGATTTCGAATCCGCCAGCGTTTCGAAGATCGCGACCGCGCTGTTGTCCGTGGCGCCTGTGCTTCTCAGTCCTTCGCGCATCGCCGACAGCGATGCCGCCGGCATGGCCGTGAGGAACGTCTGCACGCCGCGCTGGAAGTCGAGGTTGTCGTACACCTTCTGCACGGTGGCATCGTCAGGGAACCCATCCTTGAACGTGAGCGTGCCGAGCCTCGTCTCCACCTTGTCGGGCATGGTGATGGCCGAGGGGATCTCGGTGGCCATCTTCGGTCTTGACCGAGCTTGCACCGGCGCGCCGGCCATCTCTTCGATC
>CAZJBN010000236.1:0-2543 GCA_964543955.1 uncultured Bifidobacteriaceae bacterium
TGAAAGAGATCGAGATGGTTGAGCGCACACGCGCGGACGCGCACGATGGCCTCGCCGGGGCGAACGTCGGGATCCGGCGCGTCTTCGTACTGGAGGACCTCCGGCCCTCCGTGCTGGTGGAAACGAACCGCCTTCATGCTCGATGCACCTGCCTGGATTGAAAGAGCGGCCCCTGCCAGGGGACTAATCCCCTCATTCACTTGCGCTCAGTGTCCATCCCCTCGGACTCCCGCCGTTTTGCGCCCGTTTCCCGCGGACTGGCGAGCTGATGGATGCTCGACTCAAGTGAACTGTGGGGCTAGATCTCCGGCGCGACGATGGTCAACTCGCCGAGGCCGAGCGCGACGAGCGAGGGCCCGATCTTGTCGATATCGCCCACGACGACGGTGGCCATCCGGTCGGGATCGAGGTAGCGGCGCGCGGCCGCGGTGACCTCGTCCAGCGTGACGGCCTCGAGCATCGGGACGAAGTCCTCGAAGTAGCTGTCCGGAAGATCGTGCAGCGCCAGCTGTGCCGCCGATCGCGCGACCTGCTGAGCGGTCTCGAAGCCCCGGGGGTAGCCGAGCGCCACGGCAGACCGCGCCATGGCCAGTTCGTCGGCCGTCACCGGCCGATCCCCGCGGATGTCGCGCACCTCGCGGAAGGACTCGGTCAACGCCGACGCCGTGACGTCGGTCCCGACGCTCGTCTGCAGCACGAACGGTCCTTCGCCGCGCCGCAGGTCGAAGCCGGTCCTGACGCCGTAGGTGTAGCCCTTGTCCTCGCGCAGGTTCAGGTTCAGACGGCTCACGAACTGACCGCCGAGCACCGTGTTGAGGAGCACGAGAGCCGGGTAGTCCGGAGTGGACCGCGATGCGGCGACGTGGCCGAGCCGAAGCGCGGATTGCGCGGCGCCGGGACGGGCGACCACCGCGAGGCGAGCGGCCGGCGTGGGCGGCGGCGGCGTCCGGGCGCGGTCGCGGTCGATGGGCGCGAGCGTCGGATCCGGCGACCAGCCGCCGAAGACGTCCGCCGCAGCTGCCGTCAGCGCGTCCACCGGGCGATCGCCCGCCACGACCAGCGTCGCGCCACCGGGCTGGAACATCCGCGCGTGGTAGTCGCGCACGTCGTCGACGCCGAGGGCGGCGAGCGATGTGGTCGTGCCCACGCCCGGCTGGGCGTACGGATGCGACTGGTAGACGATCTCGGCCAGGGCCCGATCGGCAAGCGCGCCCGGCACGTCCTTCATCTGGCGGAGGCGCTCGAGCCGCAGCTGCCGCACGCGGGCGAAGTCCGCGTCGGCCAGGGTCGGGGCGGTCACCATCTCGTGCACGAGCTGCAGCCCGGGTTCGAGGAAGCGCTCGAGGGTCGTCAGGCTCACGACGGTCGCGTCGGGCCCGACCTCCACGTCGAAGTCACCGCCGATGCGGGCGATGCGATCCGAGATGTCGAGCGCGGAGCTTCGGCCACTGCCCTCGTCCAGCAAATCCGCGGCAAGCGAGGCCAGACCCGGCTTCGCCGGCGGGTCGACCGACGATCCACCGGGCACGAGCAGGACCATTGCGGCGACGGGCACCGAACGATGGCTGATCGCGCGCACGTCGAGCCCGTTGGAGAGGCGCGTGCGCGTCATCTGCGGGAAGTGAAACGGGCGCGACGGCCCGGTCGCCGGCAGGCGCGATCGATCGACCGCGCTCACGAGGCGCGAACCTCGACCGCATCGGCCAGGGCAAGCGCGGACTGTCCGCGCGGAACGACGCTCAGCGCGACTCGCGGACGGCCGACAATCCACTGCGCGACGGCGCGTGACATGCTGGCGGGCGTGACGGCCTGGTACCGCTCGAGATCCTCGTCGAAGTAGCCTGGATCTCCGCGAAAGACGTTGTACGCGTTCAGCTGATCGGACTTGCCGCCAAACCCGCCGATCGACTGGAGCCGGTAGACGAACTGCGCCTCGGTCTGCGCGCGCGCCCGCTCGAGCTCGTCCGCACGCGGGCCGTCGGCGGCCAGCGCCGCGAGCGCGTCGGTGATCGCCGCCTCGAGCACCGGCAGCGCGACGCCGGCCGCGGCCGTGCACGCCACCTGGAACAGGCCCGACAGCTCGCGTGAATGCTGGTAGGCGGACACGTCGGTGGCCAGCCGCCGCTCGTAGACGAGCTCCTGATAGAGCCGCGACGTCTTGCCGTGGGCGAGCACGTCGGCCGCGAGGTCCAGGTCCTCGTCGCCCGCGGCGAACATCGCCGGCGAGTGCCAGCTGAGATAGAGGCGCGGCAACTCGACGCGGTCCTCCATCAGGAGCGACGCCGACGGCATGGATGGGAGGTCCACCTGCACCACCGGCGGCTCCGGCCCCCGGGGGATGTCGCCGAAGTAACGCGCGGCCCGCTCCAGCGCTTCGGCGCCGTCGATGTCGCCTGCCAGCGTCAGCGATGCGTTGCCCGGGTGGTAGTAGGTCGAGAAGAACGCCTGCACGTCGCCAAGCGTGGCCGCGCGAAGGTCGTCCGGATCTCCGATGGTGATCCAGTGATACGGGTGCGACGGCGGAAAGAGCGCCGCCGCGAGCG
>CAZJBN010000237.1:0-2505 GCA_964543955.1 uncultured Bifidobacteriaceae bacterium
TAATAGTCGGCCACCACCTGCGAACCCGGCGCGAGCGAGGTCTTGACCCACGGCTTGACCGTGAGGCCCTTCTCCACCGCCTTCTTGGCGAGCAGGCCCGCGGCCACCATCACGCTCGGATTCGAGGTGTTGGTGCAGGAGGTGATGGCGGCGATCACCACGTCGCCATGGCCGAGATCGTGGTCGCGGCCGGTCACCGGCACGCGCTTGGCCATCTCGGCGGCCTTGTTGAACTCCTTGTCCATCGATTGCGCGAAGCCGTTCTTCACGTCCTTGAGCGGCACGCGGTCCTGCGGCCGCTTCGGGCCGGCGAGCGAAGGATCGATCGAGTTGAGATCGAGCTTGAGCACCTCGGTGAAGATCGGGTCCGGCGTCGACTTGCCGCGGAACATGCCCTGCGCCTGCGCGTAGGCCTTGACCAGTTCGATCCGGTCCTTGGCGCGGTTGGTGTCGTCGAGATACTCGAGCGTGTCGTCGTCGATCGGGAAGAAGCCGCAGGTCGCGCCGTACTCCGGCGCCATGTTGCCGATGGTGGCGCGGTCCGCCACGGTCAGGCCGGCGAGGCCCGGACCGAAGAACTCGACGAACTTGCCCACCACGCCGCGCTTGCGCAGCATCTGCGTGACGGTGAGCACGAGGTCGGTCGCGGTGATGCCTTCCTTCAGCTTGCCGGTCAGCTTGACGCCGATCACCTCGGGCAGAACCATCGAATAGGGCTGGCCGAGCATCGCGGCCTCGGCCTCGATGCCACCGACGCCCCAGCCGAGCACGGCGAGGCCGTTCACCATCGTGGTGTGCGAGTCGGTGCCGACCACGGTGTCCGGATAGGCGATCTCGAGCTTCTGCTCCTTGCCGTCGACCTTGATGGTCCCCGGCGCGGACCACACCGTCTGCGACAGATATTCCAGATTGACCTGATGGCAGATGCCGGTGCCGGGCGGCACCACGCGGAAATTCTCGAACGAGCGCTGCGCCCACTTGAGGAACTTGTAGCGCTCCTGATTCTGCTTGTACTCCTCCTCCACGTTCTTCTTGAACGAGTCGGCATGGCCGAAGAAGTTGACGCCGACCGAATGGTCGATGACGAGATCGACCGGAACCAGCGGGTTGATCTTCTTGGCGTCGCCGCCGAGGTGAACCATCGCGTCGCGCATCGCAGCCAGATCGACCACCGCGGGAACGCCGGTGAAGTCCTGCATCAGCACGCGGGCAGGACGGAAGGCGACGTCGCGGTCGGAGGTCTTGGTCTTGGTCCACTGCACGAAGGCGAGCAGGTCGTCCTTGGTGACGGTGCGCCCGTCCTCGTTGCGCAGCAGGTTCTCGAGCAGAACCTTGAGCGAGAACGGCAGGCGCGAGATGCCCTTGAGGCCGTTCTTCTCGGCGGCCGGCAGGCTGTAATAGGCGTAAGTCTTGCTCCCGGCCTTGAGGGTCCGGGCGCATTTGAAGCTGTCGAGCGACGTCATGACAATGTTTCCATCCCAGGCGCGGAGCGGCCGAGCGATCCCTGGCTAAGCCATTGCCGGAACAAGGTTTTAGCCCCCGGGCCGCGGACCGGGTGCAATTCGCGCAGCCCGGGGGTTTATAGGGTCTTTTTCGGCGCTCTGCTAGACAATCAAGAACGACTAAAAAGGGGGCTGTGTTGCAGGTTAAGGGGGGCTTTCGCGGTCGCCCAATTGGGCGGCAGCCATGAAGCTCGAAGCCCGTGAACTGACGATCGTCCGCGGCGGACGGGAGGTGTTCTCCCGTCTCGGCTTCAGCGTAGCGTCGGGACAGGCGCTGCTCGTCACCGGCCCGAACGGTGCAGGCAAGTCGTCGCTGCTGCGGACCGTTGCCGGGCTGGTGCATCTGGCCGCCGGTACCCTGACACTCGACGGCGGCGATCCGGAGCTGACGCCGGGCGAGCAGGCGCATTACCTCGGTCACCAGGACGCGCTGAAGCCGTCGCTCACCGTGGCGGAGAACCTGTCGTTCTGGTCGCAGTATCTCGGCGGCAACGCGGACGGGGGTGCGCTCGCCGCCGTGGGTCTTGAATCGCTCGCCGCGCTGCCGGCCGGCTACCTGTCCGCGGGTCAGCGGCGAAGGCTTTCGATCGCGCGCCTTGTTGCGGTGAAGCGGCCGCTCTGGCTGCTCGACGAGCCGGTCACCGCGCTCGACCGCAGCGCGCAGCAGCAGTTCGCCGAATTGATGAAGCGCCATCTCGCCGGCGGCGGACTGATCGTCGCGGCAACCCACGGACCGATCGGACTGGACGGCGCGAACGAGCTGAAGCTGGGGGAATCAGCGTGATGCGCCCGGCTCTCACCACGACTTGCTTCACCCTCCCCTGGAGGGGGAGGGTCGGCGAGCATCGAGCGCAGCGAGATGGGAGCCGGGGTGGGGTGACATTGCGTTGCGGCAGCTTCACCCCACCCCGCTCGCCTTCATTCCGCTTCGCTTCACTGCGGCGAGCGACCCTCCCCCTCCAGGGGAGGGGAATCGCATATGGCCTTAGAGGGGAGTTGCATA
>CAZJBN010000238.1:0-2474 GCA_964543955.1 uncultured Bifidobacteriaceae bacterium
TGCGGTTGTAGCCGCACGCCTCCCGGAACTCCTCCCACGTGCGCGCCTGGTTCATCCGCAGGCTCGCCAGGTACGGCGCGGACCCCGGCTCCATCCATGCGGCGCGGACGGCGTAGGCCTTGTGCGCCGCGCGGTCCTCGAAGATCACGGGGCCGTGCCGCGTGTGCTTGAGCTCCACCTCCGCAGGCTTCTCGCCTTTGACGGGGATCGTGTCGGTGGAGACGCGCATGCCCTCCCAGTTCTCCTGATAGCGATACTCGTTGGGATTGGCCGGGTTGGTGTCGTACACATACAGGTCTTCATTGTCGTTGCCGAAGATCGTCAGGCCCCACGCGCCGTGCTCATTGTGTCCGATCGATATGCCTGGCAGGACCGGCTCACCGCCGCCGATGACGTTCCAGCCGGGCGCGACGAGGTGGACCCAGTAGCGGAGCGAGGGCGCACCCTGCGCCCGATGCGGATCGTTGGCCAGGATGGGGTAGGTGCTCTGGGTCAGCCGTCCGCTCACGACCCAGTTGTTGCTGCCGATGTCGCGCGGATCGACGTCGTCGTCCATCGTCCACGGCTCGGCGAGCATGCGCGCCGCCTGACGGCTGCCACGGAACTCCGCCGCGATGTCCTCGGGCTGGAACTCGACCCCCCGGCGAAACGCACTGTAGAGATCGAGCACGTTGTCCGGAAACGACTGGAGGTCGATGGCCGGGTCGAGCGTGAAGACGGGCTCGCCGCCCTGGAAGTACTGCAGGTCGCGCAGGCGCTCCGGGCCGAGCGCCTTCATGGCGCGAACGTTGCCCGCTTCGCCGTTGAGGTTGGACGTGAGAGCCTGATGTCTCGAGATGACGACGGCAGGAGTCCAGCGGCCCGGCGTGATCCCCAGCATCCGGAACTCCAGAGGCAGGAGCGAAGGCGTCCGTTCCGTCTCCGCGACGTACGCGTTGATGCCCCGGACGAACGACTCGACGATGGCCTTGCCGCGCGGATGGTAGTGGGCGAGCTCGGCGTCGAGGTCGCCTCGGAACATGTGGAGCCGCGCCCCGCGGTCGCGAGCCAGCTCGCGCGTGCCCAGGATCTCCGCCATGGTGCCCGTCGCCTGGCGCCGCCACATCTCGAACTGGAAGAGCCGGTCCCTTGCCGCGGCGTAGCCCTGCGCGAAGAACAGGTCGGCCTCGTTCTGCGCGTAGATGTGGTTGATCCCCCATCGATCGCGCCGGATCTCGACCGGCTGGGCAAGCCCGGCCACCACGAGCGAGGTGGCCGGCGCCGGCTGCGCCCCGAGCGTCGAACCGACCGTCACGCTCCCGACGACCAGCAGCAGGCAAAGATGACGCGTCATGGATTGGTCTCCGCCTAACCTCACGCACCAGCACACTCGAGCTCCTGCGCGAGGCGGGTCTGAAGACCCGCCCTCCGACCACCTCGAGCACCCTGAGGCGTCCCGTCTCCCGGCGTTCCACGGAATATACTGCGGTTAGATGCGTTTTGCCCCTGAATACGTCCGGATCGTCCTCAACGAGAACTTCGAAGACGCCAAGGAGCTGCTGCTCTCCCCCCTGATGGCGATTCACTACGCCCACCTGGTCATGCTCACCGAGCAGGGCATCGTGACCGTGGAGGATGCGCGCGTCCTGCGGGCCGCGCTCGAGGCCATCTCGCTCGACACGGTCCGCGGCGTCAGCTACGACGGAACCTACGAGGATCTCTTCTTCTTCATCGAGCGGCTCGTCAAGGATGCGGCCGGCGAAGACATCGCGGGCCGACTGCACACGGCCCGCAGCAGGAACGACATCGACATGACGATGTACCGCATCCGGCAGCGGGAGTTCATCGCGGCGGTGGCGACCGGTGTCATGGAACTGCGTGCCGCGCTGCTCGATCTCGCCGATCGGCACCGCGAGTCGGTCTTCGGCGCGCACACGCACACGCAGCCGGCACAGCCCTCGACCATGGCGCACTATCTGATGGCCGTCGTGGAGCAGCTCGAACGAGACGCCACGCGGCTCGCCGCCGCCTACGACTCGACCAACCACAACCCGCTCGGCGCGTGCGCCATCACGGGCACGGGATTCCCGATCGATCGCCGTCGGACGAGCGAGCTCCTGGGATTCTCGGGACCGACCGGCAACACGTACGGCAGCATCGCGACGGTGGACTACCTGCTCGAGAGCGCCTCGGCGGTGAGCGTCCTCCTCGTCGGCCTCGGGCGTGTCGTCCAGGACTTCCTGCTGTGGTGCACGATGGAGTTCGGGTACCTGCGGCTGGGGGAGGGCTTCGTGCAGTCCAGCAGCATCATGCCGCAGAAGCGCAACCCGGTGGCGCTCGAGCACGCGCGCGCCATCGGCAGCAAGGCGCTCGGTCAGGCGCAGGCCATCGTGACGGCGGTGCACAACACGCCGTTCGGCGACATCGTCGATACCGAAGACGACCTGCAGCCGCTCGTGGCGTCGATGTTCCGGGACGCCGTGCGTGCGGTGACG
>CAZJBN010000239.1:0-2439 GCA_964543955.1 uncultured Bifidobacteriaceae bacterium
TCCAGGCGTACTGCATCGACTTGTCGCGCCCCTGGAACTGGATCTCGAAGGCCTTTGCGAAGTTCTGGCCGAGGTTGTGCGACGTTCCGGCCTGGAGCGCGCGGCCATCGCCCATCAGCGCCTCGATGGAATAGGTACGCGACGCGCCGGCGAATTTCTCGCTCTCGCTCTTCTGCCCGTCCACGACAGGCATGGCGAGCACGGTCTCGCAGAACTCCTTGTAGATGCCCAGGATCTTCAGCGTCTCTTCCTGGGCCTCTTCCGCCGTCTCGTGCGCGGTATGCCCCTCCTGCCACAGGAACTCCGTCGTCCGCAGGAAGGGCCGCGTCACCTTCTCCCACCGGACGACGTTCGCCCACTGGTTGATGAGGACGGGCAGGTCGCGCCAGGACTGAATCCACTTCTGGTACATCACGCCGAAGATCGTTTCGGAGGTCGGGCGCACGATCAGCCGTTCCTCGAGATCCTCGGTCCCGCCTTTCGTGACCCACGCCACCTGAGGAGCAAAGCCTTCCACGTGGTCGGCTTCCTTCATCAGCAGGCTCTCGGGGATGAAGAGCGGGAAGTAGGCGTTGACGTGCCCGGACGCCTTGAAGCGGTCGTCGAGCTGGCGCTGAATGTGCTCCCAGATGGCATAGCCATAGGGACGGATGACCATGCAGCCCTTGACCGGCGAGTAGTCCGCCAGTTCGGCCTTGCGGACCACGTCCAGGTACCAGCGCGAGAAGTCCTCGGATTGGGGGGTGATCTCCTTGACGAACCCCTCGGGATCCTTTGGTGATTGTGTAGACATAGAAAGCCCTGTCAGCGTCCGATCTCCAGAATGTGAACCTTGAAGTTTACATCGTCTCGCTCGGGGAAGTCGGAGCGGTAGTGGCCGCCGCGGGACTCCTCGCGCCTGAGCGCCGCGCGTGCGATGAGGAGGCCGACCGTGACCAGGCTCGCCAGCCGCGATGTCTCCGGCGTGGTGCCGCCCGCGGGTGCCGCACGAAGTCGCGGTGATCGGGCCCAGCCCTCCAGTTGGCTGACGGCTTCGGCGAGATCCGCCGCGTTCCTGACGAGGCCGACGGCGTTCCACATGAGGGCGCGCACTGCCTGCTCGTCCGGATCGGCCGCGGGTGCGCCGCTCGCAGAGTCGACCGCCACTTCGACCTTGCGAACCTCCGCGCTCATGCGCCCCGAAGACGGCGGCCCCGGCATCGCCTGGGCCGCGCGTGCGCCGAACACGAGGCCTTCGAGCAGGGAGTTGCTGGCCAGGCGGTTCGCACCGTGAAGGCCGGTGCACGCCACTTCTCCGGCTGCGTAGAGACCTGGAATGGACGTGCGGCCCCACAGGTCGGTCGCCACGCCGCCCATGATGTAGTGGGCGGCCGGGCCAACCGGGATGAGATCGCGCGCCAGGTCCAGGCCGGCGGCGCGACATGCGCCCGACGCCGTGGGAAAGCGCCGGTGCACGACGTGGGGATCGAGGTGGCGGAGCGTCAGATAGACCGGCAGGCCCGTCCGCTTCACCTCCTCGACAATGGCGCGCGAGACGCGGTCGCGCGGTGCGAGATCGCCTGCAGGATCGTACCGGCCCGTGAACCGATCGCCGTGGCCGTTGACGAGCCTGGCGCCTTCGCCGCGGAGTGCCTCCGACAGCAGCACGCGCGGAGAGCCCGGCACGTTGAGCGCCGTGGGGTGGAACTGCACGAACTCCATGTCGGCGATTACAGCGCCGGCATGCCAGGCCAGGGCCACACCATCGCCGGTCGCGATAGAGGGGTTGGTCGTGTCGCTGAACGCCTGCCCTGCGCCGCCGGTGGCCAGCAGGACGGCGCGCGCACGAACGGCGCCGCTCTCCGCTTCGTCGGCCGCGGCGACATACTCCGCGCCAACGCAGTGGCCCCCGTCGACGAGCAGGCGGGCCGCCTGCGCGTGGTTCATGACCTGCAGTCGCGGCAGCGTGCGCGCGCGCTCCCAGAGCGCACGGCCGATCTCGCGGCCGGTCGAATCCGCGGCGTGGAGCACGCGCCGTACGCTGTGCGCCGCCTCGCGAGCCAGCGCGACCTCTCCGGACGAGTCGCGATCGAATCGCGCTCCCCACTCGATGAGCTCGCCCACGTACCTCGGCCCGTCGTCTACCAGCACGCGAACGGCGTCGCCCGCCGAGAGACCGTCACCGGCAGCCAGCGTGTCCGCGTAGTGCAGGTCGGGGTGATCGCCGGCACCGACCGCCGCGGCAATCCCGCCCTGTGCGTACCCGGTGTTGCTCTCGGTGGGGTCGGACTTCGTGAGCAGCACGACGTCGGATGTGGCGGCGAGATCGACGGCAGCCCTGAGGCCCGCAATGCCGCTGCCGATGACGAGGAAGTCTGCGCGACGAATCAAACGAATACATTGTAGTGCCCGGGTGCACAGGTGCCCGGGTGCACAGGTGCACAGGTGCCCGGGTGCCCG
>CAZJBN010000240.1:0-2289 GCA_964543955.1 uncultured Bifidobacteriaceae bacterium
TGTCCCATCCCTCCTTGTTGTCACCGCGCGGCGGGTAGTAGTTGATCCGGACGACGTGCGAGATGTCCTTGTAGAGATCGGGATAGAGCTGGGGCTGGAAGATGTAGTCGAGCGCCGACTTCTTGCTTTCCTCCTTGGTCTTGAACGACTCGGGGTCGTCCAGCACCTCGCCGTCGCGATTGCCGAGGATGTTCGTCGAGTACCATCCCTTCACGCCCAGAAGCCGGGCCTTGAGACCCGGCGCGATGATGGTCTTGATGAGCGTCTGCCCCGTCTTCATGTCGTTGCCGGCGACCGGCGCGCCGGTCTCCGTGGCGAGATCCAGCATGGCGGGCACGTCGGCGGTGAGGTTGGGGGCGGCGTTGGCGAACGGGATGCCTTCCCGGAGCGCGGCGTACGCGTACACCATGCTCGACGGAATGGCCTCGTCGTTGGTCTCGAGGCCCTGCTCGAGCGCGGCGAGCGACTGGTGTACGGCGCCCTCCGTCATGAAGACCTCGGTGCTGCCGCACCAGATCATGACGAGGCGGGTGCAGCCGTTCGATTCCTTGAACCGGCGGATGTCGGCAATGAGCTGCTCGGCGAGGTCCTTCTTGTTCCGGCCCTTCTTGACATTGGGCCCGCTCAGGCGCTTCACGTAGCGTTGATCGAAGACGGCCGGCATCGGCGTGATGGCTTCCATCTCGCCGCGAACCGCGTCGAGGAGCACCGGCTCCAGCACCCCGGCCGTACGCGCCGCCGAGTAGCAGTCCTCCTCGAAGATGTCCCACCCGCCAAACACGATGTCGTCCAGGCGGGCCAGGTTGACGAACTCGTTGATCTTCGGCGACCGGCCTTCGCTGCGCTTCCCGAGACGGATGGTGCCCATCTGCGTCAGCGAGCCGATGGGAGGTGCCAGGCCCTTGCGGATGGCCAGGACTCCGGCGATCGTCGTCGTGCTCACCGCTCCCATGCCGACGAGCAGGACTCCGAGCTTCCCCTGTGCCGCAGTAATGTTTCCCAGCGTTTTCACAATCCGGCGATCTTATCATTACGGGTATGTTCGGGCAGTTCTTCCGCACGCTCCGCCGCCAGAGCCAGATGGACCCGCTGCACGTCACGATGACGGGCGTCCGTATGGGTGAACGCTTCGTGCAGGTCGGCTGCGACGACCCGGCGCTGCTCGGCGGCCTCGCGGCCAAGGTCGGCTTGAGCGGCGCCTCGGGCGTGGCCGTGTTCGAGCAGGCCGACGCCGAGCGCGCACGGAGGGTGGCCGCCAGGGTCGGCGCGCTCATCGATGTCCGCGTCGTGACGCCGGACGCGATCGCGTTCGACACGTCGAGCGCGGATCTCATCGTCGTGGACGATACCCGCGGGACGTTCGCACGCATGCCCGACCAGAACCGACGGCTGCTCCTGGGCGAAGCGAGGCGCGTCCTCCGTGACGGCGGCCGCATCGAGATCGTCGAGCGCGTGGCCGTCACGGGACTGCTCGGCGGCGCGGTCACGCGGCCCGAGGGTTATTCGGTCGAGGCGCTCGTCGGCGAGGCCGGCTTCAGACCCGTGCGTCTGCTGGCGGAGAAAGGCGGCATCCGCTTCGTGGAAGGACTGAAGGGCTGAGGAGGGTTCAGGCCCCCGGCCGCGTGACAATGGTCCACGTGGTGTCGGTGGAGTTCTCCTCGACGATCACGCACGCGATCAGATCGCCGAACTGCAGCTCCGTCCCGTGTCCGATCGGCGTCACTTCGGTTACCGGAACGCCGTTCACGCGTGTGCCGTTCTTGGAGCCCAGGTCCTCGACCGTCACACGCGAACCGTCGATCCACAGGCGCGCATGGTGGCGCGACACGCTCGGATCGTGGAGGACGACGTCGGACGATTCATCCCGGCCGGCCGACGTCGTCCCCTGCCGGAGGGCGATGCGTCTCGGACCGACCTGGAGCAGGACCGTGGGCCCATCGGAGAGCGGCGAGCTTCCGCGGCTGAGCTCGTCGACCTGGCCCTTGAAGCTGTAGCCCACACCATGATGCGTCTTGACGAGCACGGCGGAGCGCGCCGAATCGCCGATGGCCTCGCGCACCTCCGCGACGATGACGGCCAGGTTGGCTTCGGAGACGAAGACGTCCGGCCAGATCCGCTCGAGGAGCGCCTCTTTCGACAGGACGCGCGGCCGGGCTTCGAGGAGCACCACGAGCAGTTCGAACGCCTTGGGAGACAGGTGCTCCTCTTTCCCGCCATGCACGAGCTGGCGGCTCTCGATATCCAGCCGGCAGTCGCCGAAGCGAAGCACCACATTCTGTTGGACGGACG
>CAZJBN010000241.1:0-2212 GCA_964543955.1 uncultured Bifidobacteriaceae bacterium
GCAGCTCGATCAGCCGCTTGAGGCGGTTGTTGCGGTTGATGACGCGGCGGTAGAGATCGTTGAGATCCGAGGTCGCGAAACGGCCGCCATCGAGGGGAACCAGCGGACGCAGGTCCGGCGGAATCACCGGCACCTGGGTTAGGATCATCCACTCCGGCCGGTTGCCCGACTGGGTGAAGGCCTCGATCAGCTTCAGCCGCTTGGCCAGCTTCTTGGGCTTGAGTTCGGACTTCGACTCCGCGATCTCGACGCGCAGGTCGGCGGCGAGCTTCTCGAGATCGAGCGCCTTGAGCATCTCGCGGATCGCCTCCGCGCCGATCAGCGCGGTGAAGCTGTCCGGGCCGTACTCTTCCTGAGCCTTGAGGTACTCCTCCTCGGACAGAAGCTGACGGTCCTGCAGCGGAGTGAGACCCGGCTCAAGAACGACGTAGTATTCAAAGTACAGGATGCGCTCGAGATCCTTGAGCGTCATATCCATCAGAAGGCCGATGCGCGACGGCAGCGACTTCAGGAACCAGATGTGCGCGACCGGCGCGGCCAGCTCGATATGGCCCATGCGCTCACGCCGCACGCGGCTGAGCGTCACCTCGACCGAGCACTTCTCGCAGATGATGCCCTTGTACTTCATGCGCTTGTACTTGCCGCACAAGCACTCGTAGTCCTTGATCGGACCGAAGATGCGCGCACAGAACAGGCCGTCACGCTCCGGCTTGAAAGTCCGGTAGTTGATGGTCTCCGGCTTTTTGATCTCGCCGTAGGACCAGGACAGAATCTTCTCCGGGCTCGCGATCGAAATCCGGATCTGGTCGAAGACCTGGGCCGGAACCGTCGGGCTGAAAAGATTCATGATCTCTTGGTTCATCGTCTTCTCCTCGACCTTGGGGCGGGCGTCCCCGCATCGGTCGTCAAATTTCCGTTCTTCGGAGGGACGGCGCCGACGCCGTCCCCATCACTGTCGAAGCGGGGCTACTCGGCCGCTTCCGCGGTACCGCTCGACGCCTGCTCGGAGTTGTGCAGATCGACGTTGAGGCCGAGCGAGCGCATCTCCTTGACGAGCACGTTGAAGCTCTCCGGGATGCCGGCTTCGAACGTGTCGTCGCCGCGAACGATCGCCTCGTACACCTTGGTGCGTCCGGCGACGTCGTCCGACTTCACCGTCAGCATCTCCTGCAAGGTGTAGGCCGCGCCATACGCTTCGAGCGCCCACACCTCCATCTCGCCGAACCGCTGGCCGCCGAACTGCGCCTTGCCGCCCAGCGGCTGCTGGGTGACGAGCGAGTACGGACCGATCGAGCGGGCGTGGATCTTGTCGTCCACGAGATGGTGGAGCTTGAGCATGTAGATGTAGCCCACCGTCACCTTGCGATCGAACGCCTCGCCGGTGCGGCCGTCGTACACCGTCATCTGGCCAGACTTATCGAGCCCGGCAAGATCGAGCATGCTCTCGATGTCCTGCTCCTTCGCACCGTCGAACACCGGGGTGGCGATCGGCACACCGTGACGCAGGTTGGCGCCCAACTCGACCAGGGCGTCCTCGCCAAGCGACTTGATGGTGTCGTCCTCGCCGTACACCTTTTTCAGGGTGTCCTTGAGCTGGCGGGTGTCCTTCTTCGCGTAGTAGGCGTCGACCGCCTGGCCGATGCGCTGGCCGAGACCCGCGCAGGCCCAGCCCAGATGGGTTTCCAGGATCTGACCGACGTTCATGCGTGACGGCACGCCGAGCGGGTTGAGCACGATATCGACCTGCGTTCCGTCCTCGAGGAACGGCATGTCCTCGACCGGCACAATCTTCGACACCACGCCCTTGTTGCCGTGCCGGCCAGCCATCTTGTCGCCCGGCTGGATCTTCCGCTTCACCGCGACGAAGACCTTGACCATCTTCATCACGCCGGGGGGAAGCTCGTCGCCGCGCTGCAGCTTCTCGACCTTGTCGAGGAAGCGCTGCTCGAGCAGCTTCTTCGACTCGTCGTACTGCTTCCGCATGGCCTCGATCTCGGCCATCAGCTTGTCGTTCGACGAGGCGAACAACCACCACTGCGATCGCGGATATTCATCCAGGATAGCGCGGGTGATCTTGGTGTCTTTCTTGAAGCCCTTTGGACCGGCAACACCCTGACGGCCATCCAGCAGTTCGCCGAGACGCCCGAACACGTTGCGGTCAAGGATCGCCTGTTCGTCGTCGCGGTCCTTGGCGAGGCGTTCGATTTCCTCA
>CAZJBN010000242.1:0-2201 GCA_964543955.1 uncultured Bifidobacteriaceae bacterium
ACCCGGTCTTCCTGCTCGACGAAGTCGACAAGATGTCGATGGACTTCCGCGGCGATCCGTCGGCGGCGCTGCTCGAGGTGCTCGACCCCGAGCAGAACAACGCGTTCCTCGATCACTACCTGGACGTCGAGTTCGACCTGTCGAACGTCATGTTCATCTGCACGGCCAACGTCCTGCACACCATCCCGCAGGCACTCCGCGACCGCATGGAGGTGCTGCAGCTCGCCGGGTACACCGAGCAGGAGAAGGTCGAGATCGCGCGGCGGTTCCTGGTGCCGAAGGCGATCGACGGCAACGGCCTCTCGGCGAAGAACATCGAGTTCGACGAGGACGCCATCCAGGCCATCATCCAGCGCTACACGCGGGAGGCCGGAGTCAGGAACCTCGAGCGCGAGGTCAATTCGGTCTGCCGCAAGGTCGCACGCAAGGTGGTCGTCGAGGGCGCCGGGACGTTCGAGAAGATCACCGCCGGGCAGATCACCACCTACCTGGGCGTGCCGCGCTACCGGCCGACCGTCGCCGAGGAGCAGAACGAGATCGGCATCGCGACCGGCCTCGCCTGGACCGAAGTCGGCGGCGAGATTCTCATCACCGAGGCGACGCTCATGCCCGGCCGCGGCCGGCTGACGCTCACCGGCAAGCTCGGCGACGTCATGCAGGAGTCCGCCCAGGCCGCGATGAGCTTCGTGCGCTCGCGTGCCGAGGAGTTCGGCATCCCCAAGGACTTCAACCGCAAGCTGGATGTGCACGTCCACATTCCCGAGGGCGCCATCCCCAAGGACGGCCCCTCGGCGGGCATCACGCTCGCCACCGCGCTCATCTCCGCGCTGACGCGCGTGCCCGTGCGCCGCGACGTCGCCATGACCGGCGAGATTACGCTGCGCGGCAAGGTGCTCCCGATCGGCGGCGTCAAGGAGAAGCTGCTCGCCGCTCACCGGGCCGGCGTCAAGACCATCCTCGTACCGAAGGACAACGAGAAGGACCTCGCGGACATCCCGAAGAACGTCCTCGACCAGCTGGCCGTGCACATGGTGAGCGGCATGGACGAGGTGCTGAAGATCGCGCTCGATGGACCGCTCACGCCGCTGCCGCCATCGGCGGACGCCGGGGACATTGGCGATTCCGCCGAAGCGATCACGCACTAGCGAACGCCGGCGCCACGGGGAGGCGCAACCGTGAGCCGGGGCGCGCCCACCGCGACCTTCGTCACGAGCGCGGCCGACGCGGCGGGGTTTCCCAGGCAGGGCCTGCCCGAGCTGGCCATGGTCGGCCGGTCGAACGTCGGCAAATCGAGCCTGATCAACGCGCTGGTGCGACAGTCGCTCGCGCGCACGAGCGGTGATCCCGGCAAGACCCGGCTGGCGAACTTCTACCGGGTCGACCACCCACGGACGCCCCCGTTCCACCTGGTGGACCTGCCGGGCTATGGCTACGCCCGGGCCCCCAAACCGGCCCGCCCCCCGGCACGGCCGGGACGTGGGGAGCCTGCCGAAGGGCGCAGCGGATCCGGCACGGCTGAGGACCGAAGGCGCCGGGCGGCCGAGGAGTTCGATCAGCTGGCGGCGGAGTACTTCGGCGCCAACCGGGGATCGACCCTGCTGCTCGTCGACAGCCGTCACCCGGCGCTCGAAACCGATCTCGCGACGTGGGTGTGGCTCGTGGATCGCGGCGTGGACGTCCACGTGGTCGCGACCAAGGTGGACAAACTGACGCAGGCCGAACGCCGGCGTCATCTCGGGGAACTGGAGCGTCGTTATTCAGGACCGGTGGCGGCCGTCTCGGCCCAGACCGGCGAAGGACTGGAAGCACTGTGGACACTGATCGCAAGGCTGCTCCGGCAGCCACCGCCAACGGCAGCGGTGCCAGCGCCGCCACGGCCGAGCCCACCGCGCTCGACCTCTCGACCCTCAAAGAGCTGAGCGTTGCCGAGCTCACGAAGATCGCCCGCGACCTGGACATCCCGGGCGCAACCGGGCTGCGCAAGCAGGAGCTGATCTTCCAGATCCTCCGGGCCCGGGCCGAAAAGGCGGGGCTCATCTTCTCCGAGGGCGTGCTCGAAGTGCTGCCGGACGGCTTCGGCTTCCTTCGCGCACCGGACTACAACTATCTCGCCGGCCCGGACGACATCTACGTCTCGCCGTCCCAAATCCGCAAGTTCGACCTGCACACCGGCGACACGGTCGCCGGCCAGATCCGGTCCC
>CAZJBN010000243.1:0-2164 GCA_964543955.1 uncultured Bifidobacteriaceae bacterium
GCTTTGAACCTCGTCGTGCTTTGAACCTGTCGTGGCTCTATCCCAACGCCACATCCAGCGTCATCATCACGCCGAAGCCGAGCATGGCGCCCATCGTTGCGGCGTCGGTATTGCCTCCGCTCTGCGATTCCGGCACGACTTCCTCGACAACGACGAAGATCATGGCGCCGGCCGCGAATGCCAGCGCGTAGGGCAGGATCGGCCGCATCTGGGTCACGGCCACGGCGCCGATGACGGCGGCCACCGGCTCGACCGCGGCCGAGAGTTGCCCGTACCACCAACACTTGAAACGCGACATCCCTTCGCGGCGGAGGGGTACGGCCACCGCCGTCCCTTCGGGGCAGTTCTGCAGGCCGATGCCGATGGCCAGCGCGATGGCCCCCGCCAACGTTGCGCCCTCGTACCCGGCCGCCACGGCGCCAAACGCGACGCCGATGGCCAGCCCCTCGGGAATGTTGTGTAGCGTGATGGCCATGACCAGCAGCACGCTGCGGCGCCAGGTGGTGGAAATCCCTTCGGCCTCGTCGATGGGCTTGAAGAGGTGCAGGTGAGGCAGCACCGAATCGGCCAGCCGAAGTGCCACGCCGCCGGCCAGGAAGCCCACGAGCGCCGGCAGCCACGGCACCATGCCCATTTCTTCGGCGAGCGCGATCGACGGCGCCAGCAGCGACCAGAAGCTCGCGGCCATCATCACGCCGGCCGTGAAGCCGAGCGCCGTGTCCAGGGCTTTCTGGCTGATGTCTCTCGTCAGGAAGACCACACCGGCCCCAAGGGCGGTCACCGACCAGGTGAAGGTACCCGCGACGAGCGCCTGGAGCACGTGCGGCTGTGCGGCGAACCACTCGATCGGTGTCATGGTGCCAGATTGTACCCAGCGGGCGGCCCGGCCATTGACGGTTTCCGAGTCAGGCGACCGAGAGACGGGATCCCATGCAGGTAGACTGGCTGATGATGTGCGCGGCCAGCGGATCGGACGCCCCCGGACTCGAAGCCTCGATCGACGCGCTGTACGGGTTGCCGCTCGCGGAGTTCACGGCCCGCCGCAACGCGCTTGCCGCCGAGCTCAAGGCCGCCGGCGATCGGCCGGCTGCCGATCGGGTCAAGAGCCTCGCCAAGCCGGGCGTGACGGCGTGGGCCGTCAACCAGGCGTGGTGGCAGGACCAGGCGGCGTTCCGCGCGATGCTTCAGAGCGGCGACGATCTCCGCGCGGCACACGTCGCGCGTGCCCACGGGAAGCAGGGCGATGTCCGGCAGGCCGCCGAGGACCGGCGTCGAGCCGTGGACGCGGTGGTCAGGACGGCCATCGACGCGCTCGGCGGGCCCGCCGCGGTCGCTCCGGACGTGCGCTTTCGCATCCTCGGCACCGTGGAATCCCTGGCGTCGAGCGGCGTGCCGCCGGACGTGACGATCGGCCGGCTCGTCAAGGACGTCCAGGCCAGCGGCTTCGACGCATTGAGCTCGCTCGCCGGTCTTGCGTCTGCAGCCACGCCGGTGCCGTCGCGCCCGATGATCGTCTCGCGCAGGCCGGAGCCGAACACGAGAGCTGCCTCGACGACGCGCGAGGTTCAGAAGGCAGAGAAGGCCGAAGCGGCCGCTCGCGAACACGCGCGCCGGGTGGAGGAGGCCCGTCGGCGCCTCGCCGATCGAGAGGCCGCCCTTCGATCGGCGAAGGCGGAGGCGTCCGAGGCCGCCGCCGCCGAGAAGAAAGCCCGTGCGCGCCTGGAGAAGGCGAGCGAGCGCACGGCCGACCTCGAGCGGGAGCTCGAGGACGCGCGCGAGCAGGAGCGCGCCGCACGACAGCAGCTCGCCCACGCGGTCCGCGCGGCATCCGAGGCGGAAATGGTGCAGGCGCGAACCGCACGAGATGTCGCGGCCGCGCGCGACGCGCTGTCGGCGGAGAAGGACCGCAAGCCTTGAGGTGGCTCATGCGCTGGCGGCCAGGAGCTGGCGCGCGACAAGAGCTGGCGCGCGACCTTGACACCCGGCACGCACCCGCGTAACGTCGGCGCAACGGTCGAGCGATGCATTCTCGTGTCTTCGCGGTTCGGCGCTCGCGGCCTCTGGTGCTTGCCATTGCCGCCACGATTGGCGCGGCTGCGCTTGCGCTGTTTCTGCAGCATCGCACCCTCACGACGCTCGACTCGCAGACCCGCACCATCCTGCG
>CAZJBN010000244.1:0-2161 GCA_964543955.1 uncultured Bifidobacteriaceae bacterium
TTCTTCCCGAAGATCTTCGGCCCGCAACAGGACCAGCCGCTCGATGCCGGCGCCGTGCAGACGGCTTTCGCCACGCTCGCCGGCGAGGTCGGCGGCAAGAGCCCGGAGGAAGTGGCCGACGGCTTCATCAGGATCGCGGTCGAGAACATGGCCAACGCGATCAAGAAAATCTCGGTGCAGCGCGGCTACGACGTGACGCGATACGCCCTGAACTGCTTCGGCGGCGCCGGCGGCCAGCACGCGTGTCTGGTCGCCGATGCGCTCGGCATGACCAGGGTGCTGATCCACCCGTTCTCGTCGCTGCTCTCCGCCTACGGCATGGGCCTCGCCGACATCCGCGCCACCCGCCAGCAGGCCATCGAGGAGGATTTCGGAAGCAAGGCGCTCGCCGCGCTCAAGCGCGAGGGCGCCCGGCTCGGCAAGGATGCGAAGGCCGAGGTCGCCGGACAGGGCGTGCCGGCAGCGAGCATCAAGGTGCACGTGCGCGCCCACGTCCGCTACGCCGGCACCGACACCGCGCTGGTCGTGGACGCCGGCACGCTTTCTCCGTCTTCACCCTCCCCTGGAGGGGGAGGGTCGCGCGCCGCAGGCGCGCGGGGTGGGGTGAAACGAAGCAAGAAAAGTTCACCCCCACCCGCCTCGCTTCGCTCGGCGACCTCCCCCCTCCAGGGGGAGGTGAAGATCCTGCCCCTTACAAAGATGCGATCCGCCTTCGAGAAGGCGCACAAGGCGCGGTTCGGCTTCATCGACCGCAACAAGAAGCTGGTGATCGAGGCGGTGTCGGTGGAGGCGGTCGGCGGCGGCGCCAAGTTCCGTGAGCGCGCCGGAAAGACCGCGCGCGGCAAGCTGCCCGCCCCGGCCCGGACCACGAAATTCTTCTCCGGCGGCCAGTGGCACAAGGCCTCGGTGTTCACCCGCGACCAGCTCCGGCCAGGCTCTCGGGTGGCCGGGCCCGCCATCGTGATGGAGCCGCACCAGACCGTGGTGGTGGAGCCCGGCTGGCGCGCCGTCATCACCGCGAAGAACCATCTGGTGCTGGAGCGCGCCGTCAAGCTCGAGCGCAAGAGCGCGGTCGGCACCAAGGCCGACCCGATCATGCTCGAGGTGTTCAACAACCTGTTCATGTCGATCGCCGAGCAGATGGGCGTATCGCTGCAGAACACCGCCTACTCGGTGAACATCAAGGAGCGGCTCGACTTCTCCTGCGCGATCTTCGACGGCAAGGGCTCGCTGGTGGCGAACGCGCCGCACATGCCGGTGCATCTCGGCTCGATGGACCGCGCGGTGGAGACCATCATCCGCGAGAACAAGGGCCGCATCCGGCCGGGCGATTCCTATCTCATCAACGCGCCCTACAACGGCGGCACCCACATCCCCGACCTCACGGTGTGCACGCCGGTGTTCGACAAGGCCAAGCGCAAGACCCTGTTCTGGGTCGCCTCGCGCGGCCACCACGCCGACATCGGCGGCATCGCGCCGGGCTCGATGTCGCCCAAGGCCACCTCCATCGAGGAGGAAGGCATCTACATCGACAACTTCAAGCTGGTGGACCGCGGCAGGTTCCGCGAGAAGGAGCTGTACGAACTCCTGACCAGGGCGCAATACCCGGCGCGCAACCCGCTGCAGAACGTCAACGACCTGAAGGCGCAGATCGCCGCCAACGAGAAGGGCGTGCAGGAGTTGCACAAGATGGTGGGCCAGTTCGGCCTGCCGGTGGTGCACGCCTACATGGGCCACGTCCAGGACAACGCCGACGAGAGCGTGCGGCGCGTGATCGACGCCCTGCACGACTGCGCGTTCAGCTACGAGGCCGACCACGGCAACGTCATCAAGGTCAGGATCACGGTCGACAAGAAGAAGCGCGAGGCGACCGTCGACTTCACCGGCACGTCGGAGCAGCAGGGCAGCAACTTCAACGCCCCCGAGCCGGTGACCCGCGCCGCGGTGCTCTACGTGTTCCGCATCATGGTCGACAGCGACATCCCGATGAACGCGGGCTGCCTGCGGCCGATCAACATCGTCATCCCCGACAGGTCGATGCTCAAGCCGCACTATCCGGCCGCCGTGGTGGCCGGCAACGTCGAGGTGTCGCAGTTCGTCACCGATACGCTGTTCGGCGCGCTCGGCGCCATGGCCGGCGCGCAGGGCACGATGAACAACG
>CAZJBN010000245.1:0-2132 GCA_964543955.1 uncultured Bifidobacteriaceae bacterium
CCGGATATGTCGCGGACCGCGCGGGCAAGGCACGCGTGGCCCGATGGGCACTGCTTGCCAGCGCCGCATGCTGCCTGCTGACGGTCGCCGTCTACGGCCGCACACCGGCGCTCGCCTTCCTTCTCGTCATGATCTGGGGGTTTGCCGTCGTCGCCGACTCCGCGCAGTTCTCGGCGCTCGTGAGCGAGCACGCACCTGCGGAGCATGTCGGCACGGCGCTGACCCTCCAGACATCGCTTGGCTTCCTGTTGACGATTGTGACGATTGACATGCTGCCGCGGATCGCGTCGGTGGTCGGATGGCAGTACGCGGCGCTCCTCCTGGTGCCGGGCCCCATCCTCGGTGCCGTGGCCATGCGCCGGCTCGATCGGCTCGATCGGCCGTCCTGGTGACGCGGGCAGACCTCGACCAGCGAAAACCATCGCGGTCGGACAGGAGATGGAGCACAATCCCAGTCGATGGAACCCGATAGTCGGACGTATGGCCGGGTCCGCCGCGCGCCCTCGCAGGCGCAGCGCCGGCCATCGGCTCGCGGCGCGTGGAGCAGGCGATGAAGCCGATCGTGGATCCACGTGACGGCGACGTCGAAGACGACGCGTCCAGCATGAAGGCCCACTCCCTGCTCGCGCATGCGGGGAGCATGCTCGTCGAGATCAGCTGGATGAAGCTGGCCGGGGCGTGGTTGCTGCTCATCGTGGCGCCGAGCCTCGCTCTGGGCGCCGCCCCGATCCTGGCGATGGCATGGGCCAACTCGATCTCGTCGCGGATCACCACACCGCTCATCAGCCTCGGCTCGGTCGTGGCGCTGCTCGTCGTCGGGGCCATCGGATGGTTCGGCTGGCGCACGCTGTTTCGCCTCGCCGAGAACAGTTTCTGGGCGCTGAACGCGGTGGTGATCGAACCGACCTACGCGGTCGTCCGCGAAGGCCTGCGCCACCTCGGCGACTTCCTGCTCCCGCGTGACGCCACGCAGGCGCAGCACGGCAAGGTCCGCGCGGCCATGGCTGCAGCCGCGGGCGTCATCGTCTTCGGCCTGGCCGTGGCGGTAGCGGTGTTCGCGTGGCGCCGCTCGTGGTGGGCGGCGACGTTTGCGGATCTCTACTCCATCCGCCGCGCCGCGCCCGCGGCGGTCGCCAACAGCGTCGTGCTCATCGCGGGGTACCTCGCCGCAGCGGCACTCTTCTGGGGCGTGGCGGATGCCACGCTGCCCCAACCTCTCGACCTCGGCACGTTCCGGCCGCCAAAGCCCGGCGGCCGGCGCTGGCGGGTTGCGCACCTGTCGGATCTGCACACGGTCGGCGAGCCGTACGGGTTCCGGCTCGAGACCGGCCGGGCGGGGCCGCGCGGGAACGCGCAGCTCGACGAAGTGCTGTCGAGGCTCGAGGCGATCCACGCGCGCGATCCGCTCGACGCCGTTGTCGTCTCCGGCGATCTGACCGATGCCGGGCGGTCCGGCGAATATGCGCTGTTCGTGGATGCGCTGGATCGGCATCCGACCATTGCCCAGCTCGTACTGACGGTACCGGGCAACCACGACTTGAACGTGGCCGACCGCGGCAATCCGGCGCGGGTCGACCTGCCCACGAGCCCGAATCGCCGGCTCCGCCAGGTGCGCACGCTCTCGGTCGCCTGCGCCGTGCACGGATCACGGGTCCACGTCGTGGACCGTAATCGGCGCGCCATCGGCACGACGCTGACCGACGCCCTGCGGCCACACAGCGAGCGCATCGCCCGTTTCGCCGATGTGGGCCGGCCACGCCTCGCGCGGTGGTGGCCCGAGATCTGGAGCCAGGCCTACCCGATGGTGGTACGTCCGTCGACGGCCGACGGCCTGGGATTCATCCTGCTCAACTCCAATGCCGACACGCACTTCTCGTTCACCAACGCGCTCGGCATGGTCTCGGCCGAGCAGATGGAAGGCATCGAGATCGCCCTTGCCGAGTACCCGCAGGCCGGCTGGGTGATCGTGCTGCACCACCACCTCGTCGAGTACCCCTGGCGGGCCCATGCCTTCTCGGAGCGCATCGGCACGGCGCTCATCAACGGCAACTGGTTCGTTCGCCGCCTGCTGCCCCTGTCCGATCGGGCGATCATCATGCACGGCCACCGGCACGTGGACTGGCTCGGCCAGT
>CAZJBN010000246.1:0-2121 GCA_964543955.1 uncultured Bifidobacteriaceae bacterium
CTCCGCCGACCATGGGCGCGAGCGCCTTCACAATCTGTCCCGCCTTGATACGGTCGGTTACATTTCCGGTGACGCTGGCCACCATGGCCACCTTGCCGTCGGCCGTCGGCCCTGCCAGGAACACGATGCCCGACGCGAGCTCGGACTTGAGCTGATCGGCAATGGATCGCAGCAGGTCCCTGCTCGCATCGTCCACGCGACGGTGGACGAGGACGAGATCGCCAATGGTCACGCGGTCGGCGCCGCCCGAAGGCGGGCCCGCGGCCGCCCGGGCCAGCTTGCGGTCACGCTCCTTGACCGCCTTCTCGAGGGCCTGCACCCTCGCCTCGAGCCGGGGCAGCACGTCGTCCGCACCGGCAGTGAGAAACGCGCGGACACGTTCGAACTCGTCGAGACGCGGCCTGGCGTAGGTGACCGCGCCGGGTCCCGTCAGCGCCTCGATGCGCCTCACGCCCGCGGCCACGCCCGTTTCGCCGGTGAGGAGGAACGTGCCGATGTCGCCTGTCGCGCGGACGTGCGTGCCGCCGCAGAGCTCCGTGCTGAACTGACCGTCGCCGATGGAGACGACCCGCACGCGGTCGCCGTACTTCTCGCCGAAGAGCGCCATCGCGCCGGCGGCGATCGCTTCCTGCGTGTCGCGTACGGCGGTGTGCACGGCCTCGTTGGCCACGATGCCCTCGTTGACGCGCGTCTCGATGCGTGAAAGTTCGTCGCGGGTGACGGGGGCGAAATGGACGAAATCGAATCGGAGGCGGTCCGGCGCGACGAGTGATCCGGCCTGTTTGACGTGCGGTCCCAGAATCGACCGAAGCGCCGCGTGCAGCAGGTGCGTGGCCGTGTGGTTGCGCCGTATCGCGTTACGCCGGGCGACGTCCACCGTGGCGGTGACGACGTCGCCCTCCGCCAGCCCGCCCTCGACGCGTTCGAGACGATGCAGACGGGGGAGTCCCGGGCCGAGCCGCGTGACGCCGCTCACAGGCGAGCGACCGGCTGGAGACTCGAGCCAGCCCTGATCGGACACCTGGCCGCCGGCTTCGACATAGAACGGCGTGCGCCGGAGCGCGACCCATCCCCTGGCGCCGTCCGGCAGGGACGCGACCTGCTGCCGGCCGTCGTCGAAGAGCGCGAGTACGGGCACGCCAGGTGACTCGGTGCCGTCGTACCCCTCGAACATATCGCCCGCCAGGGAAAGGGCCGCGCGTGCCTCGTCGGAGGCAAAGCCGAAGGCCTCGCCTTTCCTGCCATCGAAGCCGCTCCTGGCCCGTGCCTTCTCGCGCTGCGCCTCCATTTCGCGATCGAAGCCCTCGGCATCGAACCGCAACCCCTGATTGGCGGCGAGATCCTCGATGAAGTCTCTCGGCAGTCCGTATGTGTCGTACAGCTTGAACGCCTCGTCACCCGGCAGCACCCGACTGCCGGACGCGGCCCGTTCGAGTGCGTCCTCGAGGCGCGGCAGCCCGCCAGTGAGGACGGCATCGAAGCGCTCCTCCTCGGAGCGAACGACCTGCACGATCGCGTCGCGGCCTGCCCCGAGCTCGGGATAGGCGCCGCCCATCCCGGCGACCACCACGTCCACGAGATCGTGCAGGAACGGCTCGTGCAATCCGAGTTTCCGGCCGTGCCGCATCGCGCGGCGCATGATCTTCCGGAGCACGTAGCCGCGCCACTCGTTCGACGGCACGACGCCGTCGGCGATGAGGAACGTCATCGCGCGCAGGTGATCGGCCACCACGCGCATCGAGACGTCGGCCGGGTCCATCGATCGCCCGTAGGCCCGTCCGGCCAGCCGGGCGGTCGCGTCGAGAATGGGCGTGAAGAGCGGCGTGTCGTAGTTGGAGAGCGTGCCCTGCATCACGGCCGAGATGCGTTCCAGGCCCATGCCCGTGTCGATGGACGGGGCGGGAAGCGCCGCAAGCCGTCCGGCATCGTCTCGTTCGAACTCCATGAAGACGTTGTTCCAGATCTCGACGAAGCGCTCGCTGCCGCCCCCGACGTCGTCGATGAAACGCCCCGTGCCCGGCACACCGTCCCCGCGGTCGTAGTAGATCTCCGAGCAGCGCCCGCACGGACCGGTCTCGCCCATGGCCCAGAAGTTGTCCGCCATGCCGAGCTCGCCCACGC
>CAZJBN010000247.1:0-2114 GCA_964543955.1 uncultured Bifidobacteriaceae bacterium
CAGCCGGACGCGATTCTCCTCGACATCGGCCTGCCGGGCCTGAACGGCTACGATGCGGCGAGAGCCATCCGGGAGCAGGCGCAGGATCCCGCGCCAGTCCTCATCGCCCTCACCGGCTGGGGCCAGGACGACGACCGGCGGCGATCCGCCGAAGCCGGCTTCGACGCCCACGTCGTGAAGCCGGTCGACGAAGCGATGATCAGGCGTCTGCTCGCCGAGCTCTGCGCCGGGCGGACGCCGGCGCATTCATGAGCGAGCAGGCACCGCGCCGGCATCTTTCGATGCTGCGGTCGTATACCTCTGCCGATCTGCTGACGATCGGCAATGCCGCATGCGGCACCATCGCGATCTTCCTCTGCCTCGACTACCTGGCAACGGGTGATCGGCAGTACTTGTGGGCCGCGTTCTTCCTGCTGCCGCTCGCGCTCCTGCTCGACGTGCTGGATGGCTACGTGGCGCGGCTCGACCGGCGCCGCCAGTCCGTGCTCGGTTCGGATCTCGACTCGCTGGCAGATGTGATCTCGTTCGGCGTCGCGCCCGCCGTCCTCGGCTTCACGCTCGGGCTGCGCGGCGGGTGGGACATGCTCTTCCTCACCTACTTCGTGGTGTGCGGCGTGAGCCGGCTGGCGCGCTTCAACGTCACGGCCGAGGTGCTGGCCGACGAGACAACCGGCAAGGTGAAGTACTTCGAGGGCACGCCCATCCCGACGAGCATTGCCATCGTCGCGCTGCTGGCCGTCGCCTTCTACGTCGGACGCGTCGGCGAGGAGCTGTGGCTGGGATCGGTCCGCATCGGACCCGCGGTGCTGCACCCGCTCTCGCTCGTGTACGTCGCGAGCGGGAGCGCCATGATCAGCGCGACGCTGCGCGTGCCGAAGCCGTAGCCCGTCGCCGAACGGGTGGGCGCCGCACGAGCCACAGCAGTGCGACCGTGACCGGACGGCTCATCGGATCTTCCGTACGTCCATCGGGGTCACGACAGGATGGGGGCCCGACCGGTCGATCCTGAAGCGCACGGCCACGCGAGAGGACGGGCAACACAGCGGATCGCTGGCCGCATAGCGCACGAACTCCGCGGAGATCAGCTGGTTGTCCATGAGGCGGACGGGCCCTATCGAGCCGTCCTCGCGCGACACCATCGGCACCGGCGACAACGTTCCCGCGAAGCGGCCGCCCACGAACACGAACGCGTTCAGTGGTGCGGGGCGGCACATGCCATCGGCGCCGGCCATGCCTCCGATCACCTCGACGTCCCCATTCACGATCTCTCGATCGAACAGGCGAAACGGGATCCATCCTGCTGCGGCGACCGCGGATGCGGCCGTGGTGTCGGCCTGCGACGTCAGCCTGCACCGCTCCAGCAACCGGCCGCGCTCTTCGTCGACGTCAGGCGCCATCGGGACCGGCGCTTCTGAGGTGTTCCACGACCCGAGGGGTTGCTCGTCGAGCCATATGCCCTGCGGCGCCTTTGGCGCCTGCGCAGCGACCTGTGCCGGCACGAGGACGAGCGCGAAGGCCGCTACCCATTTCGCGCCGGCACGCGCTGCCCGTGTCGTCGAACCTGTTCCTGCGGCAGCGGTCGACATGTCACTCATCCTCCTGAGCCGGGCGCGCGTCAACCTCCACATGCTACAAGAGACGAAGCGTGAACGCGATCAACGAGACCGGACACCGCCGAAGTTCCGCTTCGCGCCGCCACATCAACGTCCTCCTCGTCAGTGCGTGCGTGGCACTCTCCGTGGCGGCGGGACCGGCGCCGACGACGCTCGGGCCTGCGTGGACGGGTAACGAAACGCTTGCCCGGCAGGTGCGGGAGGCTCTCGGCCCGAGACCCGGCACGCGGGCCGTGTCGGTGGGGCTCGTCGAGCCCGGACATGTCCGCTTCGCCGGCCTCGGTGAATCCGGCCGCCCCGAACGGCCGATTGTCGACGAGGCGAGCGGATTCGAAATCGGGTCGGTCGCCAAGGCGCTCAATGGCATGCTGCTGGCGGACCTGGAGAGCGCCGGGCTCGTTCGTGGGGATTCTCGCCTTCGTGACGTCATCGCGCGCCCATCGCTCGCCGCATCTCCGCTGGGCGAGATCACGCTTGCCGAGCTGTCGCAGCACACCTCGG
>CAZJBN010000248.1:0-2105 GCA_964543955.1 uncultured Bifidobacteriaceae bacterium
GCAGGAAGTCGACGACGGCGTCGAGCATGGGCTGCACGCCCTTGTTCTTGAACGCCGTGCCGCAGATGACGGGGACGAACGGTGCGTCTTCCTTGTAGACCGAGTCGATCACGCGCTTCCTGAGGGCCGCCTTGATCTCCTCGACCGAAATCGTCTCGCCGCCAAGGTACTTCTCCAGCAGCTTGTCGTCGGCCTCGCTCACCTTCTCGATGAGCTTCTCGCGGTACACCTGCACGTCGGCGAGCATGTCCGCCGGAATCTCCTCGACGATGTAGTCGGCGCCCATCGTCTCGTCCTTGTAGACGAGCGCGCGCATGCCGACGAGGTCCACGACGCCCCGGAACTTGTCCTCGGCGCCGATGGGCAGCTGAATGGCCACGGGGTTGCCCTGCAGCTTGGACTCGATCTGCGCGAGGCACGCCCTGAAGTCCGCCCCGATGCGGTCCATCTTGTTGACGAAGCAGATGCGCGGCACACGGTACTTGTCCGCCTGGCGCCACACGGTCTCGGACTGCGGCTCGACGCCCGAGACGGCATCGAAGACCGCCACGGCGCCGTCGAGGACGCGCAGCGAGCGCTCCACTTCGACGGTGAAATCCACGTGGCCGGGCGTGTCGATGATGTTGATCCGGTGGTCACGCCAGAAACAGGTCGTCGCGGCAGACGTGATCGTGATGCCGCGCTCCTGCTCCTGCTCCATCCAGTCCATCACCGCGGTGCCTTCGTGCACCTCGCCAATCTTGTAGGTGATGCCCGTGTAGAAGAGGATCCGCTCGGTCGTGGTCGTCTTCCCGGCATCGATGTGGGCCATGATGCCGATGTTACGGGTGCGTTCGAGTGGCGCTTGCCGTGCCATGATCGTCAGTTCAGAGTGACAAGTTCAAAGTTCAGAGCTCCAAGACGCGGTCGCACTACCAGCGGTAGTGGGCGAAGGCCTTGTTGGCCTCGGCCATGCGGTGCGTGTCCTCGCGCTTCTTGACGGCGCCGCCGCGCAGGTTGGCCGCGTCGAGGAACTCGTTGGCCAGCTTCTCCTGCATCGTCTTGCCGTCGCCGCGCACTTCGGCGTACCCCACGACCCAGCGGATCGCCAGCGACAGCCGGCGGTTCGGGTTGACCTCGATCGGCACCTGATAGTTCGAGCCGCCGACGCGACGGGACTTGACCTCGAGCGCGGGCTTGACGTTGTCCACGGCCTTCTTGAAGACCTTGAGCGGATCGTCGCCCGACCGCTCCTTGATGATGTCGAAGCTCTGGTAGAGGATGCGCTCGGCCGTGGAGCGGCGTCCCTCCGACATGATCGTGTTGATGAACTTCGTCACGAGCGGGCTCCCGTACAGGGCGTCGGGCGCGAGTTCACGCTTTGCGATTTCTCGTCTACGCGGCATATCGGTTCACTCAGGCTCTAGGCTCTAGGCTTTAGGCTTTAGGCTTTAGGCTTCAGGGCGGTTACTGCTTCGGCCGCTTGGCGCCGTACTTCGACCGGCCCTGCTTGCGTCCCTGGACGCCGACGGCGTCCAGCGTCCCGCGGACCACGTGGTACCGCACGCCCGGCAGGTCCTTTACACGGCCGCCGCGCACGAGCACCAGCGAGTGCTCCTGAAGGTTGTGGCCGACGCCCGGAATATAGGTCGTGACCTCGATCTGGTTGGTCAGGCGGACACGCGCCACCTTGCGGAGCGCCGAGTTCGGCTTCTTCGGCGTCTGCGTGAACACGCGCACGCACACACCGCGCTTCTGCGGGCTCTCCTGCAGGGCCGGGCTCTTGGTCTTCCACCGAATCTGTTCGCGTCCCTTACGGACGAGCTGACTGATCGTCGGCACGCTTCGCTCCACTCCAGCGACAAAAACGCCCACGGCCACCCATCGGGGGTGGCAGTGACGCCCCAGGCCTGAAAACCCTCGCAGGTTTGGCGCCTCGGGCTGAAAAACCCTAGTTAGCGAAATGTTTCGGCATCGGCGGACGCTCCGGCGGCATGGCGTCACGATGCAATAGAGACCAGATAGGGTGTCCCGGTCTCACGAGAACCTGACGAGCATAACACAAAATCAAGGTGCCCGGGGTGCCCGGGGTGCCCGGGGTGCCCGGGGTGCCCGGGGTGCCCGGG
>CAZJBN010000249.1:0-2071 GCA_964543955.1 uncultured Bifidobacteriaceae bacterium
ACCGGCCTTACGCACGTTCCTGAGCGCGGTTGCGCGCGAGGCCGGCTTGTAGAGGGTGGAGCTGAAGCTCCGCCCTACCGCCCGATGCGATCCTGCAACCCCGCGAACTGCCGCTCGAGACCGGCGAACTCCTCCTGCACCGCCGTCAGCCGCTCGCGCTCGGCGCGGACGAACCGCGTGTAGGGCGCGATGGAGTCCTGGACTCGCTGGACGCCGCGATCGATCTCGCGATCGAACTGTCCGGTCAGAGACGCCATGAGGTCCGTGCGCATCTTCTCGATCTTTGCATGCAGCGTCGCCTTGGCCTGCCGCCGGCGAACGGGGATGACGAACAGCCCGACGACCGCAAGGGCGCTCGCGGCGAGGATGCCCGTGACGTCGGCAAACGTCGTCGTGGCAAGCGCGGCGACGGCGGCGCCCAGTCCGATGGCGCCCGCCTCCGCCAGCGCGGCGCCGGCCACGGCAGTGCGGACCGACTCGGCCATCTCCGCGGCCTCCCGCTGGCGGTCGTACCCATCAACGGCACGCTCGGCTGCGCGGCCCACGGTCTCGAGCAGGCGGCTCCGGTCGAACTCGAAGTGGCCGTTGACCTCGCCGACCATCCGATCGGCGTGCGCGGACTTGCGGGCCGCGATCCGCGACATCACGCCCTGCCATTGCCGCAGATCGCTCCCGACCATCCAGTCGATGATCTCGTCCACGCCGCGTTCGATCTGCTTCGGCATGTCCGCGACGACCTGTCGCTCGAAATCGCCCTGCAGCTTCGACTTGTTCAGCAGATCGAAGACGCGGCCGACCCTGAGCATCTCGTCGAAGAACGCCACGCCGCGGCGTTCGAACTCGTGCAGCACGTTGTCCACCGTCGACAGCCGGTGCCGGAAGTCGCGGGCCATGTCGTGCCGGTAGAGCGACAGCTGTCCCTCGATGTCCTCGATCGCGCTCACATCGTCTTTGAGCAGGTGGAGGCGGGACTCGGCCACCTTGCCGTGGCGATCGACCAGCCGCGTGGCCACGCCGATGGGGTTCAGCAGCTTCAGCCGGATGCGCTCCTGCTCGTCCAGCGTGCTGACGATGTACTGCTCCAGCGCGGCGAAGCCGCCGGCCTCGGGCGCGCCTCCCGCGGTCTTGGCGCGGAGCGCGGCGCGGGCAGAGACCGCGAAGATCTCCGGCGTGACCCCGAGCAGTTGAGCGGCGCGCTCGCGCACGAATCGCTCGACGCTGGCAACCTCCTCGGGACGCTCGAGGATGTCCACCTTGTTGATGACGATGACGATCTTCTTGCCCCAGTCGCGGATGGCATCCATGAACCCGCGCTCGGTCTCGGTGAACGGGCGATCGGCCGACGTCACGAAGAGCACCAGGTCCGCGCGCGGGACGAAGTCCGTCGTGATCTCCTCGTGCTCGCGGAAGATGGCGTTGGTGCCGGGCGTGTCGACGATGTGGATGTCGCGAAGCAGATCGATCGGGACCTTAACGGTGCGAACCGACGTGTCGGAGAGCGCGTCGGTCGCCTCGGCTCCGTAGGTCAGCATCTGCACCTGGGTGGTCGTCGGCGTGACGCCCTCTTCGAGCACCGCCTGGCCGACGAGCGCGTTGATGAACGTGCTCTTGCCCGAGTTGAACTCGCCGACGACGACGAGGAGGAAGAGGTCGTCGAGCTGGCGGATGGACTGCGCGAGCGCGTCCTGGTCGCCGCGGTCGGCGTCGAAGCGCGCGAGCGCGGTCTGCAGCCGGCCGAGGACATCGCGCTCCTCGGCGAGGAGGGCGCGCTGGGTGGACGTGAGGACGCGGAGAATCATGTCTTCGAGCTCCGCCGCTTGAGGGCGGCGACGAACTCCGCCGGCGTCTCGACGCGGATGCCGTGCCTGAGCGCGGCGAGGAAATGCCGGCGGTTGTCGGTCACGATGACGTCGGCGCCGGCCGCGCGGGCCACTTCGGCAATGTGAGCGTCGTAGACCCGGCCCCCGGCAATCCCTTCCTGGACGAGCGCGGTCACGAAAGCCGCCCGATCAGCCGCCGGCAGATCGTGAACCGACATCCGCGCGAAGACCTCTTCCTGAAGCAGCCGGAC
>CAZJBN010000250.1:0-2062 GCA_964543955.1 uncultured Bifidobacteriaceae bacterium
CCGCAAGCATCCGCAGCAGGAGTTCCTGCAGGTCGACACCACCAACATCCTGTTCATCTGCGGTGGCGCGTTCGGTGGACTGGAGAAGATCATCTCGGCGCGCGGCAAGTCGACCTCGATCGGCTTCGGCGCCAAGGTCACCGCACCGGAAGACCGGCGGATGGGCGAGGTTTTCCGCGAGGTGGAACCCGAGGATCTGCTGAAGTACGGCCTGATCCCGGAGTTCGTCGGCCGCCTGCCGGTGGTTGCCACCCTGGAGGATCTCGACGAGACATCGTTGAAGCTGATCCTGACGCAGCCGAAGAACGCGCTGGTGAAACAGTACCAGCGGCTGTTCGAGATGGAATCGATCGACCTGACCCTGGCTGAGGAGGCGCTTGGCGCCATCGCCCGCAAGGCAATAGAACGCAAGACCGGCGCTCGCGGCCTGCGTTCCATCATGGAAGGCATCCTGCTCGACACCATGTTCGATCTGCCGAGCCTGGAAGGCGTCGAGGAGGTGGTGATCTCCCGCGAGGTCGTGGAGGGAACCGCCCGCCCGCTCTATATCTACGCCGACCGGGCCGGCGATCAGGGAACGGCCAACGCGGCCTCCTGACGCCCCCACGCCCGTTGCCGCGGCGTTTCGCACGCCGCCGGCGGACGCGTCTGTGTGCCATATTCGGCTGAATCTACAGGCTTCCTTGACACTGGGGTGGCCTGTATCCACCTAATGGTGTTCGAAGGGCCGAGGCACACCCCAGATTCGCTTCGTCCTGACGTCCCGGCACTCCACCGAGGCAGCGCACTGTGCGGGCCAGGGGGAGGGGCACAACAAAAAGGACTTCCGAAATGACGCTAGCCAAACCTCGACCGCCACTGACCCCCGGTGAATCGCGCGCCTACCCGGTGCTGCCGCTGCGCGACATCGTGGTGTTCCCGCACATGATCGTGCCGCTGTTCGTGGGCCGCGAGAAGTCCATCAAGGCGCTCGAAGAGGTGATGCGCTCGGATACTTTCATTCTGCTCGCCACGCAGAAGAACGCTTCCGACGACGATCCGGCAACGGACTCGATCTATGAGACGGGGACGCTGGCGAGCGTGTTGCAGTTGCTGAAGCTGCCCGACGGCACCGTCAAGGTGCTGGTCGAGGGCGCGCAGCGCGGCAAGGTTCTCCAGTACACGGACCGCAGCGACTACTTCGAGGCGAACGCGGTTGCGCTGCCCGATCAGACCGGCGAACGCGTCGAGCTCGAGGCGCTGGCGCGCTCGGTCGTGACCGAGTTCGAGAACTACGTGAAGCTCAACAAGAAGGTCTCGCCGGAAGTCGTTGGCGTTGTCCAGCAAATCGAGGACTACGCCAAGCTTGCCGACACGGTGGCCTCGCACCTCGCCGTGAAGATTCCGGACAAGCAGGCGATCCTGGAGAACACCTCGGTCGCGGAGCGACTTGAGAAAGTGCTCGGTCTGATGGAAAGCGAGATCTCGGTCCTGCAGGTCGAGAAGCGCATCCGCACGCGCGTCAAGCGTCAGATGGAGAAGACGCAGCGCGAGTACTACCTCAACGAGCAGATGAAGGCGATCCAGAAGGAGCTGGGTGACGAGGAAGGCCGCGACGAACTGGCCGAGCTCGAGGACAAGATCAAGAAAACCAAGCTCTCCAAGGAAGCCCGCGAAAAGGCGCAGCACGAACTCAAGAAGCTCCGGCAGATGTCTCCGATGTCCGCCGAGGCGACGGTCGTGCGCAACTATCTCGACTGGCTGCTGACAATTCCGTGGAACAAGAAGTCGAAGGTCAAGAAGGACCTTGCGGCTGCGCAGGACGTTCTCGACGCCGATCACTACGGCCTCGATAAGGTCAAGGAGCGTATCGTCGAGTACCTGGCCGTGCAGCAGCGCGCCAACAAGCTGACCGGCCCGATCCTGTGCCTGGTTGGCCCCCCCGGCGTCGGCAAGACGTCGCTTGGCAAGTCGATCGCGAAAGCGACCGGCCGCGAGTTCGTCCGCGTGTCGCTCGGCGGCGTGCGTGACGAGGCCGAGATCCGCGGCCACCGCCGCACCTACATCGGCTCGATGCCCGGCA
>CAZJBN010000251.1:0-2051 GCA_964543955.1 uncultured Bifidobacteriaceae bacterium
CGGTCAACTACGCGGTCGGCGCACGGCTCGCGCACCACTTCCTCCCGGGAAGCTCGACGGCCGACGGACCGCGGACCGGTATCGCGCGGTGGATCAAACCGGAGCACGTCGCGCGTGCCCACGAGTTCTTCGTCAGGCACGGCGGCAAGGCCGTCGTGCTGGCCCGCTTCGTCCCGATCGTGCGGACCTTCGTCCCCTTCGTGGCAGGGGGCGCCGACATGCCATACCGGCAGTTCGCCATCTACAACGTCGTGGGCGCCGTGGCCTGGGTGGGCATCTGCGCGGGCGCGGGGTACGTGTTCGGCAACATTCCGGTGGTCAAGGAGAACTTCGAGCTCGTCGTCATCGGCATCGTGGCCGTGTCGCTGATCCCGCTGGCGATCGAGGTAATGCGCGCTGTCTTCGGGCGCAAAGGTGAGGCACAGGCATGAGCGAATCGATTGGGTCGTCCGGCCGGGGAATGCCGCTGCACACGAAGATTCTGCTGGGCCTCGCCTTCGGCGCCGTGGCCGGGGTCGTCGCCAATCTCACGGTTGGCCCGGATCACCCCGTTGTCGAGGCGCTGAACGAATACGTCGCCAACCCGATCGGGCAGATCTTTCTCCGCATGCTGTTCATGGTGGTGATGCCGCTCGTCTTCGCGTCGATCACGCTCGGCGTCTGCGGGCTCGGCGACATCCGCAAGGTCGGGAAGGTCGGGAGCAAGGCGATCGGCTACTTCCTCGTGACGACGGCCATCGCGGCCACGCTCGGGCTCATCGTGGTGAACGCGATGCGGCCGTGGGAGAACGTGACGGTCGAGACGCGGCAGGCGCTCATGGAGCAGTTCTCGAGCGACGCCTCCGGCCGCGTGGAGGCGGCGGGGACGACCGAGTTCGGGATGAGCACGCTCATCAACATCGTGCCGCGCAATCCCATCCGGTCCGCCGCGGATACCGACCTGCTGGGCATCATCTTCTTCGGGCTGATGTTCGGCGCCGCGCTCACGCTCATCCCTGCCGAGACGGCCAACCCGATGATCGGGTGGCTCGAAGCGTTGAACGCGGTCGTCACGCGGATCATCCACTTCGCCATGCTCATCGCGCCGTACGGCGTCGCCGGCCTCATCTTCGGCGTCGCCTCCCGGTTCGGGTTCGATCTGCTCTATGCGGTTGCCGCCTTCGTGCTCACGGTGCTCATCGCGCTCGCCCTCCACGTCGGCATCACGCTCTCGCTCGTCATCCGCTTCCTCATCGGCCTCAACCCGTTCACGTTCTTCTCCCGCGTGAAGGCGGCGCTCGTCACGGCCTTCTCGACCAGCTCGAGCAGCGCCACACTGCCAACGGCCCTGGAAGTGGCGGAGACCCAGCTCGGCATCCCGCGGACGATCGCCGGCTTCGTGCTGCCGATCGGCAGCACGATGTGCATGAACGGGACGGCCATCTTCGAGGGCATCACCGTGATCTTCCTGGCGGAGATCTTCGGCGTGGACCTGTCGCTGCCGCAGATGGTCATCGTGATGATCATGTCGGTGCTGACCGCCGTGGGGGCTGCCGGCGTGCCGGGCGGATCGATTCCGCTGCTCGTCGGCATCCTCACGATGTTCGGCGTGCCGGGTGAGGGCATCGCGATCGTGCTCGGCGTGGACCGCATCCTGGACATGTCGCGGACGACGGTCAACGTGTGCGGCGATCTGAGCGCGACGGCGTGGGTGGCGAAGAGCGAAGGGGTGTGGTCGCCGGCCGATCTGCCGCGCCTTTGAGAGGCGGGACCACCGAGACGCCGCCATCATTTCCCGGGACTCGGTGGTCCTGTCCCGGCCTCTTCGTCGGGTAACGGCCGGACCACCTCCCGCACGCGCCGCGCAAGCGCCCGCACCTCGGCGGTTGGCGGATCCTCCTGCGCCGTTGTCGCGATCGGCGCATGCACGATCAGCCGCACGCATCCGGGACGCGTCGTCAGCTGCCCCTTCCGCATCACGTGCCGGCTGCCCACGATCGACAGCGGTGCGATCGGCAGCCCCGCCTGCATGGCCAGGTAGAAGCTGCCGCCTTTGAAGACGCCGACCCGGC
>CAZJBN010000252.1:0-2036 GCA_964543955.1 uncultured Bifidobacteriaceae bacterium
CTTTGCCGCGCTCGCGCGCGAGTGGGTGCTCGAACAACTGACTGCTGCCGGCCTTGTGGTGAGAGAGGTGCGCGGAAATCAGGTGTACTTCCAGGCCAATCGACAAGCCGCCATCTTTCCGGAATTGCAGGGACTCTTCGCCAAGACCGGCAATGGTCACGAGGTTCGCTGACGCATGAGTCCGGACCTCAGACGACACCTCTGGAACTGCGCCGAGATCCTTCGTGGCAGCGCCGTCGACCGCACGGACTGGCAGGCGTACATCCTGCCGCTGCTGTTCTACACGCCCCGCTCGGTCGTCCGCATGATGGTGGAACTGCTCGACCCGAACGCCGGCGAGAGCATCTACGACCCGGCCTGCGGCACGGGCGGCATGCTGCTCGGCGCCATCGAGCGCGTGCAGGGTGGCGGGGCGACGCGCGCACGTTCTTCGAGAAGATCTACGGTCAAGAGAAGAACCTGACCACCGCGTCCATCGCGCGCATGAACCTCGTGCTGCACGGCATCGAGGACTTCCAGATCGTGCGTGAGGACACGCTGCGCAACCCGGCGTTCACCGACTCGACGACCGGCGGGCTCGCGACATTCGACTGCGTCGTTGCCAACCCGCCGTTCTCGCTCGAGGAATGGGGCCGGGACTTGTGGGAGTCGGATCCCTGGGGCCGCGCCGCGTTCGGCCTGCCGCCCGAGAGCTACGGCGACTTCGCGTGGGTGCAGCACATGGCGGCATCGATGGCCGCCAAATCCGGACGGATGGCCGTCGTCCTCCCGCAGGGCGCGTTGTTCCGCGAGGACGCCGAGGGCCGCATCCGCAAGGCCCTGCTCGAACAGGATCTGATCGAAGCCGTCATCGGCCTGGCGCCGAACATCTTCTACGGCACGGGTCTGGCCCCGGCGGTGGTGGTGCTGCGGCGCACCAAGCCGGCCGCGCGGAAGCGCAAGGTGCTCGTTGCCGACGCGTCGCGTCTGTTCCGCAAGGGTCGCGCGCAGAACTTCCTCGATCCGGACCATGCCGCAGAGGTCGTCGCGTGGGTGCGTGCTTTCACGGACGTTCCCGACAGCGTGAAGGTGGTGCGCCTGAGCGACATCGAGGCCGAGGACTGGACGCTGAACATCTCGCGCTACGTGATGCCGCCGGTGGGTGAAGACGTCCCGTCGCTGCCGAGGCTGTTGCCGCGTTCAAACAGGCCGTGGCGGAGGCGCGGGCGGCGGAGGACCGGCTGCGCGCCGTGCTCACGGACGGAGGCTGGATGCCGTGAGCCAGGCGCCTCGATGATGTCCTTCCGCGCCGATCGTCTCGCCGCGACACCGCTCGTGCTCGGCAGGGCGACACCACAGAATCGATCCGAAGAGGAAGTGCGCAACTATCGCGAGGCCCTGGCGCTCGTCCATCGCGACTTCGCCAGGCTCGAGCTCACGCCGGCGACGGTGCAGCGGCTGCACGCGATCTGCCAGGCGGGCGCCGGCGATGCCGGGCGCTGGAAGCGGATGGACAACGAGATCGTCGAGCTCGCGCCCGGTCAGGCGCCGCGCGTGCGGTTCACGCCATTGTCGGCCGCCGCCACGGCGTCCGGCATTGCCGAGTTGTGCCGGCTCTACAAGGACGCCCTCGCGGGCGATCGGGTGCCGCCGCTCGTCGCCGTTGGCGCGTTCGTGTTCGGTTTTCCTCTGTATCCATCCGTTTCGCGTCGGCAACGGCCGCGTCTCGCGCCTGCTCACGCTGCTCCTCCTGCACCGGCACGGCTTCGAGGTCGGCCGCTACGTCAGCCTCGATCGCCTCGTCGAGGACGAGAAGACGCGGTACTACCAGGTGCTCCGGCAGAGCTCCACGCGCTGGCACGCGGGGAAGCACGACCTGGAGGCTGCTGCTGTTCCGTCTGCGGCGGTCAGGCCGCGTCGCGTGCATCGGACGGCGGCCGCTGGCGAAGTGGACGCGGACCGGCACCTGGCCCGAACAGAAGATGTAATTACCTCCTTGAGAATGTAATAGAGGATGTAATGTCAAAACTGCTGAGCCAGCAGGAGCTGGAATCGTA
>CAZJBN010000253.1:0-2009 GCA_964543955.1 uncultured Bifidobacteriaceae bacterium
CCTGGGCACCTGAGCACCTGGGCACCTGGGCACCTGAGCACCTGGGCACCTGAGCACCTGAGCACCTGAGCCCCCTGAGCCCCGGGCCCCTCTGTTTTTTTCTGCTACGATTCGCCTATGCGCACGAAGTCGCTCCTGGCCCTCCTCGTCGCCATCGCCGGATCCGCGATTGTTGGCGGTCTCTACGGGACGAGCGCCCTTGCGACGCAGGAGCGCGTGCCGGAGCAGTATCGGACCTTCACGACGGCGCTCGCCGCGATCCAGTCCCAGTACGCCGAAGAGGTGGAGTCGGACCGCCTGGTCTACGGCGCCATCAACGGCATGCTGCAGACCCTCGACCCGCACTCGAGCTTCATGGATCCCCGCAGCTATGCGCAGATGCGCGAGCGGCAGGAGGGGCGCTACTACGGGCTCGGCATCACCATCCAGGCGCCGAGCGGTGACATCACCGCCGTCCGCGTGTTCGAGGGATCGCCCGCGCACGAGATGGGCATCCGCCGCGGCGACGTGATCGCGGAGATCGAAGGCGTGTCCACCAAGGGCTGGACGACCGAAGACGCCGTGGCCAAGCTGCGCGGGCCCAAGGGGACGTTCGTCAACATCGGGATTCGCCGCAAGGGGCTCGAGTCGCTCATCCCGATGGCGGTCATGCGCAACCAGGTGAGCATCCCGAGCCTGTCGGCCGTGTTCATGATCGACGACCAGACCGGCTATGTCGGCATCACGGACTTCGCCGAGCATACCGACGAGGACCTGGGCAAGGCGCTCGAGACGCTGACCAGGAAGGGCATGAAGCGCCTGGTCCTGGATCTGCGCGGCAATCCCGGCGGACAACTCGACCAGGCCATTCGCATCACCAACCGCTTCGTTCCGAAGGGGTCGATGGTCGTCTACACACGCGGCCGCGTACCGAACTCCGACCAGGATTACCGCGCCACCGACGATCCGGAGTACCTGGGTCTCCCGATGATCACGCTCGTCAATCGCAGCAGCGCGAGCGCGTCGGAGATCGTATCGGGCGCGCTGCAGGACTACGACCGCTCGCTCGTCATCGGTGAAACCACGTTCGGCAAGGCGCTCGTGCAGTCGGTCTACCGCGTCAGCGGCGGCGCCGGCCTCGCCCTCACGACGGCGCGTTACTACACGCCGAGCGGCCGTCTGATCCAGCGTCCGTGGGACGGCACCTTCGACGAGTACCTGACCTACACGCTCAAGGACCAGGACCAGCGCGCGCACACCGAGGACCAGCTGAAGTACACGACCGGCGGACGCAAGGTCTACTCGGGCGGCGGCATCGAGCCCGACGAACGCGTGGACGGGCCAATCGAAGGGTTCAATCCCACGCGGTTCGGCCGCTCGCTCTACTCGCGCGGCATCTTCGCGTCGTTTGCCGAGCCGTTCTTCTACGAGGGCGACGCCCGCGCGGGCGCGCGCGCCGCGGACTTCAAGTACGTGAAGCGCAACTTCGACGTGGATCAGTCGATGCTGGACGGCTTCAAGACGTTCGTCGCCGGCCGCAACATCAAGATCGACGAGGAGGCCTGGGCGAAGGACGTGGAGTTCATCCGCGCGATGATCCGCTACGAGATCGACCTCGCCGTCTTCGACGCCGCGACCGCCCGCCAGCGTCTCATCACCGTGGACCCGCAGGCCCGGTATGCCCTCGGCCGCTTCTCCGAGGCCGAACGCCTGTCCGAGCTCAGCCGAAACAGGACGAATGCGAAAGTAGGGCAGTAGGCCCCAAAATATTGGGGTCTACCTTCCGCCTTGCCACAACCGGAAGGGCTTGTTAGACTGACCGGCGGTTCCCATTCAGCGACCCGCCATGCGCCTTGAACGTCTCGAAATCTCAGGTTTCAAGTCCTTTTCCGACCGATCGGAGCTCTCGTTCGACGAGGGCGTGACCGCGATCGTCGGGCCCAACGGCTGCGGCAAGAGCAACGTCGCGGACGCGCTCACGTGGGTGCTCGGCGAGCAGAGCGCCAAGAGCCTTCGCGGCGAGAAGATGG
>CAZJBN010000254.1:0-1968 GCA_964543955.1 uncultured Bifidobacteriaceae bacterium
GTTTCGCCACGGGTTATCTCGCCAGCTCTCGCAGAGCATTGCGGTACTTCTTCGCCGCGCGGGCGGCCATCTTCAGCGCCCGTTCCGCGTCGGGGTCGTACGGGGTCAGGAGGATGCCCCGATCCGTTTCGACGGCCAGCACGCGGTCGCCGGCCTCGAGCCGGAGGCGGTCCGCCATGTCCTTCGGGAGGGTGGCGCTCACAGACCCACCCGCCTGGCGCAAGGTGACTTCCTTGGTCATGGGAAGAGAGTAGCATATTAGTGCTACCAAAGCCGACCCGGCTATCGTCTCGTCGAGCACGAGTGAGTTCTCCTGTGCGGTACTCCCTACGGCCTCACATGGCTTGCAGCGGACGGCTGACTCGATGAAGAACTGCCGCGGCTGACGGGCCACGGCAGCCGGAACGGACAGTAGCGTGGTACCCGCAAAGCTGGCACAATCAGCATGTGAGTCAGCAATCGGGCAAGTCGAAGCGTCCGTCGCGGGCGGCTCGGGGCTGAGCGCTGGTCCGTTCGACGAACCAGAACGAAGTCATTGGGCATCGATCATCGGTGCAAGGAGAAGCCAGAACATGACCGTCACCTTCCGCCCGTGGAGGCTTCTGGCAACGGCGGTATTCGTCGTGGCATTCGGGTCGGTCCTCTCAATCGCCATCGACACCAAACAGGGCGTCGCCGTCGGCGTGCTGGGTCTCTTAGCCTATCTGTTGGTTGAGGTGCTCATCGCCTTCAACCCTGTGGTGTGGTGGCGCGAGCAGCGCAATCGGTAACGCGTCCGCTTCTGCGCTCAGGGTCAGGGCAACACCTGTTGGCTGGCTGCCGGCCGAGAAACGCCGCGCAAACCAGGATTTGGTCCACCGTCGAGCACGTGGGTGCCCGCCCCGTCTGCGTTCAATCACGCAAGCGACCAGCTCACCGCGCCGAGGAGCCGAATGAGAGCAGGCTGACCCGGCATGCGGTGCGGGCCGGATGCTCGACGTCCGGAAGCGAATCCTGGAGAAGCGATGGAACGAGAACTGGCTGCGGCGATATTCCGAACCTCCCACTTAGAGGGTGAATTTCGACTCCGATCCGGTGCCCTCTCCGGGGAGTACTTCGACAAGTACCGCTTCGAGAGCGACCCGCGATTACTGCGTGCCGTTGCTACTGCTCTCACGGATCTCGTGCCGCCGAACGCACAGGTCCTGGCGGGCCTCGAGCTGGGGGGCATTCCGCTGGCCACGATGCTCTCTCAATCAACTGGTCTGCCCACGGTGTTCGTCAGGAAGGCGGCAAAGCTGTACGGAACCTGTCGGCTTGCTGAGGGCTGTGGCATCTCCGGCCGCACCCTTGTCCTCGTTGAAGACGTTGTGACCTCGGGAGGCCAGCTGGTCGAGTCGGCCAGGTCGTTGCGCGCCCTCGGAGCCTTCGTGCGGGACGCAGTCTGCGTGATCGATCGAGAGGCGGGTGGCCCCGCCTTGCTGGGTGAGGCAGGCATCGCCCTTCATTCGTTGTTTCGAATGACAGAACTCAAGGAAGCCGCTACTTGAGACGGCCGGCAGCCGACGGCGCCCGGCGCGGTCATGAGGCACTGCGACCGAACCGACGGGTTACGCGGGTTCGGCAATCGGGAACGGACTTGTCAGTCAGGCGTGGGAGAACACAGGCGCATGAACGGAGACACCCCAGACACGTGCGTGTTCTGTCGCATCGTACGCGGTGAGCTCACGCCCGGCGTGCTCGCGTATCGCGACAGCGAGACCGCCGTGTTCCCCAGCCTGCACCAGCAGCCGCACAACCGGGGCCACATCCTTGTCGTGCCCACCCGGCACGTCGCCCAGGTTTACACTGTCGGCGAGGACCTCGCCGGGCCCTTGATGACCACCCTCGCGCGCGTGGCGGCGGCCGTGAAGGCGGTGTACTCGGCAGACGGCGTGTCGATCCGCCAGAACAACGATCTCCATGGCGGGCAGGACGTCTTCCATGTCC
>CAZJBN010000255.1:0-1918 GCA_964543955.1 uncultured Bifidobacteriaceae bacterium
CTGGGCATCCTCAGGGTGGAGCGGTCTGTCGCCGCCACCATCCTCATGGAAAAGGGGATGCCCAGGAGGAGGTGCTCGGTGCCGATGTAGTTGTGCAGGAGCCGGTCGGCCTCTTCGGCCGCGTACTGCAGCACGCGCTTGGTCTCGGCGCTGAACGGGATCTCCACCGACGTGGAGACTTTCTCGCGGAAGACCGTCCGGCCCTCGATATCCTTGCGAATCGTTTCGAGCGAGAGGTGCGAGCGGGCGAAGATCCGGCTCGTCAGGCCCTTGCCCTCGCGAATCAGGCCCAGGAGCAGATGCTCCGTCTCGATTGAAATGCTTCCGAGCTGGCTGGCTTCGTAGCGAGCGAAGAACAGCACCCGCCGAGCACGTTCGGTATAGCGTTCGAACATCCGGAGCCGACGCCCCCTTCTTGCGCCCATTATACGGCAGGCGCAGCCCTCCGCCGTGGACGAAATGCCGCTAAGTTGCACTCTCCGCAATACTTCGGACTATTGGATCGTCGAAGGCGACCCCGAAAGGCGACCCTGAAGGGTCGCCTCTCCAGTGTAGGGGCAACCCTTCAGGGTTGCCCGACGGCCTGGTCCACCAGCGCCTTGAACTGCTGGCGGATCCCGCCGGGGTTGGCGGGCGAACTCTGCGTCATGAGGATGGTGACGAGTTCCCGCGCGGGATCGATCCAGAAGATCGTCCCGGCCGTGCCGTCCCAGCCGTACTCGCCTTGGTGCCGGGTTTGCGCGTGAGCCATCGCCACGTTGACATTGGCGAGCCCCCACCCCATCGTGCCGCCACGCGCCTGGAGCACGGCGGGATCGAGGCCGTTGGTCGTCATCGCCATCACGGTCTCTGGCTTCAGGAGCCGCGTGCCGTCGAACTCCCCGTTGTCGAGCAGCATCTGGCTGAAGCGCATGAAGTCGGGAACCGTCGAGACGAGGCCGACCGCGCCTTCGATGAGTGCGGGACGCCCGGTGAAGGGAACGGCCTCGATCTCGACCGGCCGCAATCCGCCCGGCGGCAGGCGTTGGTCGCCGCCTGCACCCTGCGCAGCCGGCGTCCCGCCAGGTGGCGCGTAGACCGTGGCCAGGCGACCGCGATCCTCCGGCCGGACCCAGAAGCGCGTGTCGTGCATGCCGAGGGGCGTGAAGATGCGCTCGATGAGGACGCGTTCGAAGTCCTGGCCCGTCCAGACTTCGACCAGCCGGCCGAGCACGGTCGTCGCCTCGCTGTACCGGAAGCGCGTGCCCGGATCTTCCATCAGCGGCGCGCGAGAGATCTTCGTGATGAATGCCGGCAGCGTGTCGGCACGCGATCGCACGCCGAGCGACCGATAGAGCTCCGACGAGCGATGGCTGAGCCCTGACGTGTGCAGCAGCAAGTCCCTGACCGTGATGGGCCTGGCGGGCTTTCGCGCTTCTGCCCCGGTCCCGACCCGCACGTCGGCGAACTCCGGCAGAAACCTCGACACTGCATCGTCGAGACCGAAGCGTCCCTCCTCGTGCAGCATCATGACGGCCACGGCCGTCACGGCCTTGCTCATCGAGTAGATGCGGAAGAGCGTGCGCGCGGTCATGGGGGCGCGCGTCTCGATGTCCTGCACGCCGACCGATTCCAGATACGCCACCGTGCCGCGGCGCGCGACGGCCGCCACCGCGCCGGCAATCTGCTGCTCGGCGACGAAGCGCTCGAGGAGCGCGGTCGCCTCGGCGATCCGGACCGGGTCGAGTCCGACATCACCCGCCGCCGCCCGAGGCAGCGACTGGCCGCCACTGAGGCCCACTCCGGCGGCAACCATCAACGCCGCCACCGCCAGCAGGCGCACGCGCTCAACGATCATACCGACCATTCTATCGACTCTATCGACGCGGCCCTGGTGCCGAGCACCCGCGCACCTGAGCACTCGCGCACCTGAGCACTC
>CAZJBN010000256.1:0-1747 GCA_964543955.1 uncultured Bifidobacteriaceae bacterium
CGCCAAGATCGGCGTGCTCGGCGTCAACGGCTCGGGCAAGTCCACGCTGCTCAAGATCATGGCCGGCATCGACACCGAGTTCACCGGCGACGGCTGGGTCGCCGAGGGCGCGCGCGTCGGCTACCTCGAACAGGAGCCGCAGCTCGATCCCGGAAAGAGCGTGCGCGAGAACGTGATGGAGGGCGTCGCCGCCAAGAAGGCGCTCATCGACCGCTACAACGAGATCGCCGCCAACTACTCGGACGAGACCGCCGACGAGATGGCGAAGCTGCAGGACGAGATCGACGCCAAGAACCTGTGGGACCTCGACTCCCAGGTCGACCTGGCGATGGACGCGCTGCGCTGCCCGCCGGACGACGCCGACGTGTCGAAGCTCTCCGGCGGCGAGCGCCGCCGCGTCGCGCTGTGCCGGCTGCTGCTCGATCAGCCCGATCTCCTGCTGCTCGACGAGCCGACCAACCATCTCGACGCCGAAAGCGTGCACTGGCTGGAAGGCCACCTGCGCGACTATCCGGGCGCGATCCTGATCGTCACCCACGACCGCTACTTTCTCGACAACGTCACCGGCTGGATTCTCGAACTCGACCACGGCCGCGGCATCCCCTACGAGGGCAACTACTCGTCCTGGCTGGTGCAGAAGCAGAAGCGCCTTGAGCAGCAGGGCCGCGAGGACGCTGCGCACCAGAAGATGCTGGAGCGCGAGCAGGAGTGGATTGCCTCCTCGCCGAAGGCGCGGCAGGCCAAATCCAAGGCCCGTTATGAGCGCTATGAAGAGCTGCTCAAGAAGGCGAATTCCCAGCAGACCCAGGCCGCGCAGATCGTCATTCCGGTCGCCGAGCGGCTCGGCAACAACGTGGTGGACTTCGAGAGCCTGCGCAAAGGCTATGGCAACAACCTGCTGATCGACGATCTCACCTTCAAGCTGCCGCCCGGCGGCATCGTCGGTGTGATCGGCCCCAACGGCGCCGGCAAGACCACGCTGTTCCGCATGATCACCGGCCAGGAGAAGCCGGACGCCGGCACCATCACGGTGGGCGAGTCGGTCCAGCTCGGCTACGTCGATCAGTCGCGCGACGCCCTCAACGACAAGAACAACGTCTGGGAGGAAATCTCGGACAAGAACGATCAGATCCTGCTCGGCAAGAAGGAGGTGAACTCCCGCGCCTACGTGTCGGCGTTCAACTTCAAGGGCGCCGATCAACAGAAGAAGGTCGGACAGCTCTCGGGCGGCGAGCGCAACCGCGTGCATCTCGCCAAGATGCTGCGGTCCGGCGCCAACCTGCTGCTGCTCGACGAACCGACCAACGATCTCGACGTCGACACGCTGCGCGCGCTGGAAGAGGCTCTGGAGGATTTCGCCGGCTGCGCCGTCATCATCAGCCACGATCGCTGGTTTCTCGATCGCATCGCGACGCATATCCTTGCCTTCGAAGGCGACAGCCACGTCGAATGGTTCGAGGGCAACTTCCAGGACTACGAGAAGGACAAGGTACGAAGGCTCGGCGAAGACTCGATCATGCCGAAGCGCATCAAGTACAAGAAGTTTTCGCGGTAGGCGGTTTGTGATATGGTTTCGAAATGACCGAGACCGAGAATCTTGTTCTTGAACATCTGCGCCATATCCGTCGCGCCGTCGACGACACGCGCGAAGATGTCCGGGAATTGAAGACCCGCGTGGCATCGCTTGAAAGTGGGCTGGCGCAGGTACAGGTCGAGGTTGCCCAGGTTCACGTCAGGATCGCCGAGC
>CAZJBN010000257.1:0-1746 GCA_964543955.1 uncultured Bifidobacteriaceae bacterium
AGCACGGCATGTGGGACGAAGTCGCCCATCAGAACGTGCGCGCGTTCAACGTCGGACGGGACCTCTTCGAGCCGGGCGACTCGCCCGGTGACATGGCGCACTCGGGTGACTGGAGCCAGTACGGCTTCCTGCAGCTCGGCGACTACGCCGGCGCGCGTGAGCGCATCCGGATGTTCGAGGAGCTCGCGGCAGCCAACCCGAACCCGCGCCTGTCCGGCGTCATCGCGCTCACCAAGGCGCGCTACACCATCGAGTCCGAGGAATGGAAGGTGCAGCCGGTCAACGAAGACGCGTCGAACGAGACGATTCTGGCCAACGGCATGAGCGCCATCCGGACCGGCGACACGGCCACCGCGGAGAAGATGCTGGCCCTGCTCGACGCGAAGGTCGCAGCCGCACCAGGGATCGGAGCTGCCGCCAATCCGCACGCCGACCACGGGCCGGCGCCGGCACCGTCACCAGCCGGCGGCAACCCGGACGCAGGCAAGGGTGCGCGCATCATGCAGAAGGAGCTTGCGGCGCTCGTGGCCGAGGCGAAGGGACAGAAGGATCAGGCGATCACGCTGTTGAAGGAGGCCGTGCAGATCGAGGAGAGCATGCGTCCGCCCAACGGCGCCGCCGACCCGGTCAAGCCCTCGCACGAGCTGCTCGGCGAAGTCCTCCTGCGCGCGGGCAACGCCGCCGAAGCGGCCGCGGCCTTCGACGAGTGCCTGCTCCGCATGCCCAATCGCACCCGGTCGCTGCACGGCGCGGCTGCCGCCTATGCCGCGGCAGGCGACCGCGACGCCGCCGCCGCGCGCTGGACGACGCTGCAATCGTTCTGGAAGGGCAAGCCGTTCACGAATCCGACGACGAACGATAGAGACTGAACGGTCAACGCTCGAAGGGTCGAAGCACGGAGGTTCGCGCCCGAACCTCCGCGCTTTGCCCCCGCGCTCCGTCCCCGTGCTCTGCCCCCGTGTGGTACCATGAGTGGTTTACGGGACCTGCTTCGGCGGGCGCCTGTACGCACCGGGCCAGAGGACTTCATGCAGCCGGCCTCTCGAACACACCCAGCCATCGTCGTACGCGGCGCGCGTACGCACAACCTGAAGAACGTCGACCTGAGCCTGCCCGTCGGGAAGCTCATCGTCATCACGGGGGTGAGTGGGTCGGGCAAGTCGTCGCTTGCCTTCGACACGGTCTACGCCGAAGGGCAGCGCCGCTATGTCGAGTCCCTCTCCGCCTATGCCCGGCAGTTCCTCGAGCGCATGGAGAAGCCCGACGTGGAATCGATCGAGGGCATCTGTCCCTCGATTGCCATCCGCCAGAAGAACTCCGTCAGGAACCCGCGATCGACCGTTGGCACCGTGACCGAGATCCACGACTACATGCGCCTGCTCTTTGCGCGTGTGGGCAAGACCATCTGCCGCCAATGCGGACAGGAGGTGATTCGCGAGACCGCTGAAGTCGTCGCCGATCGCCTGCAGCGGCTGCCGGACGGGACGCGGCTGCTCATCGGCTACGAGCTGCCCCTCGTGACCATGGACGCGACGTCGGTCCCGCCCAATGGCGAGGAGGGCGACGGAGCGGACGCCAACCGCGACGGCGAGCCGGCGGAGCGCGCGAGGCCTGCCCGGAAGACTCGGGGCGTCAGGCGGGGTGCGCCGAAGGCCATGGTGCTGGAACTGGCGCCCCAGGAATCGCCGTCCGTGATCGACGTCCTGCGCCGCAAGGGCTTCGGGCGCCTGCTCGTCGATGGACAGG
>CAZJBN010000258.1:0-1730 GCA_964543955.1 uncultured Bifidobacteriaceae bacterium
CGGCGACGAAAGTGGTCGTCTTCCAGTGCCCGTGCGGCACGCCAACCCTCAGCCGCTCGCCGCGAGCGCATCGTCCGTGCCGCCGCGCCATGTTCGTGGAGGCCCAGGTCTCGTCGATGAAGACCAGCCGATCCGGGTCGAGATCGATCTGGCCGTCGAACCATGCCTGCCGCCGCTTCACGATGTCGGGGCGATCCTGCTCGGTGGCGGGCGCGGTCTTTTATGGGATGGCCCGCCCCTCCCTCCGGTGCCGAGTTATGGTGCCGGTGTGTTTGAGAGAAAGGAGCGGACCTATGACCATCGTGACCCTTGGAATCGATCTGGGCAAGAACCTGAACAGCGTTGTGGGCCTGGACGCGGAGGGGCAGGTCGTTCTGCGCCGCCGCGTCAGGCGGTCGACGCTAGCCGAACTCGCGGGCAGTCTTTCCCCGTGTACCGTCGCCATGGAGGCGTGCTGCGGCGCTCATCACATCGGTCGTCTCTTTGCTTCGAACGGGCATGAGGTCCGGCTGATGTCACCCGAATATGTGCGGCCTTACGTCCGTGCGCAGAAGAACGACGACAACGATGCGGTGGGGATCGCCGAGGCCGCGACGCGGCCGACCATGCGCTTCGTGGAGTTGAAGAGCCAGGATCGGCTCGACCTGCAGACCTTGCACCGGGCACGCTCTCGCCTGGTGGCAGCGCGCAAGGCGCTCGTGAACCAGCTCCGGGCGCTCCTGCTCGAGCGTGGCCATACGTTCCCGCAGGGACGCAAGGTCCTCGAACGGGAACTCGATCCGTTCCTCGCCGAGCCGCCTTCGGACCTTTCGACCCGCATTGTGACGCTCATTGCCGACATGCGCGCCGAATGGCGCTCCTTCGACGAACGGATCGATGCCTTGAACGACGACCTGGCCGCGCATACGCGTGCCGACGAAGCCGCGAGCCGGCTGACCTCGATACCCGGCATCGGCGTCCTTGGCGCAACCGCGCTGGTTGCGGCCGTTGGAGACGGTGAGGCGTTCCGGCGGGCACGCGACATCCCAGCGTGGCTCGGCCTCGTGCCGAAGCAGATGACGACCGGCGGCAAGCCGCGGCTGCTCAGCATCACCAAGCGCGGGAACACCTACCTGCGCATGCTGCTGATCCATGGAGCGCGTGCGGCGCTGCCGAGCCTCTCCAGACAGGCGACACCCCTGGGCGATTGGCTTCGAGGTCTATTGTCGCGGGCTCACCGAAACGTCGTCATCGTCGCGCTGGCGGCCAAGCTCGCCCGCATCGCCTGGGCGACCCTGCGGCGCGGCGTCGGCTTCGAGCGTGGATGGGGACAGGTCGTGGCGGCCTGAGACGAAGGTATCGACTGCGGCCGCTTCCCAACGAAAGCCGTAGTTCGACGAGGTTGGCGGAAGGAGGCTGATGGCCGGAAGGGTCGAACACCCGCGTCCCTGGAAGCCTGGTTCAAAAAACGGCGCATCGACGCCGGGCCTTTTATGAGGACCAGGACGCGCGGATCTCCATCATGGCGAGGGCCAACGCGCCGCTACGCCGGATACGTTTGTGCACGACCGAACAAAGCCTGACGCAACCGACTTGCCAACGGGGCGGGCCATACGTTTTTGGGCGTCAAAACGCCGCCGTCCCCTGGGGAAGCACAGAATCCGCGTGAAAAACCGGCCAAACTTGCTATATTGAAACCGAGACTGCCGGAACGGCTCCGCTGGCATTGGCTTGCGGACCGTTTTCTTTTT
>CAZJBN010000259.1:0-1707 GCA_964543955.1 uncultured Bifidobacteriaceae bacterium
GCCGCGAGGATGCAGCCACACGGCTGGAGCGGCAAAGTTAGCGCCTTGGATCGCGTCCCAATTCATGGTGTAGGTGCCTGCGGAGGGCACGTCGTTTCCGGGTGTCGGCCGGATCGGTCAGGCAGCTACATTGGGCAGCCCGACCAGATGATCATCGCTGATCGGAGCGATGCTTTCCAGGGTGATGTACCTGGCGCGCTGGACGGCCCACTCGTCGTTCTGCTCGAGCAGGATGGCGCCGACGAGTCTGACGATGGCGTCCTCGTTGGGGAAGATGCCGACGACGTCGGTGCGTCGCTTGATCTCGCCGTTGAGACGCTCGAGCGGGTTGGTGGAATGCAGCTTGGCGCGGTGTTGCGTCGGGAAGCTCATGTAGGCGAGCACATCGGGTTCGGCCTCGTCCATCAGGGCGGCGAGCTTGGGCACCTTGGGCCGGAGCTGGTCGGCGACGCGTCGCCACTGCGCCGAGGCCTGCCTGGCGTCGTCCTGGGCGAAAGCGGTTGCAATGAAGGCAGAGACCACGCGGCGGCCGCTGCGCCCGGCGTGGGCCAGGACGTTGCGCATGAAGTGGACGCGGCAGCGCTGCCAGGAAGCGGTGAGGATCTTCGACACCGCCGCCTTGATGCCTTCATGGGAGTCGGAGATCACCAGCTTGACGCCGCGCAGGCCGCGGCGGGCGAGCTTGCGCAGGAAGTCCGTCCAGAACGTCTCGGCCTCCGAGGGCCCGATGTCCATGCCGAGAACCTCGCGACGGCCGTCGGTATTGACCCCGACAGCAACGATCACGGCCACCGACACGATGCGGCCATCGTGGCGAACCTTCACGTAGGTGGCGTCGATCCACAGGTACGGCCAGTCGCCCTCGATCGGCCGATCGAGGAACGCCTTGACGCGCTGGTCGATGTCCTCGCACAGCCGGCTCACCTGGCTCTTGGAGATACCGGTCATGCCCATTGCCTTGACCAGCTCGTCGACCGATCGGGTCGAGATGCCCTGGATGTAGGCTTCCTGGATCACCGCCGTCAGCGCCTTCTCCGCCATCCGCCGCGGCTCGATGAAGCTCGGGAAGTAGCTGCCCTTGCGCAGCCTGGGGATGCGCAGCTCGACGGTGCCCGCTCGCGTCTCCCAGTCGCGATCGCGGTAGCCGTTGCGCTGCACCAGCCGGCTCGCGCTCTTCTCGCCGTGCGCCGCTCCGGTCAGCACGCCGACCTCCATCTCCATCAGCCGCCCGGCGGCATAGCCGATCATGTCGCGCAACACATCGCTGTCGGCAGCCTTCTCCACGAGCGCGCGCAGGTTCATCATCTCGTTGGTCATCGGTGGTGTCCTCGGTCCTTGGTTGGTGTCAGCAACCCGACCTCTACCCGGAAATCGCCGGTGACCACCGCTGGGGATAAGTAGCCCGCCGCCGCCTGACTCGTCAGCGGTCGCGGCCGCGGGCTACTTACCCCAAGCTACCTACACCACTCCTTGGGACACGACCCGTGCGCAACCTGGGGCGCAGGCCGACGCCGAAGCCTTTGCAAGGAGCAAGGCGGGCCACATGACCGCTCCTGCTTCTTACCACCGGACGTTGCTTCCATTCCTTGCGAAACGGGAGTCGTCCGTACAGACGTTAGTGACTTGCCCGCGGTCTTTCAGTAGGAATTCAGTTGGGAAGCAAGTGCCGTCTTTCGACGGCAGTGGGGAGTTGCCCTGGTCCAGGGC
>CAZJBN010000260.1:0-1657 GCA_964543955.1 uncultured Bifidobacteriaceae bacterium
GTCCTCGACAATCTCGGCGAAGTGGGCTTGATCCGCTTTGGTGGACATCTTCCGAAAGGTGGATACGATGTCCTCAATGGCGGAAACGAGAAGCCGACGGCCTCGTCGGCGATTCACGGACGAATTCAAAGAGCAGGCCGTTCGCTTAGTACTGGATGAGGGCAAGAGCGTCACGGCCGTGGCGCGTGAGCTCGACCTGGTCGCGTCGGCCTTGGGCCAGTGGGTCAAGCAGGCGCAGGCGAATCGCTCCAAGGGGCGCACCGGCCTGACGACCGCCGAGCGCGAGGAGCTGGTGCGGCTCCGCCGAGCCCTCCGGATCGCGGAAGAAGAGCGAGACATCCTAAAAAAAGCCACGGCGTTCTTCGCGAAGCAGAGCCGGTGAGGTTTGCCTTCATCGCGGCGAAGAAGGTCGAGCATCGGGTCACGATTCTCTGCCGGTGTATGCAGGTAACCCGCAGCGGGTTCTACGCGTGGACGCGCCGCGGGCTCTCGGCCCGCGCGCAGCGCGATCTGGTGTTGCGCACGAAACTGCGCGCCTTCCATGCCGCCAGCGGGCATCGCTACGGCCGTCCCAATCTGTGGAAGGACCTCCAGGAGGATGGTGAAGCGGTCAGCGAGAAGCGCGTCGCCCGGTTGATGCGGGAGGAAGGCATCCAGGGCAAGGTTCGGCGACGGTTCAAGACCACGACCATGAGCGACCACACCGATCCGATCGCCCCAAATGTCCTCGCCCGCGACTTCACGGCCGCGGGCCCGAATCAGCGGTGGGTCGGGGACACGAGCGAGTTCCTGGTCGGCGAGTACGGCAAGCTGTATCTTGCGGCGATCCTCGATCTGTACTCGCGGTTCGTCGTCGGCTGGGCGATCAGCGCGGTCAATGATCGGCGCGTCACGTTGAAGGCCCTTGAGATGGCGGTCCGGCGGCGGTGTCCCGAGCCCGGTCTGCTCCATCACTCGGATCGGGGCTGCACCTACACCTGCGAGGACTATCAGCGCTACCTGGCGTCGCACGGCATCACGTGCAGTATGAGCCGTCGGGCCGACTGCTACGACAACGCGGTGATGGAAGCCTTCTTCTCGACCGTCAAGCGCGAGGAGGCCGAGCGGTTTCCGAGCTACAGCGATGCGAAGATGGCGTTGTTCGACTACATCGAGATGTTCTATAACCAACGGCGTCGGCATTCGACGATCGGCAAGATCAGCCCGGCTAGGTTCGAGCGCGAGACAGCCGCATAGCCGGACACGAGGGGGGCACTCGGCGGCGCCCGTCCTCACCATCGTGCTTGACCTGACCGCCGCCGAGCACCCTGTAGGGCTTTCATTGGACGATGTTGGAAGAAGAGAATGAACGAAGACTGGCGTAACTAACCTGTCCACCGATTCGGATCAGGCCCACATCGTCGAAGATGTGGTCAACGGCACACTGCTCGACGGCGTGGCCCGCACGAGCGTGTACTTTCCAGCCATTGCGGCGGATCCCGAAGCGGGATGGCTGCTCGTGCGGACGCATGGGGACGCTGCCGTTCCCGAGAACCGCATCGCCAAGGCACTGCATGACGCACATCCGGCAACCGCGATCGAGGTTGGTGCGCTACGCCAGCATGCCGCTGGTCAGGTGTGGTCGTTTCGCTTGTTCTCGACCGCTTCGGGCCTGCCA
>CAZJBN010000261.1:0-1648 GCA_964543955.1 uncultured Bifidobacteriaceae bacterium
ACTCAGCACGACGAAGTCGTGAAGTCCGTCGACGCCATCGGACGGGATCAGATTCTCGGCATCGTGCTGAACGCCGTCGAAGGTGGCCACGCAGACGGGTACTACTACTACGCCCCGACTGGTGCGGCATCCGAGGCGTGAGGGCAAGCGATGTACGGCATCATCACCGGAAGATTCAGCCTTCGTCGAGGCGGGCTCGTCGTGGTCGAGCACGCGTTGATCGTGTTGTCGGTGGTCATCGCCGCCGTTGCGAGATTCGGGGTCGAGGACGCGTTCGTGCCAGATGTCTTCGCGGTGCTGTGGCGGGCGTCGCTCGTCGCGCTGGTGCTTCAGGTCTGCCTTCACTACTGTGACCTGTACGATCTTCGGACGCTCTCCGATCGGCGCGATCTCTTCACTGGGTTGCTTCGCGCGCTCGGCGCCGCCTCGGTCATCCTTGCGCTGGTCTATTACTGGATTCCCTCGCTCGTCATCGGCCGCGGCGTGTTCGCCCTGGCCTCTGTTCTGATCATCGCCGTTGTGGCCGGCTGGCGCGTGGCCTTCGAGTGGCTGTCGATCAAGGGCGGACCGACCGAGCGCCTGCTGATCGTCGGCACGGGCACGGCCGCCATCACGCTGGCGCGTGAGCTGTTCGAGCGGCGCAGCGAACTTGGGGTGGATCTGGTCGGTTTCGTGGACAGCGATCCGGACATGGTTGGCGCGCCCATCATCAACCCCGGCGTCATCGGCGTCGTGAGCGATATTCCATCCATCGTCCGCGCCCGGCGCGTGGACCGGGTCGTCGTGAGCCTCGCGGACGCGCGCGGCAAGTTGAAGATGGACGAACTGCTCGAGATGAAGCTGAACCAGGGCGTTCGGTTCGACCACCTGGTGTCCGTGTACGAGCAGTACACCGGCAAGATTGCAGTCGAGAACCTGCGCCCCAGCTGGATGATCTTCTCGGATGGCTTCCGCAAGAGTGTCGTGATGGGCACCGTCAAGAGGACCGCTGACATCGCCGCAGCGGTGGTCGGCCTGATTCTGGCGGCGCCGATCATGGCACTCGTCGCGATCGCGGTCCGGCTCGGCTCATCCGGCGCGGCTCTCTACAGCCAGCAGCGCGTCGGCAAGGACGGTGTCGTCTTCACGATCTACAAGTTTCGCTCGATGCGCACGGACGCAGAAACGGCGACCGGTGCCGTGTGGTCCACCGAGAACGATCCGCGTGTGACGCCGGTGGGCCGCTTCCTCCGCCGCACGCGCCTCGACGAGCTGCCGCAGCTCTGGAACGTGCTCAGGGGCGACATGAGCTTCGTGGGCCCTCGGCCCGAGCGGCCTGAGTTCATTGCGGAGCTGACCAAGCAGATTCCGTTCTACGGCCAGCGTCACGTGGTCCGGCCGGGCCTCACCGGCTGGGCGCAGGTGCGGCACCGTTACGGCGCGTCGGTGGACGATTCGCAGGAAAAGCTCCAGTACGACCTGTTCTACATCAAGCACATGTCCACCCCCTTCGGGCTGTATATCGTGCTCGAAACGATCAAGACGGTCCTCGTCCGGGGGGGATCCTAGAGATGGCCCCCGTGCTCAACGCTCTGACTGTCGACGTGGAGGACTACTTCCATGTCTCGGCCTTTGCCGATCAGATCCCTCAGGCTCAGTGGGAGCACTA
>CAZJBN010000262.1:0-1643 GCA_964543955.1 uncultured Bifidobacteriaceae bacterium
GCGCGCTCACCGATGGCTTTGACGCTCATCTGACTAAACCGACCGACCCTCGCATTGTACGGCCGCACGAGGATTGGACAGCGCGTTGATGGTAATCACGCCGCGGGCGTGAGCGCAAACGCCTGACGGACCTGCGCCGGCGACCGATAGCCGAGTCGCGCAATCAGCCACTCGCGGTTGTAGGTCTCCTTGAACACGAGCAAGGCCTGTCGCAGGTCTTCGATGGTCGAGAAGTGCCGCACCCAGAGGAGCTGCTCCTTGAGGGTGCGAAAGAAGCGTTCGATGCAGCCGTTCCCCTCGGGCTGGCGAACGAAGGCTGGCGACGAGGTCATGCCCAGAAAGCGGACCTCGGCTTGGAAGTCGGCACTGAGATACACGCTCCCGTGATCGTGGCGCAGCGCCAGGCCGGCGGCGGTCGCCGGGGCGAGGCCGCCGAAGTGGTCGCGGACGCCTTGGCGGATCGGTTCGAGGGCTTCGAAACGATCGCCATGCTTGGCGGCGTGGATGCCGACGCACTCGGCGGTGCAGTGGTCGATCGCCGCAAAGATCGTGGCGGCGCCCTCGACCAACGTCACGGCGGCGGTCGCGTCCGTGCCCCACATCACGTTGGGACGGGCCGTCACGATCGTGCCCTCATGTGGGCGCTCGACGACCGGCTCCGGCTGGCGCGCGGGCGACAAGAGCCCCGCCTCGCGCATCACCCGCAGCACCCGACGCATCGAACTGCGCACGCCCTTCAGGGCGCGGAGGCGGGCCCAGATCTTCCGGTGCCCTTCGCCGTGAAACGGACTCTCGGCCAGGACGGTGCGGATGGCGGCGAGTAGCCCCGCGTCGTCGAGCGCCGGGGGACGCCCCCGACGGCCGGTCGCCGGCTGCGCGCGTCGCGCCCGCTGTGCGTAGAGCGTCGAGCGGGTCAGATCCCATTCGCGCACGACGCGCGCGATCCCATACGGCCGGTGCGTGGAGGGCGACGTCCGGCGACTCATCGCTTCGACCTCCACCAGCCCAAAGGGCCGCTGTTCTCCAGGTGACGAATCTTCTCTTTCAGCAGCTCGTTGCTGACCGCCTGCTCGGCGACCACGCGCTTCAGGCGCTGCGTCTCCTCGTCGTCGACATACGTGTCCCGGCTCTTGAGGTGCGCTTCACCCCCCGCGAGGAACTCATCCCGCCAGGCTGACACCTTCGCGGCCGTCACGCCGTGGCGACGACTAACGCTCTCCAGGTCGGCACCGCGCAATAGCTCGAGCACCACCGAGACCTTCCGTCGGGCCGACCACCGCCCGGTGCCGCCGCGGCTCGGCGAGGCTGAGGCCTCTCCGGTCGCCCTCCGGGCTCCCTCCGAGGCTCCAGCCTCGCCCGGTTTCTGTCTGGACATACCCCATTCTCCTTGCTCCAAAGGGCTGTCCAATCATTTCGTGCGGCGCGGGAGGGATACCAAGATGGTCTTGCGCGGCCTGTATCGAGGGAAGAGACTGCATTTGAACGCAAGCCGACAATACCACGGCATCGACGTTCGCAGTCTTGAGACGCCTTACGTCGTCCAGCAGCAGGGCCGGATCCCGTCTGCCAACCTCTAGATTGTCAGGAATCTCAAAGGAGATCGAATCCAGCACTTCGATGCCTTCGCCCTCGATGTACTCGAT
>CAZJBN010000263.1:0-1597 GCA_964543955.1 uncultured Bifidobacteriaceae bacterium
GTCTGTCTGCGCATCTGCGTCTGTCTGCGCATCTGTGTCTGTCTGCGCATCTGCGTCTGTCTGCGCATCTGCGTATCCAGACTACTGGCGGTTGACAACCTTCCCACCGAGGTAGACGGCCGAGATCTTCCGCGTGTTGGTGATGTCGTCGAGCGGGTTGGCGTCGAGCACGATGAAGTCGGCCACGTTCCCCGCTTCGATGGTGCCCCTGTCGGTCAGGCCGAGAAAGTCCGCCCCGTTCTTCGTCGCGGCGACGATGACCTGGGCCGGCGTCATGCCCGAGGCGACCATGTCCGCCATCTCGACGTGCGGCGCCCACGGCGTGTTGCCGTCGGTGCCGACGGCGATCGTCATGCCCGCATCGGCGAGCCTGGCCAGGTTCCGGGCCTGGATGCCGAAGGCCTTCTGCGCGTCGGGACGATCGGTCGATGCCGCCTGAATCTTCGCGAGCTCCGACTCGGGAAGGCTGCCCTTCAGCCAGCCGTAGTCGACCGCGACACCTCGATCGGGCATGTTCGGGATGAGCACCACGTTCGGTCGCGCCTTGATCATCTCGACGACTTCGTCATCGACATCCACGTCACGGATGCCGTGCGCGAAGGCGTCGACCCCCGCCTCGAGCAGACCCTTGGCGTCCGACAGGTTGAAGATGTGCGCGGCCACGCGGAGCCCATGCTTGTGCGCTTCGTCAATCACCGGCCCATAGAGCTCGGGCGGCAGCTTCTTGTACTTGCCGCCGCGGTCATCCACCCAGATCTTGATGAAGTCGACCTTCAGCGCAGCCTGTGCCTGGACGGCCTTTCGCGCCTCCTCCTCGGTCGTCACCCAGTACGGCACCTCGGAGCGCCCGGGCTCGGGAGACGTGATGCCGCGCCCGGCCGTGAGGTACACCGCGGCGCCTTCGGGCGGATTCGCACGAACCTGAAACGGCACCTCGCCGGCATCAAGGCCCATGCTGAGCGTCCCGCCCACGCCAAACTCGGCACGCCGCCGCAAGTCCGCCGTCAGCTCCTCGGTGGTCTGGCCAAGGTGCGTGTGGGTGTCGATGATCGCCGGCATGATGGTCTTGCCCGTCAGGTCCACTCGAGGGGCGCCTGCCGGTGCGTCTACCCTGACTGATGGACCGACCTGCACGATGCGCGCGCCGTCCACGACAATCGTCGCGTTCTCGATGGGCGGACGGCCGTCCCCGACAATGACCCGGGCACCGTCGAAGACAGTGACGCCCGGCGGCGCAGCAGGCTGGCTCCCGCCACAGGCTGCCGACAGGATGAACGCGGCCGCCGCGCAGGAACCAGCCGCAAGAGAAACGAATCGTGATCGCACAACACGCATAGGGCCTCCGGGAAGACCCTGATCCTACTCCGTGCACGCGGCACGCGGCAGCCAGGCACCCCGGCAGCCCGATGTCTGAGCACCTCTGCACCGGCTCGCAGGCAACCCTGAAGGGTTGCCTCTACAAGAAGCCAAGTATGGGTACCCGCCACTCGTGGTGGTCCATCCGGCGAGCTACGGCGCGGCAAGCCCTGTGCACCTCAGGCAACTTTGCACTCCGGGCACCCGTGCACGGGTGCCCGGGGTGCACGGAGTGCACAGG
>CAZJBN010000264.1:0-1502 GCA_964543955.1 uncultured Bifidobacteriaceae bacterium
ACCGGCATCTTCTTCCTGGCCGTCCTCCACACCTTCGCAGCCAACACCTTCCGGCGCTGGGCGCACGATGCCCAGCACGCGCACGACAGGCGCCGGCGCGCGCGCGGTCTCGAGCCACAACCAGGTTTCGTCGCCGAAATGCTGCACTTCCTGGGCGAGGTGGAGGTCGTCTTCGGGCTCTGGGCCATCGTCCTGCTGGCGGCGATCACCGCGTGGTTCGGATGGGGCACGGCCACCGACTACATCAATCACACGGTCAACTACACCGAGCCGATGTTCGTGGTCGTCGTGATGGCGGTGGCGGCCTCGCGGCCGATCATCGGCCTTGCCGAAGCGATGATGCGCCGGCTGGCGTCGATCGGAGGAGGCACGCCCGCCGCCTGGTGGCTGGCCATTCTGATTGTCGGGCCGCTCCTCGGCTCGTTCATCACCGAGCCGGCGGCGATGACCATCTCGGCGCTCCTCCTCAGTCGCCAGTTCTTCGACCTGCGGCCCGGCCGCGCCCTGAGTTACGCGACGCTCGGCCTGCTGTTCGTCAGCGTATCGATCGGCGGCACGCTCACGCACTTTGCCGCGCCGCCCGTGCTGATGGTCGCTCGGTCCTGGGAGTGGTCGCTTCCCTTCATGGCCTCGTCCTTCGGGTGGAAAGCCATGGTGGCCATCGCCGGTTCGACGCTTCTTTACTACATGGTCTTCAGGCGCGAGCTCTGGGAGATGAGCACGAAACCCCCGGTGCCGGACGACGATCTGCAGTCGCCCGCGCCTGGCGTTCCACGCGGCATCGTGGCGGTGCACGTGGCCTTCCTCGCCTTCATTGTCGTCGAGGCGCACTACCCCGCGTTCTTCATCGGCGCGTTCCTCTTCTTCCTGGGCTTTGCCAAGGCCACTTCCCCGCATCAGTCCCCCATCGACCTCAAGGGGCCGTTGCTCGTCGGGTTCTTCCTCGCGGGGCTGGTCACGCACGGCGGCCTGCAGGGCTGGTGGATTGCGCCGGTTCTCGGCGGCTTGTCGCCGATGCCGCTCTTCGCGAGCGCCACGATCCTGACGGCCTTCAACGACAACGCGCTCATCACCTACCTGGCGACACTCGTTCCCGACTTGAGCGACGTGATGAAGTACGCGGTGGTGGCGGGTGCGGTCACGGGCGGCGGGCTCACCGTGATCGCCAACGCGCCCAACCCGGCCGGACAGGCGATTCTCGGCAAGCACTTCGAGGGCGGCGTCTCGCCGCTCTGGCTGGCCGCCGGGGCGATCGTCCCGACCCTCATCGCCGCCGCCGGTTTCGTGCTCGTTGGCATCCTGAGGTTCGGCGGGTCCTGACGGCGTTACTTCTACGACACCCGCCTGAACACCAGCACGCCGGCCGGTTGGCCGTCTGGCCCGACCTGCCAGATGCGCAGCGTGTCTCCCTCGACTTCGAAGTGCCGCCATGCCGATGGATCGGTGGACGTCGGCACCATCTGCTCTGCCGGCGACCGGTTCTGCACGCCGACGAAGACGAG